>NZ_CP034766.1:3435000-3723718 GCF_004006015.1 Rhodococcus sp. X156 | reverse complement strand
TGTCCTACCGTCCACAGAGTTGTCCACAACTGTGCACGGAGTTACGCGGGTCGCACCGCAGCCCGTGGGGCTCGGTGTGGCGTGGTGGGCAACGGCTTCCGGACGTGCCAGCTGCACGGACGCTGACCGCCGGATCTCCCCCCTGTGGCACTCATCACCAGAGCGAGTGCCCGGGGAAAAGTAACAACAACACACACCCCTGACAAGGGGTGTGCACCGCTCCAGTGGGAATTGGTCGGGCCGCCCCCGGCAGCCGAGGCTACGGGTCGCTGGCGTTGGTCCGTGCGGCGGCCGCGGCAGACCCCCGCGGCCCAGGTGGCCGGGCGACGGGCACCCCGCGACCACCCCGTGGGCAGCCCGCCGAACGGTGCTCGTGCGCACTGCGGGTGCCACCGGCGGCGGCTACTGTCGGGCAAGCACGTTTGACCGCCCGATTTGGGCTGCCGTAGTCTCGTGCAGTCACTGCACACAGGTGGCGATATCGTGCTGTGTCCACCCACGCCTTGCGTGGCGGACCCGCACGGAGGTCGCCTACGTGGTGGTCGTCCCGGAGGGACGTAGAGACATCGTTGATTCATCGAAGTGCAGGGAGTTCAAGTCGTGGCCAAGGGTAAGCGGACGTTTCAGCCGAACAACCGGCGTCGCGCACGGGTTCACGGCTTCCGGCTGCGCATGCGCACCCGCGCCGGCCGGGCCATCGTGTCTGCGCGCCGACGCAAGGGTCGCGACGAGCTCACGGCCTGAGCCGCGGCCTCTTCATGCTCCCGGCCGCCCACCGACTGTCCCATCGCAGCGAGTTCTCCGCCGTGATGCGTGGCGGTCGGCGCGCGGGCCGGTCCCGGCTGGTCGTCCACGCCTTGCGGCGGGACGGCGAGTCGGCGGAGCTGCCCAGCCGAGTGGGCCTGGTGGTGAGCAAGGCGGTCGGCGGCTCGGTGGTTCGCCATCGCATCTCCCGGAAGCTGCGCCACGTGATGCGTCCCGTGGTCGCGTCGCTGCCGCCGGGCACCGACGTGGTGCTGCGTGCACACCCGTCCGCGGCCACGGCCAGCTCCGGCGAGCTCGACGCCGACGTTCGCTCCGGCCTGCGGAAGCTGGGTTTCACGCTCGAGCCGACCCCGGCGTGAGCGTGCAGGCGCCGGTACGGCGCTCGCTGGTCGCCCGGGGAATGGTCTTCCTGGTGCGGCTGTACCAGACCTGGGTGTCGCCGTTGCGACTTCCCACGTGTCGGTTCCAGCCCACCTGTAGCAGCTACGCGGTCGAGGCCCTCGAGGTCCACGGCGCCTTCCGCGGCACCTACCTGTCGGTGTGGCGACTTCTGAAATGCGCACCCTGGCACCCTGGTGGATGGGATCCTGTGCCTCCCGCAGGCTCGGTGTGGCCGCGCAGCGCAAAGACTAGGAGCGAGTAGAACAGTGCTGGACTTCATCTACTACCCGGTGTCGGCGATCTTGTGGTTCTGGCACAAGGTCTTCGGCACGGTTCTGGGCGCGAGCAGCGGCATCGGCTGGGCGCTGTCGGTGATCTTCCTGGTCTTCACCCTGCGTGCAGTGCTGTACCGCCCCTTTGTGAAGCAGATCCGCACCCAGCGGCAGATGCAGGAGTTCCAGCCGCAGATCAAGGCGCTGCAGAAGAAGTACAAGGGCGATCGCCAGCGCCTGGCGCTGGAGATGCAGAAGCTGCAGAAGGAGCACGGGTTCAACCCCGTCGCCGGCTGTCTGCCCGTGCTGCTGCAGGCGCCGGTCTTCATCGGTCTGTTCCACGTGCTGCGCTCGTTCAACCGCACCGGCTCGCAGGCGCAGATCCCGTTCCTGAGCCCCACCGAGCCCATGTCGGTGGAGCAGAACGCGCAGACGGCGAACTACGTCTTCAGTGCCGACGAGGTGCGCTCGTTCCTGGACGCCAAGCTCTTCGGCGCGCCGCTGTCGTCCTTCCTCACCCAGACCGACGCGCAGCTCGAGGCCTTCGGCGACGTCAACAAGGTCGCCATCGCGGCGGTTGCCATCCCGCTGATGGTCATCGCGGCCGTCGCCACCCACTTCACTGCTCGTGCGTCGGTGGCTCGGCAGAGTGCGGCTGCCGCGGCGAACCCGCAGTCGGCGATGATGAACAAGCTCGTCCTGTGGGTCTTCCCGCTGTTCGTGCTGGTCGGTGGCCCCTTCCTGCCGGTCGCCATTCTCATCTACTGGCTGAGCAACAACGCCTGGACCTTGGTGCAGCAGCACTACGTGTTCGGCAAGATCGCCGCCGAGGACGAGGCGAAGAAGCGCGAGGCGATCGAGCGACGCGGCAGCAACGCCCCCCGCCCGGGTGCCCGCCCCAACAAGCCGAAGGGCCGCAAGGCCGCTGCCAACGGCTCTCCCTCGCTGTCCAAGGAGTCGCCGGAGAGCACGGCCGAGGAGGCTGACGACGCAGTGCTACCGGCCGAGGACACCTCTACGCCGCCGGAGTCCAAGCCGTCGCTGACCAAGTCACCGAGCAGCGGCGGGGCGGCCACGCCGAAGGCCAAGATCGCCAGGCCCGCCGCAGCCTCGGGCAAGCCTCGCCGTGGCGGCCAGTCGCCCAACGCCAAGAGCAAGTCCAGTCGCGGCCAGCGCAAGAAGCGCTGAGCGGCGCCGACGGCACGAGAGGAACACCCTGTGTTGGAGAACGAGACCGTGAGTGGTGACGAGTCCGAGCGCCAGGACCCGGACACCGAGCAGTCGGCTCCGCTCGACGTGCCGTCCGCAGCACCGACCGATGCCGCGCTCTCCGGTGAGGACGATGCCGACGACCCCTTGGTGGAGGAGGGTGACGTCGCTGGTGACTACCTCGAGCGGCTGCTGGACATCCTCGACTTCGACGGCGACATCGACCTGGACGTCGAGGGTGACCGCGCGATGGTCAGCATCGAGGGTGGTACCAACCTGGACCAGCTGGTCGGCCGGAAGGGTGAGGTGCTCGACGCCCTGCAGGAGCTGACCCGCCTGGCGGTGCAGCAGGTCACCGGCGAGCGCAGCCGGCTGATGCTGGACATCGCCGGATGGCGTGCCGAGCGGCGTGCCGAGCTGAGCCGGCTGGGAGCCACCGTGGCTGAGCGGGTGCTGGAGAACGGCCAGCGCGAGGAGCTCCCCCCGATGACCCCGTTCGAGCGCAAGATCGTGCACGACGCGGTGGCTGCCGTGCGGGGCGTGGTCAGCGAGAGCGAGGGCGCCGAGCCTGCGCGCCGCGTGGTCGTCCTGCCCAAGAGCTAGTAACTGACACTGATGTCAGTTGTGGCCCCCGACCGGTTCGGTCGGGGGCCACACGGCGCTACGGGCCTTCCGTGGCTTCGCTGATGTTTCACGTGAAACCGAGAGGTGTGGTCGTGGAGACCGATCGAGTGGCTGCCCAGGTATTTGGTGACCGATTGCCGCTGGCTGAGCAGTACGCCGCGCTGCTCGCTGGTGCCGGCGTGGAGCGGGGCCTGATCGGACCACGGGAGGTCGACCGCATCTGGGACCGCCACCTGCTCAACTGCGTGGTGGTGCAGGAGCTGTTGCCGGAGTCGAGCACCGTGGTTGACGTCGGCAGCGGCGCCGGCCTGCCCGGCATCCCGCTGGCGATCGCCCGGCCAGACCTCACCGTGGTCCTCGTGGAGCCGCTGCTGCGTCGAGCCACGTTCCTGCAGGAGGCGGTGGACGCCCTAGGGGTCAGTGTGACCGTCCACCGCGGGCGCGCTGAGGAGCCGGCGACCCGCACTGCCGTGGGCGGCGCGGACGTGGTGGTCTCCCGAGCGGTGGCACCGCTGGGCAAGCTGCTCGGCTGGTGCCTCCCGCTCGCTCGCGTGGGGGGTCGGGTGCTGGCGATGAAGGGCAGCTCGGCGGAGGAGGAGATCGAGCGGGACCGCAACGCGATCAAGCGCATCGGCGGGGACAACCCCAGGGTGCTGGAGTGCGGCACGACCCTGCTGGACGTCCCGACCCGGGTGGTGGAGACCGAGCGACTGCCCGGACGGGGCGCGCGGAAGAGATGAAGGTCGCCCTCTGTCGACAAAGGTATGTCGGCCGGGGGGAACGCCACCCGCCCGTGGTGAGATAGACACAGCCCAGCTGCCGGGATCACCGAAGCCGGGCGTCGGCTGGACCGAGGCGTGGACGTGCGCTCGCCGAGCCCCACCGGCCGCGGTGGAAGCTCCGGCCGACGGCGCTGTGGTTCACGATGCGACACAGAGTGACTAGAGGAGCGTTGATGGCCCGGCAGCGAGACCGCGAGACAGATGTGCCGACGAGAGGGTCCCGGGGAACCACGCCTACCGGGCACGTGGCCGGCTCGGCCATCCTGGGCGCCGGCGTGGTGCTTCGACCAGCGGGCGACGACTTCGACACCCCCGTCGCCGCGGCGGCCGCCCGGGCAGCGCGGGTGCAGCACCACGGTGAGGTGGTCGTTCCGCGGCCGTCCTCCCCCCGGGTCATCACCGTCGCCAACCAGAAGGGTGGGGTGGGCAAGACCACCACCACGGTGAACATGGCCGCGGCCCTGTCCATGTTCAACCTCAAGGTGCTCGTGGTCGACCTCGATCCGCAGGGCAACGCGAGTACCGCGCTGGGCATTCCGCACCCGTCCGGAACTCCCTCGATCTACGAGGTGCTGATCGGTGAGGTGGAGCTGGCGGAGGCGATCCAGACCAGCACCCACTCGCCCAACCTGTGGTGCGTGCCGGCGACCATCGACCTGGCCGGCGCGGAGATCGAGCTGGTGTCGATGGAGGCGCGGGAGAAGCGGCTGCGCCGTGCGCTCAGCGAGGAGACGCTCACCGACCTGGGCATCGACTTCGTCCTCATCGACTGTCCCCCGTCGCTGGGGCTGTTGACCGTCAACGCGCTGGCGGCGGCGCCCGAGGTGCTCATCCCCATCCAGTGTGAGTACTACGCGCTCGAGGGACTCGGTCAGCTGCTGCGCAACGTGGAGCTGGTGCAGGCGCACCTCAACCCTGAGCTGCACGTCTCCACGATCCTGCTCACCATGTACGACGGCCGCACCAAGCTGGCCGACCAGGTGGCGGACGAGGTCCGCAACCACTTCGGCGAGCTGGTGCTCCGCACGATGATCCCCCGCAGCATCAAGGTGTCCGAGGCGCCGGGCTACGGGCAGACGGTCCTGGCCTATGACCCGGGCTCGCGGGGCGCGATGAGCTACCTGGACGCTGGCCGTGAGTTCGCCATGCGTGGCGACCTCACGCTGGTGTCGCCGGAGCCCGCAGAGCCTGGCGATGAACCCCTTTCCCCTGATGGACCCAGCGAGCAGAAGGTGCAGCAACAATGAGTCAGCAGCGACGTGGCGGCCTGGGACGTGGCCTGGCTGCGCTGATCCCGTCCGGTCCGACGGAGGGCCCGCGGCTGGGCGCCGCCGCGGCCGACGTGATGTTCGGTGCACAGACCGCCGCCGCGCCGAAGTCGGACCAGGTCACCCCCACCACCGGAGGCAGCGCCCCGTCCTCCGTGGCTGACCCGGCCCCGGTCGGTGGCCCGGACACGCCGGTCTCGGACTCCCCAGTGGGCGCGGTCTACCGCGAGCTGCGGACCGCCGACATCAGCCCCAACCCGAAGCAGCCGAGACTTGCCTTCGACGAGGAGGCCCTCGCCGAGCTGGTGCACTCCATCCGTGAGTTCGGTCTGATGCAGCCGATCGTGGTCCGGGAGGACTCCCCCGGGCACTACGAGCTGGTGATGGGCGAGCGCCGGTGGCGCGCGACCCAGGAAGCGGGACTGGAGACGATTCCCGCCATCGTGCGGGACACCGCGGACGAGGCGATGCTGCGGGACGCGCTGTTGGAGAACATCCACCGAGTGCAGCTGAACCCGCTGGAAGAGGCGGCGGCCTACCAGCAGCTGCTCGAGGAGTTCGGCGTGACGCACGAGGAGCTCGCCACTCGGATCGGTCGATCGAGGCCAGTGGTGTCCAACACCATCCGGCTCCTTCGCCTGCCGGTCCCCGTCCAGCGTCGGGTGGCGGCAGGGGTGCTCTCTGCCGGGCACGCCCGCGCGCTGCTGTCCCTCGACGGCGACCCGATGGCGCAGGAAGACCTGGCCGCACGCATCGTGGCTGAGGGGCTGTCGGTCCGGGCCACGGAGGAGGCGATCACCCTTGCCCGCCGCCACGCGGATGAGGCGCGGCCGTCGGCCCGGGGCTCTGATCGTCGGCCCGCCCGTCCCCCGGTGCTGCAGGAGGTGGCTGCCCGGCTGTCGGACAGCTTCGACACCAAGGTGACGGTGAGCCTCGGTCAGCGAAAGGGACGCATCGTGGTGGAGTTCGGGTCGGTCGACGATCTCGATCGCATCGTTGGTTTGATGAGCTCCCAGGGCGATGGAACCACTGTGGTCCGCCCCTCCGGGGACGCGCCGTAGTTTCATCACTGTGATGCCGGTCGGCTCCTGTCGATAGTGGTAGGTAGCCCAGCGATTCGATGGCGTGTGATCCATTGTGGACGGACCGGGTGAACGTGCCGCTGGGCGCGACCACTGCCAGGCCGACCGCGCCCGGCCGCGTCGGATGCCAGGGCAGTGCTAGCGAGCCGCTGCTCAACAGGAAGTCCTGAACGTCGTCGCTCTAGTGGTCCCCGTTCGAGGTGCCGCAGCTGATGAGGTTGGGGCCGTTAGGTGAGTGCCGGCGCACTCCAGCGCGGACCTCAGGGCGGACGCCCCGGAAGTGTGGTGCTCCGCCAGCAACTGACGCAATGACCCTGTCGGTGGACGACTTGGGGGTCAGCCGCTGGGTACGTGAGCCCGACGGACCACCTGGTGTCCCAAGGTCCTACCTCGGCGGTTCTCGGTACTGGTGGGATTGTCACCCAATCCCCCGCAACCGTGTCCGCGCCATGTACCGGTGTGGGGCGGCGCTTCCTACACCGGGTGTTTCACGTGAAACACCCGGTGTGCGAGTTGACCCCGCGCTCTAACCGCTAGTCAGTCGGGCAGAGTGTCGATACTGCAGCGAATGGCTATTCGTCGGGGATTTGGCGACGTTCAGCCCCCACCTATGCAGTAGCCAGTAGTTGGTGTTCGACAGCTGGATTGGTCCGGCTCGTCCACTCGCTTGCCGCTCAGCGCTGGCACCGGGAACGTCTCGTTCGCCCTGGATAGCCAATCGGCCTGGGGAATGCGCCGCCGTTGCCGGTTTGGGGGAGATCGGGTTCGCTGCGCCAACAGCGCGACCCTCGCTCAATTGGTGCCGGTCAAGATCCTGCCGTCGCGGTGCATGTTCCGGCTGCGTCTGCGCCGAAGATCGGCCACCGGGGTGTTTCACGTGAAACACCCAGGCGCGAAGTGGGCATTTCCGAACGCTGACTTGGCAGTACTTTCGGTCGGAGGCCCGGCTTTCGCGTAGCGCCGGTGCCGGTCGTTCAGCGCAGTGCGTCGGGGTGGTTCCCCGGTGTACGGATAGACCGCGAATGCCACCCGGCGGCGAGCTATTCGTACGATGACAGGGACGTGGCGGTGAGCGCCGCTCAATGGGTACCCGTCGGTTCCCAATCCACTGTGTTTCGGCCCGCCCTCATGGAGGAAGCGGGGGCGTCCACCAGCGTCACATCGACCGGCGTGCACGCCAGTCAGGCGTCCATCAGATATCGGTGCGCTCCTTCCAGCACCGGCTTCTCGCCGCGGAGGGTGCCGCGTGGGGCTGATCACGCAGTTCAGCACCACGGTGACCGAGGGATTGTCATCCGGTCTCCTGTCGCTACGCCAGAAATACCGAGTCCACCAGATTCGGCATTTTGGCGATGGCCGCACCAATAGACCCCCGTTCAGGCTGGACCGCGCAACGCGCACCGCGCACCGCGCACCGCGTCAGCCGAAGGTGCCAGGGCGGTGAAGCGGTCCGGACGGCCCCACGAACTTGGTCCGCACCACTCGCACCCCGCGGGCCGGCCTCGGTGGCCGCAATGTCTCGCGATCCGGTGGCACCTGGGCAGCATCCCGCGGCCCCGAACCGATACTGCAAGGCGGTGTTTCACGTGAAACACCACGGTGCTGTCCATGGGGGAGCCCCTAACCGCGGTGTCGCGGGGGCTTCAGCGGTATGCGCGCACGGCAAAGCGGTGCCGACCACTGCTCCTCCACCCGCTAGGTTCAGGCATTGGGCTGGCGGCGCCCTGGGCACGCAGCTCCCCGTCCTGTGCCCGCGCGTGAAGGCCTGCCGGGTGCTCGACCCACCATGGATTCATGGTGCCCGGCTACCGGGAGCTCGTTGATGGCGGATTGCAGAATCGGATCGGGCCACTCCGCTGGACGTGCAGGGGTCCGAGCCGGGCCTCCGGGAACAACCCCGTGGACGCGGCGGGGTGCGATGGTTCAGGTGAGGCAGGCGAACCGCGCATTCCCGCGGGTTCGATGGCAGGACGGGGGCTCCGGGCCTGCAGCGACACCCGCGCCCTTCGACAGTGCCCTGCGGGGCCTAGTGTCTACCGAGATCCTGGCCGGGGCCGGGGCCGGGGCCGGGGCGGTGGCGCAGCGCACCACCAGGGGGGTTGCACCCAAACCCTTACGCTCCAGCTGTTGCGGTCGGAATCCAGTAGTGGTTGACCGCCGGCGCGGGATCAGGTGGCGTCGCCGATCTCCGGTCCGGCGATAAAGGTTCCTCTGGGCGGACGTGGTCGGGAGAGCTCGCGTAGCCGGAGCTCGGTGGTCTCCCAATCATTTTCTGCCAGCGATCCCGATGCTGCTGCGTTGGCGCTCGACAAAGTCTGGCCAGGCTTTCTCGGGGCCGTACCGACGGCCACCCGCACCTTTTCTGCCAGAAGTCGGTGTCGGTTCACGGCTCAACGTTGTCCCTGAGATTGCCCGGCACCAGGCAGTGGGAAAGACACCCCCGCTGCTGGAGCTCCTTGAGTACCGCACGGAGATGTCCGCCTTGTCCGCCGCAGCCCGCGGATGTTCTGCAATTGCACCGAGCATCGATACCGGCGCTTCAGCCGGCCACTCCGCGGAATGCTGCCTCAATGACGTGTCACTCCCCGGCGCTCAGCTGGGCCCTTTCGCCGTTCACGCTGTTTCACGTGAAACGAGCAGGCTGTCCGAAGAAGGCGAAAAAGGGGCGCCGCATGGTTCGTTCGCTCCTCAAGATCACACCATTCTCATGAGTCACAGTGACGAAACTGGCTGGGGTTGCGGCCTGGGTGTATTCAGGCCTTCCTGGGCGGTTTTTGGCCACGCCCAGCCACGCCTGGGTGGCGGTTGTTCTGATGCCATCAGGCAAGCGCGGTACGTGCCGCCATCCGTCTCTGTGCCGCCGCATCGGGCGGTGCCATCAGCGAGCACAGCTCGTGTGACCAAGAGGTGGCTGGACAAGCGGAGGAGTGTGCCGTGGGCTCGCCACTGCGCAGTGCCGTTTGCAGTGAAAGCCAGGTCGACAGCTCCCGGTCGTTCTCCGGGGCCGACGGGATGAGGATCAGTGCTGGGTGTGCACAGCCTGTGCAGAGGAGCGGCGTTCGCCCGAAGATCGCCAGCACGCCTCGCCGCCGCCGCAATCTCACTGGGGCGTGGTTGGTCCGCGGGGACCATGCCGTTGTTGGCACGTACTCGTTTCACGTGAAACGAGAGCCATTGGCTGCGCTGCGGGTGGCAGCCACCAGGCACCCCGCCCGACTATCCTGAACGTTGGTTCTGGGGTGCGCCTGCTCATGGTGGGTCGGGCGCACCGTACTCGTGGAGGTCGAGCTAACCCGTGTCGCGCCGCGTCGCCAATCTCACGCTGGACTCGCTCGAGCAGCTGCCGGGCACGTGCCGGCAGTGTGTCTTCTGGGAGCTCTCGCCCCACGCGGCAACCCTTGCCGCGAAGTACGGTCAGACCGACCTGGAGAAGGAGGCGTGGCTGTCCGGCGTCCTGTTGGACTGGGGTTCGTGCGGGAAGATCATCTCGGTCGACGGCCGTCCGGTTGGCTACGCCATCTACGCGCCGCCCACGTCCGTACCCCGGGCCGCGGCTTTCCCGACCTCTCCAGTGAGCTCTGATGCGGTGCTGCTGACCGCGCTGCACGTGGTGGACGGCTACGAGGGTGGCGGGTTGGGGAAGGTGCTCGTGCAAGCCGTGGCCAAGGACCTCGTGAAGCGCGGCGTGAAGGCCGTCGAGGCGTTCGGCCGGGAGGGGCTGGCCTCCGCAACGTCACCGAGCAAACCCGGATGTGTCATTCCCGCGGGGTTTCTCCGGCGGGCCGGGTTCGAGGTGGTGCGTCCGCACGAGCAGTGGCCCCGCCTGCGCCTGGAGCTCCGCGCGGCCATCAGCTGGAAGGAAGACGTCGAGGCCGCCCTGGACCGGCTCCTGGAGAGCGTCAGCCTCACCACGGTCGGCAAGGCGCCGAGCCACGCGATGTAGCGTGATGGCCGCTGTGGCGGCCTGAGACGTCCCGGCAGGGAAAGGGGCCTACCTGGGTGGCACCCGGGGCGCAGTGCGGCTGCTGTGGACCAGCACGGACCTGTTGTGGACTGCCGGGTGAGCCAGAGCGGTCTCTACCCGGTCATCTCTTCAGCGAGAAGCTCGGCGAAGGTGAACGTGCCGGTGGGCTGGTCGTCGATGCCCAGCATGTAGAGACGCTTGACCGCTACCACGATGGCCTCGGCAATGGCATCCCGCATGCGAGGGTGGGCCAGCACTGCACTGTCCTCGTCGTTGGAGAGGTACCCGAGCTCGACGTGGACAGCGGGCATCTTGGTGAGGCGCAGCAGGTCCCACGTGCGGCCGTGGTGCTGGCAGCTCTGCATGCCGGTACGGGCCACGATCTCGCGCAAGATGAAGCCACCGAGCATCTCGCCGACGGTGGAGCTGACTCCCTCGGCGTTGCCGAAGTAGAAGCTGGACACACCCTGGGCGTGCGGGGAGCTCCACGCATCGGTGTGCAGCGAGATGAGCAGGTCCGCGCCGCACGAGTTGGCGAACGCCGCGCGCTCGCTGTCCGGCGGGTTGGCGTGCTTGGGTCGAGACAGGAACGTCTCCACGCCGGTGGCGGCCAGCCGGCCCTCGAGCAGGGTGGCCAGGTCCCACACCACGTCGGCCTCGTTCAGCTCGGCCCCGGGCCCTTGGACGCCGTAGTGGCTGGCCAGGACGCCGAGGTCGTCGCCGCCGTGCCCGGGGTCGATGACGATGCGCTTGCCGCGCAGCTGCGGCCCGGACAGCCGGACCGCCTCTTCCTCGCGGATGCGCTGGGGCGAGCCGCCGGAGGCCATCCGAGCGAGGTAGCCGAGCGCGCGCAGCGTGGCCGGCCCACAGATGCCGTCGCTGGTGATGCCGCACTCGCGCTGAAAGCTGCGCAGCGCCTGGTCGGTCTGGGCGCCGAAGATGCCGTCCGGTCGGCCGGAGTTGTATCCCAGCTCGAGCAGCCGAGTCTGCAGCCCGACCACGTCGTCGCCGGACATCGGTGCGGAGAGCTGGTAGATGAGGGTCCGCGCACCCAGCTTGTAGGAAGCCTCCTTGAGCGCACGGTAGGTCGCGGTTCCCACCAGTCCGTCCACAATGAGCCCGCGGCGCTGCTGGAACGCCCGCACGGCGTGGTCGACGGAGAGGTCGAACACGGGCTCGCCGTCAGCGGTCGGCAGGTGCCCGAGATCGGCCAGGGCGGTGCGTACCTCGGCTACCGCGGCGCCGCGGTCACCAAGGCGGAGGAGCTGCATGCAGGGCCTTCCTGGGACAGGGGGGGGAGGTCTGAGGATCACCAGCGAGGGTGCCACACGGACGGTTGCTCATGCACCTCTGGTCACCGTGCGGCGCGTCCGGCACAGCACAGCCACCAGCCACGTCTGTGGCTGGTGGCTGCGGTGTGGAGAGTTAGATCACGTCCGAGAGGTCCTGCAGCAGTGCGGCCTTCGGCTTGGCGCCGACGATCTGCTTCACGGGCTTGCCGTCCTGGAACAGGATCAGCGTCGGGATGGACATGATCTGGTAGTCGCGCGGGATCGACGGGTTGGCGTCGATGTCCATCTTGGCGATGGTCAGCTTCTCGCCGTGCTCCTTGGCGATCTCCTCCAGGACGGGGGCGACCATCTTGCACGGTCCGCACCAGGTCGCCCAGAAGTCGACGAGAACGGGCTTGCTGCTGCCCAGGACGTCGTTGGCGAACGTGGCATCAGTAACGGTGATCGGGGCGGACATGAGTGCTCCTTGAATGTGAGGTTTGTGTGAGGCGAAGGGGGGTGTGGGTCAGTCCTGCGCGTGGCCGCTGACGCCGTAGCCGCCGCCGACCAGCTCGGGCGCGGTCTCGGCCGCGGGGTCCAGGTGGTGCTCGGCGAGCCAGCGTTCGGTGTCGATCGCGGCCGAGCAGCCGGTGCCGGCCGCGGTGATGGCCTGGCGGTACGTGCGGTCGACCAGGTCCCCGGCGGCGAAAACACCGTCGACGGAGGTGGCGGTGGACCCCGGTGCCACGACGACGTAACCCTCGCCGTCCAGCTCGACCTGGCCCCGCACGAGCTCGCTGCGCGGGTCGTGGCCGACGGCGACGAACATGGCCGTGACGTCGAGGGTGGACTCCTCCCCGGTGACCGTGTCACGCAGGCGCAGCCCGGTGACGCTGGACTCCCCGAGCACCTCGGTGACCACCGAGTTGGTGCGGAAGTGGATCTTCTCGTTCTGCTGAGCCCGCTCGAGCATGATGCGGGAGGAGCGGAACTCCCCCCGCCGGTGCACCAGGGTGACCGATCGGGCGAAGCGGGTGAGGAAGGTGGCCTCCTCCATCGCCGAGTCGCCGCCGCCGACGACGGCGATGTCCTGGTCGCGGAAGAAGAAGCCGTCGCAGGTGGCGCAAGAGCTGACCCCGCGGCCGAGCAGGCGCTGCTCGCCGGGAACGTCGAGGTAGCGCGGCGCCGCGCCCATCGCGAGGATGACGGCGCGCGAGGAGTAGGTGGTGCCGTGGGCGACCACCGTCTTGACCGGACCGGACAGGTCGACCGACTCGACGTCCTCCGCCCGCAGCTCGGCGCCGAAGCGCTTGGCCTGCTCACGCATCTGAGCCATCAGGTCAGGGCCCATGATGCCGTCACGGAAACCGGGGTAGTTCTCCACCTCGGTCGTGGTCATCAGCGCACCACCGAACTGGCTGCCCTCGAACACCAGCGGCTTCAGCTGGGCGCGGGCGGTGTACACCGCGGCGGTGTAGCCGGACGGGCCAGAGCCGACGACGATGACGTCGCGAATGGCATCAGGCTGGGTGGTGGTGCTGACGGTGGAAGATTCGGTTGAATCTGACACGTGCGCCTCCTCGAGGTCTTCGGTCACGCACTGATTCAACACCAGTGGCCCGACGCTTGTTCCGGCCGCCGGAGCCGCAGGTCAGCGTGCGCCGATGTCAACCCGGGAGCGGGTGGCAGCGTTGTCGGTGGCACAGTCCGGCCCCACCACGAGGGCGGTGAAGACCGCGGCCTGTCCGGTGGGCAGCAGCAGCAAGACCCCGGGCTGACCGTCGAGCACGACCTCCGAGGACCCCAGCACCGGCGCAGTGGCCGGGAAGCCGTTGGCCGTCAGGCAGCCGGCCAGCGCGTCGGCGGCGAGCGGGCCGAGGTCCTGCTTGCCCACCGCCCGCAGCGCCTGGGGACCCGGTGTGCCGCTGCCGAGGTCCAGCGGCGCCACTGCCGCGCTGCTGGGGGTGCTGATGGCCTGCGGGGTACCCGTGACGTCCTGTGGCCCCAGCGTCACGCTGAGCGCGACTACTGCGGCCACTGCGGCGGCACTGAGGCCGGCCACGGCTGCGGTGGTGGTGCGACGGGACGACCGCCGGCGGGTGCGCGCGGCGGCGAGGTCGCCGACCCCGGCGGGTTCAGCGGCGAGAGCGGCGTCGATGCGGGCGGCGAGCTCGGCGGGCACCGGCCCGGCGTCCGGGGCATGTGCCGTGGAGAGCTGCGCCACGGTGGCGTCCAGCGCGGCCAGGATCTGCGCGGCGTGGGGATCGGCCGCAGCACGCGGCCACAGGGCCTCGGCGAGGTCGGGCTCGAGGACGCCGGCGTGCAGGTCGGCGATCAGGTCCAGCGGGTACGGCGGATCCAGGAGCGTGCGCCAGCCACCGTCGTCCGGTGCGTCGCTGTGGCTCACAGATCCTCCCCTCGTCGTGACGTGCTGGGAGGTGTGACGCCGCGCCCGGTAGATCGGTTCCCTGCGCCGGGAGGGAGCTTTCCCACGGGTGCGGACGCGGCTGCCGACCGTTCGGCGCGCAGGTGTCCGAGGAGCACGGCGAGCTTGGCCCGGCCCCGCGCGCAGCGGCTCTTGATGGTCCCCTCGGCGACGCCCAGCGCACGGGCGGCGTCGGCGACGGAGTAGCCCTCCACGTCGACGGCGACGATGGCGGCGCGCTGGTCCTCCGGGATCTGCAGCAGGGCCTCGTGCACCAGCAGCTGCAGGTCCCGGTCGGCCATCGCGTCCCGAGGGGCCGCCGGTTCCTCGTGGTCGTTGTCGGGCAGGGCGACCGTGGGCCGGGCCTGCCGGCGGCGCATCCGGTCGAGGCAGGCGTTCACCACGATCCGGTGCAACCAGGTGGAGACCGCGGCGTCAGCACGAAACCGACCGGCAGCGCGGTGGGCGGAGAGGAACGCGTCCTGCAGCGCGTCGGCCGCCTCCTCCGGGTCGCGCGTGGTGCGCAGCGCCACGGCCCACATGCGGTCGCGGTGCCGTCGGACGATCTCCCCGAAGGCGTGCGGGTCGCCGGCGACGTGCGCGCGCACCAGCTCCACGTCTGTGCTCTCGGTCCGGCTGCTCGGCGACCCCCAGTCGCTCCCGCTCCGGCTCCGCCCCCCCGCGTCGCTCATGCGCCCCCGCTCACCCGCTCTTCTGGAACGTGATCTCGCTGATCTTGGTGCTGAGCGAGGCCCCTGATCCACCCAGCCTGGTGATCCACACCAGCACGTGCTGGGTGGCGGGTGCGTTCTGCAGCGCGACGTCGGTGCGCCCGGCCTGCAGGGTGGCGGTGCTGAGCACCCGGGTGCCCGCCAGGGTGGGGGTGGCCGAGGTGGCCGAGCGGATCTCGACCACGGTCCCGGCGCTGGGCGAGTCGATCGCCACCGAGGTGAGCCGGCCGGCCTCGGGCAGCGTGACCAGCAGACCCAGGCCCTGCTTGAGGGCAGGGAACTGCTGCAGGTACTGGTCGGAGGTCCACTGCGTGGCCGGGTTGCCGTCGATGACGCGTGCCGCCCCGCCGGCGTTGTCGGCCGTGCCCTGCGGGGAGAACACCGACACCGCGGTGGGCTGCACCGGAGCGCTGCTCGGCGGGGTGGCGCTCGGCGCCGGAGGCGGTGCCACCGCGCTGGGGGTGGCGCTGGAGGAGACCCCGGGCAGGCTCAGGCTGGGCAGCGGCGCATCGCTGCCGCTGAACGCCGAGACCGCCAGGTTCGCGAGGTAGGCCACGATCACCAGGGCCACGACGGCCAGCGCGACGAGCGCGGCGACCAGCTTGCGCGAGCGCGCCTGCCGCCGGGTGGGCGCGGCCACCGCGCCGCGCGGCCGGTTGGTGCGCGGCGCGGCGCTGGGTGCCGGGGTGGGCAGGTCGTACTCCAGCGGAGACTCCACCGGGCTCGGTTCGCCCCGGTAGTCCGCCAGCGTCCGGTCGTCCAGGGCCGGCATGTAGTCGGTGCGCTGGTCCAGGACGGCCGCCTGGTCGAGCACGGTCTGCACCGCAGCCGCCGAGCGGATGCCGCTGTGCGGCTGCAGGGCCCGCTCGATGAGCGCGGAGATCTCGAACGGAACACCGTCGCGGACCTCTCGGGCCGGCGGCACCGTGCCGTCGTCCCGGCGCGGTGCGGTGGGCAGCCCGCCGATGCTGTCGTCGTTGCGGTGCTGCGGCGCGCCAGGGGCGGCCAGCGGCCACGTGTCGGTGACCAGGGCGTAGAGGATCGCGCCCAGGCCAGCCACGTCGTCCTGGCGTGTCGCGGTGGCGGGGATGCCCGGGAAGGCCAGCACGGCGTTTCCGGCCGTGCTGATCCGGATGCGGTCGGGGTGGTCGAGGCCCAGCACGGTGCCGGCCCGGTGCGCAGCCTCGGTGGCGCCGGCCAGGGCCCGCACCGAGCGGGCGGCACCCACGGCGGGCGGCGTGGTGGCGGCGACGTCGGCCAGCGAGCGGCCCTTGGTCCACTCCGCGACCACGATGCCGCCGGAGCTGCCACGCACGATGTCGAGCACCCGGGCCAGGCCGGGTGAGTCCAGCCGCCCCAGCCGCAGCGTGCGGGTGAGCACCGCCTGCGGGCCCTCCTCCGCGGTGGCGGCCGGGCGGGGTGCACCCACCTGCGACTGGTCGGCGTCGACGAAGGTCAGCGCCACGTCCCGCTCGAGCACGGTGTCCCTGGCCTGCCAGAACCGCAGCGTGCCGGCCTCGCCGTGCTCGGCGAGGAGGCGGTAGCGGCCCCCGGCGACGGCGGCGCCGGGCACCAGGCGCGGACCGCGCACAGAGCGACGCGCTGCCGGGGTGGCGACGGTGGGGGCGTCGGCGCTGGCGCGCTGCTGGTCGGGTCGTTGGCCGTGCAGGGCGTGGTCCGGCACTGCACCACCTCCGTCGTTGGGGTCGTCCTGGCTGGTCGCTACCGGGTAAGGGTACGGGAGCGAGCTGGTGGGCACCGGCGGCAGAAGCATCGCCTCGGACAGCGTCGCGTCACCCGGGTCCGGTTGAGCCTCTGGGGTTTTGCGCCGGAGGACACCGGTGACGAAGCGCGCGGGCAGCCGCGCGCAGATGGCGTTGACCAGACCCTCGGTCTCCGGCAGCGGGAGCACGAGCAGCACGGCGTAGGCGACACCCAGGATCAGGATGGTGTGGACGGTCATCGACACCAGCGCGCCGGCCAGTGCACCGAAGGAGTCCTCCACCGCCTGCAGCGGCAGCACCAGCGAGACCAGGAAGTCCACCGCCACCCCCACGGCGCTGGCCAGGCCGACGGTGAGGATGGTGCGCAGCAGTGCCTTGGTCTCCAGGTTGCCCATCTGCCGGCGCAGCAGAACGCCCCCGACGAGGGCGCCCACCAGGAACCCGAGGCCGTTGGTGAACGCCAGCCAGCCCACCACCTGGTCGTCCTCGATGCCCGGCGGGATCCACAGCATCAGCGGGATCCGGAACAGCACCTGGCAGACCATCAGCACGGTGGGGATCCACGGCTGCTGGCGCGCGTAGAACACCCGCAGCTGGACGAGGCCGATGGCGAAGGGCAGCAGCCCGAACGCGGAGACGGCGACGGTGGCGCCGAGCCGGGACGCGTTCTCCACCGCCGCCTCGGTGCCGCGCAGCGAGAAGAGCGCGACGCCCAGCGTGGTGCCGTGCAGGGTGAACAGGGCGATGATCGGCAGCAGCCCGACGGTGGACAGCCGCGACGCCAGCGACAGGTCGCCGATCACCCTGGGCGTGTCGTCGGCCGCCGCCGCGCGGCTCATCCGCGGCATGATCGCGGTGATCAGCGAGACGCCGAGCACGCCGTAGGGCACCTGCAGCAGCAGCCACGCGTTGGCGAACAGCACCGGTCCACCGGGGTCGTGCTGCGAGGCCACCCGGTTGGTGACGATGAAGCCGGCCTGGCTGATCAGCACGTAGGCCAGCACCGCCACGGCCATCCCGCCGAAGGCCTTGAGCCGGGTGTCCAGCCCCCACCGCGGGCGCAGGTCCACGCCGGCGCGGCGCAGGGAGGGCACCAGGTAGAGGGCCTGCGCGACGATGCCCAGGGTGGTGCCGATGCCGAGCACCAGCAGCTTGGGGTTGGTCAGCGAGACCTCGAGGTCGCCGGGGGTGAAGTGGTACAGCACGATGACGGCGAGGGTCACCACGTTGTTGAGGACCGGGGCCCAGGCGACCTTGCCGAACACCCCGTGGGTGTTCAGGATCGCCCCGAACAGCGCTCCCAGGCCGTAGAACAGGATCTGCGGCAGCAGCAGCAGCGCGAACAGCGTGGCCAGGCGCGGGTCCACCTCGCCGTCGGAGTCGATGAACAGCCGCACCAGCCACGGCGCGGTGGCCATGGCCACGACCGTGGCCACCACCAGCACCACCCCGGCGATGGTGATCAGCCGTCGGGTGAAGTCCTTGCCGCCGTCGGTGTCCTCGCGCTCGGCGCGCACCAGCACCGGCACGACGATGCTGGTGAGCACCGCCCCCAGCACCAGCTCGGCGATGATGTTGGGCAGCGTGTTGGCGACGGTGAACGAGCTGGCGGCCGCCTCCAGGCCGATGGTGGCGGCGAGCGCGACCACCTTGAGGAACCCGGTGATCCGGCTGATCAGGGTGGGGATGACCTGGGACCCGCTGTTGCGCAGCAGGCCCGCGTCGCTGTTCTCCGACAGGTCGGTGGCCTGTGCGGCGGGAGCCACCCTCTCCTTCGCGGTGGAGGGGCTGGTCTCGGGCTGCGTGCTCACTGCTTCACCCAGGGTTCGTCGGCGCGGTCGGGCTGGCCGCGGAATCGGTGCCACAAGCGGCGGGCCACCAGGGCCACCAGGACGAGGGCCGCGGCGGCGGTGGCAAGGGCTGTTGCGGGACCGTACGCGGTGGACTGCACCTGCAGACGGGCCGGCTCACCCAGTGCCTGCCCGGTGTCGGTGGCCAGCGACACGTCGATGGCGAACTGCCCGGTGCGGTTGACCGACGTGGGCACCTGGAGCTGGCGGCCGCTGCGGGCCGGCAGCTCCTGCACCCCGATGTCGGTCACGTCCACCCCGGGCGGTCCCGTGGCGCGCACGCGCACGTTCACCGCGACCGGCAGATCATTGCGCACCACCAGCAGTAGAGGGCTCTGGGCGGAGGCCAACGTATACGTCCCTCCCGGTGCCTGCAGCGACACGCTGGCGTGCAGCTGGCCCAGCAGCTCGCGCACGGCGCCGAGCTGCTGGGCCTCCACCCTGGTGCGCTCCCGGGTGGTCAGGCCGTCGGCGGCGGGGGCCCCGCGCAGCAGTCCCAGGCGCAGCGGCGCGAGCAGGTCATCGGGGCTGAGGCCACCCTGCGCGTCCTGCACCAGCGCGCCCCGGAAGCCGCGGATCTCCGCGCTGAGCGCAGCGATGTCGGAGGTGACGGTGGCGGGCAGCTCGGCGGCCGAGGCCTGCACCGGGTAGCTCAGCGCCCCGTCGGCCGCGGAGCCCTTGGCCTGGTTCAGCAGGGTGGGCAGTGCGGTCGGCGTCGCCAGCCCGGCCTGGGTCAGCGCCCCCACCTGGGCGAGCACGGCCCGGGCGCCCTGCTCGTCGATCTCCCAGACCTGGGGCGGGGTGAGCAGCGCCGCCGCGGACGCCGCCGTCGGGCTCACCCCGGCCCTGCCGGCCTGCGCCCGGTTGAGCGCGGGCCAGGTGAGGGCACCCAGCGCGTCCTGCAGGCGGGCGGGGTCGTCCCGGGAGGTGGCGCCGAGCGCGGTGGTGATCGTGGGATCGACCAGGACGGCGGACAGGGTGGTGGAGCCGGCCGTGAGCTCCACCGTGGCGGCGTCGACCGCGGCCCCGGTCTCCCCCGGCTGGCTGACGTTGTCCCGGGCCAGCAGCACCGCGGTGGTGCCCAGCCCGCGCAGCGTGCTCGCGGTCCGGTCGGCGAGCAGCCCGTCGGTGGGCCAGACGACGTTGGGCAGCGAAGGCAGCCCGAGGATGCTGGCCACCGTCTCGCGGCCGGTGCTGACGGCCGTGGTGGTCAGCTCGTCCAGCGACGCACGGCTCAGGGCGTTGAGGTCGGCCTGGGCCCAAGGCATCGCCATCACGCAGCGCTGCTTGGCCACGGACGTCAGCCGCTCCAGCCAGCCGGCGGCCGCCGCGCCACCGGTGCCCGGGCGCACGGCGCCGTTGTCGTCGAGCACCTCGTAGCCGCGGACCATGGTCTGGGCGGTGACCAGCAGGTCGGGGTCGATCGCCAGGCAGGTGCTGGTGCGCGCTGCGCCGGTCGGGTCGGCCACGGGGGTGGTGCCCTGCTCGAGGGCGGAGAGCAGGCCCGCCAGCCGACCACCGTCGACGAAGGAGGCCGCCAGGTCGTCGCTGCTCAGCCGGGCCGGGGCGCCCAGCGGTGTCGCCACCACCCGGGTGTGGTCGGCCAGCGGCCACAGCACGGTGACGCCCGTCGGGGCCGGGGCCGGTGCGGGGGCGGGCGGCACGGGGACGGCACCGGGGGTGGGGGGCAGGCTCAGCACCGGAAGCAGGAAGTGCCCCTCGTCCAGGCGGGCGCGGGTGCCGAAGTCGGGGATCCCGTTGACGTTGACCAGCAGCGGGTAGATCCCTGGCTCGGTGAGGGCGAGGCTGGTGGTGAGGTCGCCGGTCAGGCCCAGGGTGAGGGAGAAGGGCGCGGACTCGCCTGGTCGGAGCACCTCCACCAGGTCCACGTAGGGAGCCTGGGTCACCAGCTCGCTCGGGCTGGACCGCAGGGCGGTGCGCAGCTGGCCGGAGGAGTCGATCGCCGCGCCGCGCTGCAGGCGCACCTGCACCCGGCGCACGTCCCGGTCACCGTCGTTGACCACCGACCCGGTCACCGTCACCAGTCCTAACGTGCCGGTGGTGACGGTGCTGGGACTGATGGTGTCGACCTGCAGGCTGACGAACTGGGGGTTGGGCACGGAGGGCACCTGCTCGATCGCCGCGGCGGCTTCCCGTCCGGCCGCCGAGGCCGAGGACAGACCCCCCAGCAGGGCCACGCAACCCAGCAGGACAGCGAGAACGGCCACAGCCAGCGGGCGGTACCGCCGGCTCATCGGCCGTTCAAGTCGGAGATCACCGCATCCGCCGTGCGCACCAGCCGCCGCTCGTCGGCGTAGGCCAGGCGGGAGTCCATCTCCGCCAGCGGGACCCAGGCCACCTCGGTCACCTCGAGGTCCTCGTCGGAGAGCTCGCCGCCCAGGAAGCGCAGCAGGAAGTGGTGCACCGTCTTGTGCACCCGGCGGCCGTCGGTGACGAACCAGTAGTCGATGCTGCCCAGCGGGGCGATGACCTCACCGATGATGCCGGTCTCCTCGGCGACCTCGCGCACCGCCGCCTGCTCCGCGGTCTCACCTGCCTCGATGTGCCCCTTGGGCAGGGACCACAGCAGCCGTCCGCGCCGGTCGGTGCGTCCGATCAGTGCCGCCTCCCGCTGCTGCGGTGGACCGTCCAGGCCCGCCACCACCAGGCCGCCGGCGGAGGTCTCGTCCACCGTGCGCATCCGTGGGCCCGGGGCGCGCCGTGCCGAGCCCGAGCGTGGCCCGTTCGTCGGCGGCTGCGGTTTCCTGCGTGCGCGGCCGGAGGAGTGGTCCGCGCCACCGGCAGCGTCGGCAGGAGTGGGCATGCAAGCGATGGTAGTGCGCGGGTGTTCTCCTTCCGCTCAACCGCGTTGCCGTGGCGAGACGCGGCGGTGGCCTCGCCCGCCGCCGCCCTAAGATGGGTTCCCGTGCCTGCAGACGTTGTTGACCCCTCCTCCGAGGACGCCGACCGGCGCACTCGGCTGCTGGCCGGTGCCGCGGTGACCATCGGCGCGCTCTCCGGCGTCGTCAACCCGCTGGCCGAGCGCTTCGCCGACGCGGGCCACGAGCTGTACCTGGTGGGGGGCAGCGTCCGTGACGCGATCCTGGGCCGGCTCAGCTCCGACTTGGACTTCACCACCGACGCCCGGCCGGAGACCGTGCAGGAGCTGCTGCGCGGGTGGGCCGACAACCAGTGGGACACCGGCATCGCCTTCGGCACCGTCAGCGCGGCAAAGGACGGCCAGCAGGTGGAGATCACCACCTACCGCGCCGACGCCTACGACCGCGTCAGCCGCAACCCCGAGGTGATCTACGGCTCCAGCCTGCACGACGACCTGGCGCGGCGAGACTTCACCGTCAACGCGATGGCCGTCCGCGTCGGGGAACACTCCGAGCTGGTCGATCCCTTCAACGGGGTGGACGACCTGCTGGCCGGGGTGCTCGACACCCCGCAGACCCCGCAGGAGTCCTTCGCCGACGACCCCCTGCGGATGCTGCGGGCCGCCCGCTTCGTGGCCCAGCTGGGGTTCGCGCCCGCGGACCGGGTGCGCGCGGCGATGACCGACATGGCCGGGGAGATCACCCGGATCACCGCCGAGCGGGTGCGAGTGGAGCTGGACAAGCTGCTGCTGGGCGAGCACCCCGCGGAGGGGCTGGACCTGCTGGTGGAGACCGGGCTGGCTGACCACGTGCTGCCCGAGCTGCCGGCCATGCGCCTGGAGATCGACGAGCACCACCAGCACAAGGACGTCTACGCCCACTCGCTCACCGTGCTGCAGCAGGCCATCGACCTGGAGCAGGCCGACCCCGACCACGAGAGCCCGGACCTGGTCCTGCGCTGGGCCGCGCTGCTGCACGACATCGGCAAGCCGGCCACCCGCAAGCACGAGGGCGGCGGCGGCGTGAGCTTCCACCACCACGAGGTGGTCGGCGCCAAGATGACCCGCAAGCGGCTGCGGGCGCTGCGGCACTCCAACCAGATGGTCAACGACGTGGCGCAGCTGGTCTTCCTGCACCTGCGCTTCCACGGCTACGGCCGCGGCGAGTGGACCGACTCCGCGGTGCGGCGCTACGTCACCGACGCGGGTCCGCTGCTCACCCGGCTGCACAAGCTGGTGCGTGCCGACTCCACCACCCGCAACAAGCGCCGGGCGGCGATGCTGCAGGCCACCTACGACGACCTGGAGCGGCGGATCGCCCGGATCGCCGAGGAGGAGGACCTGGCGCGGGTGCGTCCGGACCTCGACGGCAACGCGATCATGGAGCTGCTCGGCGTGCCGGCCGGGCCGGTGGTGGGCCGGGCGTGGAGCTTCCTCAAGGAGCTGCGCCTGGAGCGTGGTCCGCTGCCGCGCGAGGAGGCGGAGCAGGCGCTGCTGACCTGGGCCCGGGAACAGGGCGTGCTCGGCTCCGACTAGCCCGCGGCGTCGTCCGCCAGCGGTGCCCGCGCGGTGCTATACAGACCGCAACGGTGCAGTGCCGCACCGTCGTGCGCACCGCCCGGAGCCCTGAGGACGACCGTCATGCTGATGACCCGCCTGGCCATGCGAGCTCCCGCCGGCCTGGACGGGCCTGCTCCTGCCGAGTACTACGCGGCGGCGCTGGACATGGCCGAGTACCTCGACGGCCAGCGCGGCACCCTGGGCATCCAGCTGCCTCAGCACCACGCCAGCCTCGACGGCTACCTCCCCTCCCCGCTGGTGCTGGCGTCCGCCGTCGCCGCCCGCACCCAGCGCATCCCCATCCTGTGCATGGCCCTGCTGCTGCTGCACCACGAGCCGGTCAAGCTGGCCGAGGACATGGCGGTGCTCGACCTGGTCAGCAAGGGGCGGGTGAGCTACGTGCTGGGCCTGGGCTACCGGGCCGAGGAGCGCGCCATGTTCGGCGTGGCTCCCACCGGGCTCGGCGCGCAGATGGAGGAGGCCATCACCATCCTGCGCGCGGCCTGGACCGGCGAGGAGTTCACCCATCCCACCCGGGGACCCGTCCGGGTGCGTCCGCTGCCGCACACCCCGGGCGGGCCGGTGCTCAGCTACGGCGGCCACTCGCCCGCCGCCGCCCGCCGCGCTGCCCGCTTCGGGATGGCGCTGTTCGCCGAGACCGGCGACCCGGAGCTGGAGCGGGTGTACACCGAGGAGGCCGCCCGCTGCGGGGTGACACCCGCCGGGTGCGTGCTGACCGACCCCGCCATGCCCACCGCGGTGTTCGTGGCCGAGGACGTGGAGCGGGGCTGGGCGGAGCTGGGCCCCTACCTGCTGCACGACGCCTCCGCGTACGCGGAGTGGAACGCCCACCGTCCCAACCGCTCCACCATCACCAGCCTCTCCGGCGCAACGAGCGTGGAGGAGCTGCGCCAGGCAGGTGGCGCCTACCGGGTGGTGACGCCGCTGCAGGCCCAGGAGATCATCGCCGGTGGCGTGCCCCTGGTGCTCGACCCGCTCTGCGGGGGCGTGCCGCCGGAGCTGGCCTGGCCCTACCTGCGCAACGCGGTCGCGGCCTCCGGCGCCGCCAGGGCTGCCCGGGCCGCCCGTCGCGCTGCGGGAGTCTGACGGGGCCCGGAGGTCAGCACCCCCGGAACCGGGCAGGTCAGCGCGACGTCGGACCCGGGTGAGGTACTCCTTCGGCACCGGCGCGGGCCCACCCCGGGTGTGGGACTCCACCGCCGACCGCGACCTGGACGGCGACGGGACCGCCGACGCAGTGGCGCTGGACTTCGACGGCGACGGCCGGGTGGATGACGTGCTCTGGGACTCCGACGGCGACGGCGTCGCGGACACCGCCGGGCTGGACCTGGACGACGACGGCCTCGCGGAGCACTTCTACACCGACCCCACCGGGCTGGGCACCTGGAACGGGAAAGGCGCCGGCCCACCGCCACCCGCCGCGCCGGTGCCTGCGGCGGGTGGCCTGCGGTGGGTGGACGGTTCCGGAGCCAGGCGCTGGAGCGCGACCGAGGTGGACCTCGACGGCGACGGCGTGCCGGAGGCTGCGTCGGTGGATCACGACGGGGACGGCCGCGACGACGACCTGGTGGTGGACGCCAGCGGGGACGGCACCGCCGACACGGTGCTGGTGCACGGCCAGGACACCGGCCGACCTGACCGGCTGTTCTCCGACACCGACGGTGACGGCGTGCTCGACACCGAGGTGCTCGACCTCGACGGGGACGGGCTGGCCGACCTCACCCGGCACCTCGGGGACCCCGGATTCGGGTCGTGAGAACGCCGAGGTAGCCTTGCGCGACACCTCGCGGGAGCCGTTGTCGAAACGCGGCGTCGTGGCCTGGGTCACCATTGGTGTGACCGGAGTCATCCCCCTTCGGGGTGACCTGCTGGCACGCCTGCACTAGCCTTTACTTCAGGCAACAGTTGTTCTCCTGGGAGAGCTCTGACCGTTTGCCGCCACGGGCTAGAACGTAAAGCAGGCACGAAGGTGTTGGCGTCGTCACGATCTTTTCGCACGCTGCTGTGCTGCGCGAGGAACAACGCTGAGCATCGCGCCTGGACAACGCGGAGGGCAAGATGCAGAACACCACGGGCACCGAGGCAGACGTAGACCAGGACGTCATTCTCATCGGCGGCGGAATCATGAGCGCCACGCTGGGCGCCATGATCAAGCAGCTGCAGCCGGACTGGTCCATCTCCGTCTACGAGCGGCTGGATGCTGTTGCGCAGGAAAGCTCTGACGCCTGGAACAACGCCGGCACCGGACACTCCGCCCTCTGCGAGCTGAACTACACGCCGCAGAAGCCCGACGGCAGCATCGACATCACCAAGGCGCTCTCGATCAACGAGGAGCTGCAGGTCTCCAAGCAGTTCTGGGCATACCTGGTCGACAGTGGCCTGATCAGCAAGCCCAAGGAGTTCATCAACCCCGTTCCGCACAACAGCTTCGTGCGCGGGGAAAAGTCCGTCGCCTTTCTCCGCAAGCGTTATGAGCTGCTCCATGACCACCCGTTGTTCGAGGGCATGGAGTACACCGAGGATCCGGAGATCATCGCCAAGTGGGCGCCATTGATGATGGTCGACCGCGACCCTTCTGAGCCCATTGCCATGACGCGGGTGGAAACCGGTACCGACGTCAACTTCGGCGCCCTGACCCGCCAGCTCATCAGCTACCTGGAGGAGTCCGGCGCGTCGGTGCAGGTGCGCCACGAGGTGCGCAACCTCAAGCGTCGCCCCCAGGGTGGCTGGAACGTCACGGTCAAGGACCTCAGCACCGGCGAGCGCAAGACCGTCTCGGCCCGCTTCGTGTTCATCGGCTCTGGCGGCGGTGCCCTGCACCTGCTGCAGAAGTCGGGCATCCCCGAGGGCAAGGGCCTGGCCGGGTTCCCGGTCGGCGGCCGCTTCCTGCGCTGCACCAACCCCGAGGTCGTGGCCCAGCACCACGCCAAGGTCTACGGCCAGGAGGAGGTCGGCGCCCCGCCGATGTCCGTCCCGCACCTGGACACCCGCGTGATCGACGGCCAGCGCGACCTGCTGTTCGGCCCCTACGCCGGCTTCTCGCCGAAGTTCCTCAAGAACGGCTCCGTCCTGGACCTGCCGTCCTCGGTGAAGCCCAACAACCTCATCCCGATGCTCTCGGTGGCACTGCACAACCTGAGCCTGGTGATCTACCTGATCGGCCAGCTGCTGCAGACCCCCAAGGCGCGGCTCAAGACCCTGCAGAACTTCGTGCCCACCGCCAAGCTCGAGGACTGGGAGCTGGTCACCGCCGGTCAGCGCGTGCAGGTGATCAAGCCCGGCACCGAGACCCGCGGGGTGCTGCAGTTCGGCACCGAGCTGGTGCACTCCGCCGACGGCACCGTCGCGGCCCTGCTGGGCGCCTCTCCGGGTGCCTCCACCGCGGTGCCGGTGATGATCCGGCTGCTCACGCAGTGCTTCCCGGACAAGATCGACGGCTGGAAGCCGCAGCTGGAGACCATGGTTCCCTCCTACGGCAAGAAGCTGGCCGAGCACCCCGAGCTGCTGAAGACGGTGCACTCCACCACCGCCGCGGAGCTGGAGCTCGACACCGACCGCCAGGCGGAGCAGCTGTCCGCCTGATCGCTCCCGTGCTTGACCTGGTGGGACGATGGAGACGTGATGACTGAGGCGCGCCGTCGACCGACCGTGTGGCAGTGGTTGACGTACATGGTTGGCCGACCGTTGCCGGCCGAGCTGCGGGACTGGGTCCGCCACGACCTGACCGGCCCGCACGCGGCGATCAGGCACGTGCTGCGGTCCGAGCTGGCCTACTCACCGATCTTCGTGGTGTTCCTGCTCTTTCCCGGCCCGTTCTGGGTGCGGGCGCTGATGGTGCTGCTCGCGCTGCTGCTGAGCACCTTCTACACGGTGTCGTACATGGACCAGAACCGTGCGCGCCGGCTGGAGATGAACGGCCTCCCCCCGGACCTGCAGTCAGCGAGGGCGGCGGCGCTGCACCAGTCTGACCGCGAGGCCTACGAAGCCCGGTACGGCCGGCGCTAGGTCCCCCGCGACTGGCGATCGGGGCGCGCGCCGACGACGATGTCCTCATGATCTTCATCGTCGTCAAGTTCACCGTCCGGCCCGAGCACAGCGAGCAGTGGATCAGCACTGTGGACGGCTTCACCCAAGCCACCCGCGCCGAGGCCGGCAACCTGTGGTTCGACTGGTCGCGCAGCGTGGACAACCCCGACCAGTACGTCTTGGTGGAGGCCTTCCGCGACGGTCCGGCCGGCTCCGCCCACGTCAGCTCGCAGCACTTCCAGGACGCGATGACCCTGATGCAGCCGCTGCTGGTGAAGACACCGGAGATCATCAACGTCGAGGTGGACGGCACCAGCTGGTCGGAGATGGGCGAGCTGACCGTCTGAAGGGCGGCTCGATCCGGGCCGCCGCTCTGCTGAGTGACCTCACCTGCCCGCCGCGCGACCACGGCCCAGTGCCGCCGCGCGGCGGGCTCTTCTTTGCGGGCGGGTGACGCTCCGGCAGAAACACCGGTGCGGCGGGGTCCTCAGTGCACTCCCTCGGCGGGAATGGACGCTCACGTCGGTTTAGGTTAGCCTAACCTCTGACTGTTACCCATTCGTTGCCGAGCGCGGCGCCGACCGCACAGGAGCTGGAGCCCAACATGATTGGTCAGGCTCGCGTCGCTGCACCCCGTCCGCTGGCGGTGGTGACGGGCGCGGCGGGCGGCATCGGAAGTGCCGTGGTGCGGGCGCTCGCCGACTCCGGCGCCATTGTCGTGGCCGGCGATCGAGAGCCGCCAGAAATGGCGTCCGAGCTGTCCGGCCGGGTGCATTCCGTCGCTCTCGACGTCACCAGTGCAGAAGATGTGGAGCACCGAGTCGCACTCGTCGAGGACGAGCTGGGACCTATCACAATGCTGGCCAACGTGGCCGGGGTGCTGCACGCCAGCAGCCCGGCCCTGGAGCTCGACGACGACAGCTGGGCGGCCACCTTCGCGGTGAACACCACCGGCGTCATGCACGTCAGTCGCGCCGTCGGGCAACGGATGGCGGGGCGGGGGACCGGCGCGATCGTCACCGTCGGCTCCAACGCCGGCGCAGTGCCCCGGGTGGGGATGGCGGCCTACTGCGCGTCCAAGGCCGCAGCCGCGATGTACACCAAGGTGCTCGGCCTCGAGCTCGCGGCGGCGGGAGTGCGCGCCAACGTGGTCTCCCCCGGGTCCACCGACACCCCGATGCTGCGCCGGATGCTCGACGGCGCCGGCCCCGACGCCCTGGTCGAGGGCACCGTCGCCCAGCACAAGATCGGCATCCCGCTCGGCCGGGTGGCTGATCCCGAGGCTGTCGCCCAGGCCGTCGTCTTCCTGCTCTCCGACGCCGCCTCCCACATCACCATGCACGACCTCCGGGTCGACGGCGGCGCCTCGCTCGCCAGCTGACGACTGCCCTGCACCGAAAGGACCCTCGTGCCCCAGCCCACCACCGCAGCACCCGCGCGGAACCCCGGCTCCGTGGCCGAGCAGCCCCGGACCTGCGCCGACCTGCTCGACACCTACACCGCCGACGACCTGTTCTTCCGCTCCGCCCGCCGCTGCCTGCTGGCCAGGGGACGCCACACCGAGCTGCCCGCCGACACGGCGCGCGCCGCCCTCGGCCGGGTCGCGACGGCTGCGGCCCGCGCGGCCGCCGACCGCGGTGGGGTGGGCACCGTGGTGGGGGCCATCCCGTTCTCCGCCGCCGAGCCCGCCGAGCTGTTCGTGCCCGAGCGCCTGTGGACGGTGGACCCAGCGCTGGACGCGCCCGTCACCGCACCTGCGGTGGACCAGCACTGGCAGGTGCGCCCGGTGCCGGCCGTCGCCGACTACGAGAGCGCAGTGGCCGAGGGGCTGGCGCTCATCGGTGCGGAGACGCTGGACAAGATCGTGCTGGCCCGCGCCCTGGACGTGCGGGGCGACACCCCCATCGACGTGCCCACCCTGTTGCGCGCACTGCTGCGCGGCGACGCCACCGGCTACGCCTATGCCGTGCCCACCCGCGCCGGAACTGCCTTCGTCGGGTGCAGCCCCGAGCTGCTGGTCTCCCGCGCCGGCACCACCGTCACCGCCACCCCGCTGGCCGGGTCCTCGCCGCGCAGCAGCGACCCGGTGGAGGACCGCCGCCGCCGCGAGGCGCTGCTGGTGTCGGCCAAGGACCTGCACGAGCACGCCATCGTCGCCGACGACGTCGCCGCGGTGCTGAGCCCGCTGTGCACCACCACGCTGGTGACGCCCACCCCGGTGGTGGTGGGCACCGCCTCGATGTGGCACCTGGCCAGCCGTATCACCGGCACCCTGGCCGACCCGGCCACCACCGCGCTGGACCTGGCCGTGGCGCTGCACCCCACCCCGGCGGTCTGCGGGCTGCCGCCCGCCCCGGCTGCCACGGCCATCGAGCGCCTCGAGCCCTTCGGCCGCGGCCTGTTCGCTGGTGCAGCGGGCTGGGTGGACGCCGACGGCGACGGCGAGTGGACGGTGGCCATCCGCTGCGCGGAGACCGCGGGCACTGGGATGCGGCTGTACGCCGGCGCCGGGGTGGTCGCCGGCTCGACGCCCGCGGCCGAGGCGGCCGAGACCGGCGCCAAGTTCCAGACCATGCTGACCGCGCTCGGGATCGAGCACTCGCTGTGAGCGGCTACCTGCCCGGCGCCGTGCAACGACCCGCGGCGGAGGTGGCCCGCTGGCAGGCCGCCGGCTACTGGACCGGGCAGACCTTCACCGACCTGCTGCACGAGCAGGTGGACGCCCACGGCGCCCGCGTGGCCCTGGTCGACGGCGAGCGCCGCACCACCTACGCCGAGCTGCAGGAGCGCTCCCAGCGGCTGGCCGCGGGACTGCACCGCCGCGGGATCGGAGCGCAGGACCGGGTGGTGGTGCAGGTGGGCAGCTGCACCGAGTTCTTCGAGGTCTGCTTCGCCCTGTACCGGCTCGGGGCGCTGCCGGTGTTCGCGCTGCCCGCCCACCGCGGCAGCGAGATCAGCTACTTCGTCGCGCACACCGAGGCCCGGGCCTACGTGCTCGGTGAACAGCTGGACGGTGCCGACCTGCGCCCGCTGGCCGCCCAGCTGCTGTCCGAGAGCCCCACCCTGGAGCACGCGCTGGTGGTGGGCGCGCCGGGTGCGCACGGCGACCTTGCCGCGCTGGCCGACTGCTACGCCGACAGCCTGGCCGACGCCGAGGAGGCGCTGGCCGAGGTGGCTGCTCCGTGCTCCACCGACGTGGCGTTCCTGCAGCTCTCCGGCGGCTCCACCGGCCTGCCCAAGCTCATCCCGCGCACCCACGACGAGTACCTCTACACGCTGTGGGAGAGCGCCCGGATCTGCGGGTTGGACGCCCACACCGTCTACCTGGCGGTGCTGCCGGTGGCGCACAACTTCCCGATGAGCTCGCCCGGCTGCTTCGGGGTGTTCTGCGTCGGCGGACGGGTGGTGCTGGCCGACGGTGGGCGCCCGGACGTGGCCTTCGCGCTCATCGAGCGCGAGCGGGTCACCATCACCGCGGTGGTGCCGCCGCTGGCCCTGGTGTGGCTGCAGGCCGTGGACGGCGGTGCCCGCAGCCACGACCTGTCCAGCCTGCAGGTGCTGCAGATCGGCGGCGCCCCGCTGCCGGAGAGCGCCGCCCGCCGGGTGGGGCCCACCCTCGGCGTCACCCTGCAGCAGGTCTTCGGGATGGCCGAGGGCCTGGTCAACTACACCCGCCTGGACGATCTCGAGGAGCTCGTCGTCACCACCCAGGGCCGGCCGATCTCCCCGGACGACGAGCTCCGCATCGTCGACGACCACGACCAGCCGCTTCCGGTGGGCGCCACCGGGCACCTGCTGACCCGCGGGCCCTACACGATCCAGGGCTACTACCGGGCCGAGGAGCACAACCGCCGCTCCTTCACCGCCGACGGCTTCTACCGCACCGGCGACCTGGCCAGCGTCACCGACACCGGCCACGTCCGGGTGGAGGGCCGGGCCAAGGACCAGATCAACCGCGGCGGGGAGAAGGTGGCGCCGGAAGAGGTGGAGAACCACCTGCTGGCCCACCCCGACGTGCACGACGCGGCCCTGGTGGCCATGCCCGACGCCATGCTGGGCGAGCGCACCTGCGCCTTCGTGGTGCCCCGCGCCGAGGTGGAGCCCACCACCCTCACCCGACGAGTGCTGGCGGCCTTCCTCGCCGCCCGCGGGGTGGCCGCCTACAAGGTGCCCGACCGGGTCGTCGCCGTCGCGGCCTTCCCCGCCACCGGGGTGGGCAAGACCAGCAAGCGCGACCTGCGCACCGCCATCGCCGAGCAGCTGCTCCCGCACGCCTGACCGACCTCACCTGACGCCCGAAGGAGCCCCGCATGAGCACCTCGCAGCAGACGAGCACCAGCACCCTCCCCGCCAGCACCCTCCCCACCAGCACGGCCACCCGGCCCAGCGGCCTGCCCACCATCGCCAGCTACGTCCCGCCCACCGCGGCCGACGCCCCCGCCAACAAGGTCAGCTGGCCGGCCGACCCCGCCCGCGCGGTGCTGCTGGTGCACGACATGCAGAACCACTTCGTCGACGTCTTCCCCCGCGGGCAGGAACCGCTGGCCAGCGTGGTCCCGCGCATCCGCCAGCTGCGCGAGGCCGCCACGGCGGCCGGCATCCCGGTGGTGTTCACCTGCCAGCCCGGCGACCAGGACCCCGCCGAGCGCGCCCTGCTCACCGACTTCTGGGGTCCGGGCCTGTCCGCTGCCGGCGGGGCCCCGGACGTGGTGGCCGAGCTGGCCCCGACCAGCGAGGACACCGTGCTCACCAAGTGGCGCTACAGCGCCTTCCAGCGCACCCCGCTGCGGGAGCTGATGCGGGAGTGGGGCCGCGACCAGCTGCTCATCACCGGCGTCTACGCCCACATCGGCTGCCAGGTCACGGCCACCGAGGCGTTCATGGACGACGTGCAGGCGTTCCTGGTCGCCGACGCGGTGGCCGACTTCAGCCGCGACGACCACGCCAGCGCGTTGTCCTACGCCGCCCGCCGCTGCGCCCGCGTCCTGGACACCGACCAGCTGCTCACCGAGCTGGGCGACGGATCCCGCGAGAGCGCCACCGAGACCGACACGGCCGGGCTGGACGCGCTGCGGGACCGGGTGGCCGCGCTGCTCGGCGAGCCCGCGGAGAGCATCGACTACGACGACAACCTGGTGGACCTGGGGCTGGACTCCATCCGCCTGATGAGCCTGGTGGAGTCCACCGTGGCTGCGGGCACCACGGTGAGCTTCGCCGAGCTGTCCGAGACGCCGACCGTGCGGTCCTGGCACGCCGTGCTCCAGCACTGAGCAGGAGAGCCGGTACCGATGAGCACCACCCTGGACGCCCCGTCACCCACCCCCTCGCCGGCTGGGCCGCTGCGCCGCCCGCTGACCGAGGCGCAGCTGGCGCTGTGGATGGCGCACTGCCTGGACCCGACGAGCCCCGCGCTGTCCACCGCGGCGTACGTGGAGATCCCCGCACCGGTGGACCTGGCCGCGCTGCGCGAGGCCATCCGGCTGGTCAGCAGCGAGACCGAGAGCCTGCGGCTGGTGCTGGGCACCGGCGCCGACGGTGAGCCCTGGCAGCAGGTGGGCCCGCCGGTGCCCGCCCGGGTGGAGGTGGTCGACCTCACCGGGCACGTCGACCGACCGGCCGCGCACGCGGCGGCGCTGGAGTGGATGCACGCCGACCTCGCGCGCCCGGCCCAGCTGGACAGCACCGCCGCCCCGCTGCCCGGCGCGCTGGCCAACCCGCTCTACGGCGCAGCGCTGCTGGTGCTGCCCGGCGGCGACGTGCTCTGGTACCAGCGCGCACACCACCTCGCCGTCGACGGCTACGCCGTGGCGCTGCTGGAGCAGCGGGTGGCCGAGACCTACACCGCCCTGTGCGCGGGCGAGCCGGTGCCGGTGCGCCCCGACGGCGGCTTCGCCCAGGTGCTCGACGCCGAGCAGGACTACCGCACCAGCGACCAGCCCACCGCCGACCGGGAGTTCTGGACCGAGATGCTGGCCGAGGTGGAGCCCGCCCGCAGCCTCACCGACGGCACGGCTGCCCCCGCGGCCGTGGCGCTGTCCGCCACCGCCGAGCTGGGCCCGGAGGAGCTGGCCGCCGTCGAGGCCGCGGCCGAGGAGGCCGGGACGTCGTGGCTGGACCTGCTCTTCGCCGTGCACGCGGTGTACCTGCACCGGATGACCAGCAGCCAGCCGGTGCTGGGCATCCCGCAGATGAACCGCCTGGGCGGAGTGGGGGCCAGCACCCCCGCCATGGTCATGAACATCGCCGCCACCCCGGTGCCGGTGGCCCCCGACGACACGGTGGCCGACGTGGCCGCCACGGTCACCGCCCAGCGCCGTCGCCTGGCCCGGCACCGCCACTACCGCTACGAGCAGCTGCGCCGTGACCTGCGCCGCTCCGGGCCCGGCCAGCGGCTGTTCGGCCCCCTGGTCAACGTCATCGCCTACGCCCCCACGCTGTCCTTCCGCGGTGCTCCAGCCACCTCCCACACGCTCTCCACCGGTCCGGTGGAGGACCTGCACTTCACCGTGGTGCGCCGCCAGCGCGCGGCGGGACCGGCGCTGAGCCTGTCGGTGGAGGCCAACCCCGCCTGCTACGACGCGAGCGCCCCCGCCGCCCACCTGCACCGGGTGCTCGGGCTGCTGCGCAGCGTGGGCGAGCAGGGCGCCGGGGTGGCGGCCAGCACGGTCGAGGTGCTCACCGCCGAGGAGCGCGAGACCGTGCTGCACCGCTGGAACGACACCGCCCACCCGGTGCCGGACACCACGTTGGTGGCGCTGCTGGCCGAGCAGGCCGAGCGCACCCCGCACGCTCCGGCGGTCCGGGGCGCGGGTGGGGAGCTGACCTACGCCGAGCTGGCGCAGCGCTCCGACGCGCTGGCCGCGGCGCTGCGGGCCACCGGCGCGGGCCGGGGCACGGTGGTGGCCGTGGGGCTGCCGCGCGGTCCCGAGCTGCTGGTCACCCTGCACGCCGTGCTCAAGGCCGGCGCCGCCTACCTGCCGCTGGACCCCGGCTACCCCGAGCAGCGGCTGGCCTACCTGCTGACCGATGCCCGCCCCGCCTGCCTGGTCACCACCGCCGAGGTGGGGCTGGCCCACGTCGCCGCAGCTGCTGGCGTGCCCACCGTGGACCCGGCCGCCGCAGACCTGGCCGCCGCAGATCCGATCCCCGCAGGCCCGGCTGCGGCAGCCTCGCCGGAGGACCCGCGCCCGGAGGACCCCGCCTACGTCATCTACACCTCCGGCTCCACCGGAAACCCCAAGGGTGTGGTGGTCAGCCACCGGGCCATCGTCAACCGGCTGCTGTGGATGCAGGCCACCTACCCCATCGACGTGGCCGACCGGGTGCTGCAGAAGACCCCGTCCGGCTTCGACGTGTCGGTGTGGGAGCTGTTCTGGCCCAGCATCGCCGGGGCGGTGCTGGTGCTGGCCGAGCCGGGCGGGCACCGAGACCCCCGCTACCTGGCCGAGCTCATCGGCGCCGAGCGGATCACCACCGTGCACTTCGTCCCGTCCATGCTGCGGCTGTTCCTGGACGAGCTGGCCAGCGACGCCGCAGCCCGGTCGCGCTGCACGGTGGTGCTGCGCCAGGTGTTCTGCAGCGGGGAGGCACTGCCGGTGGAGTCGGCCGGACGTTTCCTGCGGAGCCTGCCCGGGGTGGACCTGCACAACCTCTACGGGCCCACCGAGGCTGCCGTGGACGTCACCGCCTGGACGTGCCGACCACACGACACCGAGACACCGATCGGGCGTCCGGTGTGGAACACCCGCACCTACGTCCTGGACGCCCACCAGCGGCCGGTCCCGGTGGGTGTCACCGGTGAGCTGTACCTGGCCGGCGTGCAGCTGGCCGAGGGCTACCTCCACCGCCCCGAGCTGACCGCGGAGCGCTTCCTGTCCGACCCGTTCGGCCCGGGGCGGATGTACCGCACCGGGGACCTGGTCCAGTGGCGCAGCGACGGCGCGCTGCGCTACCTGGGCCGCACCGACGGACAGGTGAAGCTGCGCGGCATGCGCATCGAGCTGGGCGAGGTCGAGAGCGCGCTGCGGCGGCTGCCGGCGGTGGCCGCCGCGGCGGTCCTGCTGCGAGAGGACCGCCCCGGCGACCAGCGGCTGGTGGGCTACGTGGTGACCGAGCCAAGCCACGGTGCGGAGCCCGGAGCTGACCTGCCCGGAGCTGACCTGCCCGGCGCCCTGCGGGCCGCGGTGGGCCGAGAGCTGCCGGCGCACCTGGTGCCCACCGCCGTGGTGGTGCTCGACGAGCTGCCGCTGTCGGCCAACGGCAAGCTGGACCGCGCGGCGCTGCCCGCCCCCACCCTGGCCACCGGGGCGCACACGGTGGCCGGCACCCCGCGCGACGAGCTGCTCTGCCGGCTGTTCGCCGAGGTGCTCGACGTCGGACAGGTGCGTCCGGACGACAACTTCTTCGACCTCGGCGGACACAGCCTGCTCGCCGCGGTGCTGGCCCGCAGCGTGACCGCGGCGCTCGGGACGGAGGTCTCCGTGGGCGCGGTGGTGGGAGCCGCCACCCCCCGACGGCTGGCAGCGGTGCTGGCAGACGGCGGCGAGCGCAGCGGGGACACGGGCACCGGCAGCGTGCTGACCTTGCGGGAGGGCACCGCCGCCCCGCTGTGGTGCGTGCACCCGGCCGGCGGGCTGGGCTGGTGCTACACCCGCCTGCTGCCGCACCTGCCCCCCGAGGTGGGGGTGCACGCCCTGCAGGCGGCCGGGCTCGCCGGCGGAACCGACGCCCTGCCCGCGTCCCTGGAGGAGATGGCGGCCAGCTACGTGCAGCTGCTGCAGCACCGCCAGCCGGAGGGTCCCTACCGGTTGCTGGGCTGGTCGGTCGGCGGAGCGGTCGCCCACGCCATGGCCGTGCAGCTGCGCGCCGCCGGGCAGGAGGTGGCCCTGCTGGCCCTGCTGGACGCCTACCCGGCCGAGCAGTGGCAGGGCTTGGAGCTGCCCGACGAGCAGGACTCCCGGCGGGCGCTGCTGACCATGGCCGGCATCGACCCGGAGACCGTGCCCGCGCTGGACACCGCCACCGTGGTGGCCGCCCTGCGCACCGCCAACAGCGCGATGGCCGAGCTGAGCCCGGAGGTGCTCTCGGCCATGGTGGCGGTGGTGGTGAGCAACACCGAGCTGATGCGGGCGCACCAACCGCAGCACTTCGACGGCGACGTGCTCTTCTTCGCCGCCACCGCGCCGCGCCGGGAGCACTGGCTCGACCCGCGCGGCTGGCAGGACCACGTGTCCGGCTCGGTGCGCGTGGTGGACCTGCCGTGCACCCACGCCGAGGTGATCGCCCCGCCGCACCTGCAGGTGGTGGGCGCGGAGCTCAGCACCCACCTGGGCTGAGCGCCCGCGGGACCAGCATGCTCAGCGGCGGTGGCGCAGGTCGGCGTGCTCGGGGTGCCGGTTGAGGTAGTCGTCGACGAAGGAGCACTGCGGATCGGCGGAGAGCCCCTGGTTGCGCACCTCGGCCAGGGCGGCGCCGATGAGCACCCCGCCCAGCCCGCGACCGCCCAGGCCGGGATCGACCTCGGTGTGGGTGAACACCATCCGGCCGGCGTGCACGCGGTAGTCGGCGAGCCCCACCAGGTTGCCGTCCACCCGCAGCTCGAACCGGCTCTCGTCCGGGTTGTTGGTCACCAGCGGGGCACCCAGCTCGCCGTGGGTCGCCTGGGTCCCGGCCGTGGTTGGCTCGGTCATCCTCGTCGCCTCCTGTGTCGGTCCGACAGCAGCCACGACGGCCACCGCGTGGGTCGAGTGTTCATCACCACGGGCCCGTTCCGCACCACGGGTTCGCCGACGCGGAGGTGGGCGGAGAGCGGCGCGCGGCTACCGTGTACCCGCTGGTAACCCCACCTGACTTCGATCGGAAGGATCCACATGTCCGAGATCACCTTTGATGACCGCGTAGCCATCGTGACCGGCGCGGGCGGCGGCCTGGGCCGCGCCTACGCCCTGGAGCTGGCGGCCCGCGGTGCCGCTGTCGTGGTCAACGACCTCGGCGGATCCGTCAACGGTGTCGGCGGCTCGGACAGCGCCGCCCAGAAGGTCGTCGACGAGATCGTCGCCAAGGGTGGCCGCGCGGCGGCCAACCACGACTCGGTGTCCACCCCCGAGGGCGGCGCGGCGATCGTGCAGACCGCCATCGACAGCTTCGGCAAGGTCGACATCGTCATCAACAACGCCGGCATCCTGCGGGACAAGAGCTTCCTGAAGATGTCCTGGGAGGACCTGGACGCGGTGCTCGACGTGCACCTGCGCGGCGCGTTCTACGTGAGCCAGCCGGCGTTCGCCAACATGAAGGAGCACGGCTACGGCCGCTTCGTCTTCACCGCCTCCAACGCGGGCGTGTTCGGCAACTTCGGCCAGGCCAACTACGGTGCGGCCAAGGCCGGCCTGGTGGGCCTGTCCAACGTGCTCGCCATCGAGGGCGCCAAGTCGAACATCAAGAGCAACGTGATCATGCCGGTGGCCTACACCCGCATGACCGAGGAGCTCCTCGGCGCCAACGGCGACCAGTTCTCCCCCGAGCTCGTCGTCCCGATGACGGTGTTCCTGGCCAGCGAGGCCAGCGAGCTCACCCACGAGGCCTTCTCCGCCCTGGGTGGTCGCTACGCCCGCGTCTTCACCGGCCTCACCCCGGGCTGGTTCGCCGGCAAGGGTGCCAAGCCGAGCGTCGAGGACATCGCCGCCAACCTGGAGCAGATCGAGAAGCAGGACGGCTACATCGTCCCCACCTCCATCGCCGACGAGCTGCAGTCGGTGCTGCCCCTCTTCGAGTAGTCCATCCCGGGGGTCCCGGAGCCCCTTGAGTGATGTTCTGAACAGTGATTCACTCCGTGCGTGGCCTACCGCAGGACGCCCGCCGTCCAGCAGCGACTGGACGCGGTGCGGCACGACCTGCTGCAGGCCGCGCACGGGCACCGTCTACCGGTACTTCCCCACCAAGGCAGAGCTCTTCGCCGAGGTCGTCCGCACCGCCTGCAGCCGTGAGGTCGCCGCGTCCACCGCGGCCGCGCAGGCGGTGCCGGACCCGGCCCGCGCCTGCCAGCGAGTGAGCGCCCAGCGCAGCATCGGAGGACGGCATGACGCCCACGCACGAGGTCACCAACCAGGTTCCGCCGCTGGTGGGCCACGACGCGGCTGACTGGCCCGTGCTGCTGGAGGGCCTGGCCCGCGAGGACGCCTCCTGGGTCACCGAGAGCCTGCACGAGCTGGGCCGCCTGGCCGGCAGCGAGCAGGCCCAGCAGTGGGGCGCCCTGGCCGAGGCACACCCACCGGTGCTGCGCACCCACGACCGCTACGGCCACCGGGTGGACGAGGTGGACTTCGACCCCGCCTACCACCAGCTGATGCAGACCGCGGTGGCCCACGGGCTGCACGGCTCGCCGTGGAGCGACCCCGGCCCCGGTGCGCACGTGGCCCGGGCCGCGAAGTTCCTGGTGTGGAGCACGGTGGACGCCGGCCACGGCTGCCCCATCTCCATGACCAACGCCGTCGTGCCGGCGCTGCGGGCCAACCCCGAGCTGGCCGCGGCCTACGAGCCGCTGCTGACCTCGCGGGAGTACGACTTCGGCCTGCGGGCGCCGCTGGGCAAGCGCGGGCTGATCGCCGGGATGTCCATGACCGAGAAGCAGGGCGGCTCCGACGTCCGGGCCAACACCACCCGCGCCGTCCCGGGCGGAGCCGGTACCTACCTGCTCACCGGGCACAAGTGGTTCACCTCCGCGCCCATGTCCGACGTCTTCCTGGTGCTCGCGCAGGAGGCCGACGCCGGCCTGTCCTGCTTCCTGCTGCCCCGGGTGCTGCCCGACGGCACCCGCAACCGGATGCACCTGCAGAGACTCAAGGACAAGCTGGGCAACCACTCCAACGCCAGCTCGGAGGTGGAGTACGACGAGGCGGTGGCCTGGCGCGTCGGGGAGCCCGGCCGCGGGGTGCGCACCATCATCGAGATGGTCAACATGACCCGGCTGGACTGCATCATCGGCAGCGCCGCCGGCATGCGCACCGGCATCGCCCAGGCCAGCCACCACGCCGCCCACCGGGCCGCCTTCGGCGCCCAGCTGGTGGACCAGCCGCTGATGCGCAACGTGCTGGCCGACCTGGCCGTGGAGGCCGAGGCGGCCACCACCGTGGCGCTGTGGCTGGCCGGGCTGACCGACCAGGCCGAGGCCGGCGACACCCACGCTGCGGCGCTGCGGCGCATCGGGCTGTCGGTGAGCAAGTACTTCGTCTGCAAGCGCGGCCCCGGCCATGCCGCGGAGGCGCTGGAGTGCTTGGGCGGCAACGGCTACGTCGAGGAGTCGGGCATGCCCAAGCTGTACCGGGAGGCTCCGCTGCTGAGCGTGTGGGAGGGCTCGGGCAACGTCGCCGCGCTGGACGGGCTGCGCGCGATGGCCCGCGAGCCGGAGGCGCTGGCGGTGTTCCTGGCGGAGCTGGACTCGGTGGCTGGCGCCGACCGCCGCCTGGACGCCGCCGTCGCCGTGGTCAAGCGCGACCTGGCCGACCCCGGCGACCTGGAGCACCGTGCCCGCCGCGTCGCCGAGCACCTGGCCCTGGCCCTGCAGGGGATGCTGCTGGTCCGTAGCGGCCACCCCGCGGTGGCGGACGCCTTCTGCGCCAGCCGCCTCGGTGGGGACTGGGGCAGCGTCTACGGCACCCTGCCGTCCGGGCTGGACACTGCCGCCATCGTCGCCCGCAGCACACCCAAGGTCGGGTGACGCCCTGACCAGCGGGATGCGGCGCAGGTGCTGAGAACGGTGCCGCGGCACGTACTGTTGACCCGTCGTTGCCCCCGTCGTTCAGGAACTGATGCATGAGCACCCAGGAGCAGACACCCGCCGCGGCCGCAGGTCAGTGCCCGGTTGCCCACGGCCGCAAGCCAGCCCGGGGGTCGCGCATGCCCGGGATCGCCCAGCTGTACCTGGGCCTGCGGCACACCATCGGCTTCTCCCGCTGGTCGCAGCGCCGCTTCGGCGACGTGCACGTGGCCAAGGCGTTCCCGATGGGCAAGTCGGTCTACATCGCCGACCCCGAGCTGGTGGCGGCGATCTTCGCCGGCCCGCACGACACGCTGCACGCCGGCGTCACCAACGGCATCTTCCTCAAGGCCATCTTCGGGGAGCGGGGCATCCTCTCCGTGGACGGGGAGGAGCACACCCAGACCCGCAAGGCCCTGATGCCGCCGTTCCGCGGCAAGGCCATCAACGGCTACGCCGACATCATGCGGGAGGAGACCGAGCGCCGGATCGCCTCCTGGAAGGTCGGCGACGAGATCAAGATGGTCGACGAGGCCCGCGCCATCACCCTCGAGGTCATCCTGCGCACCGTCTTCGGTGCGGTCAGCGGCCCGCAGATGGACGAGCTGCGCACCGCGGTGACCAAGGCCTCGGAGATCACCCTGGTCGGCAGCACCTGGATGGTCTTCCCCCAGCTGGGCAAGATCCCGCCGTGGCGGTCCTTCGACCGGCTCATCGCCCGCACCAACGAGCTGCTGGACGCCTTCATCGAGGAGCGCCGCGGTGCGTCCGACCTGGACGAGCGCACCGACACGTTGTCCCTGCTGGTGCGCAGCTCGGGCAAGGACAACGAGTGGCTGCGCAACCAGCTGATGTCGCTGGTGGGCGCCGGGCACGAGACCACCACCACCTCCCTGGCCTGGGCGATGGAGCTGCTCTCCCGGCACCCCGCGGTGCGGGAGAAGGCGCGAACCTCTGACGACAGCTACCTCGACGCCGTGGTCAACGAGACGCTGCGGATGCGCACCGTGCTGCCTGGGGTGGGCCGCAAGACGAGCCGGTCGATCGAGCTGGGCGGCTACACCTTCGGCAAGGGCACCATGCTCAACCCGCAGCTGGAGGCCATCCACAACGACCCGAAGATCTGGGGCGACCCGGAGGTGTTCCGGCCGGAGCGGTTCCTGGACCGCAAGCTCGCCACCAACGAGTTCATCCCCTACGGCGGCGGCAAGCGGCGCTGCATCGGTGCGCTGTTCGCGCACAAGGAGATGGTGGTGGCGCTGCGGACCATCCTGGACGCGATGGACTTCGAGCACGTTGGACCCGCGGCGGAGAAGCACAAGCACTCCCACGTGACCATGGCCCCGGCCAAGGGCGGCCTGATCCGGCGGACCCGGTGAAGGCGCGCCGCGGGTATGCGGGCAAGACCGCGGTGGTCACCGGCGCAGGCTCGGGCATCGGCCGGGCGCTGGCCCTGAACCTGGCCGAGCGGGGCGCCCGGCTGGCGCTGAGCGACGTGCAGGGCGACGCCGTGCAGGAGACCGTGCGGCAGTGCCAGGAGCAGGGGGCGCAGGCCCGGGCGTGGAAGCTCGACGTCAGCGACCGGGAGGCGGTGCTCGCCCACGCCGAGGAGGTGGTCGAGCACTTCGGCGGGGTGGACCTGGTGGTCAACAACGCGGGGGTGTCGGTCACCGGCCGGGTCGCCGAGCTCACCGACGCCGACCACCGCTGGATCATGGGCATCAACTACTTCGGCATGGTGCACGGCACGCAGGCCTTCCTGCCGCACCTCGCGGCCAGCGGCGACGGCCAGCTGGCCAACGTCTCCAGCGTCTTCGGGCTGATGGCCTTTCCCAAGCAGGCCGCCTACAACGGCTCGAAGTTCGCCATCCGCGGCTTCACCGAGGCGCTGCGGATGGAGCTGCTGGCTGACCAGGTGCCGGTGCAGGTGAGCCTGGTCCACCCCGGGGGGGTGCGCAGCAACATCGCCGAGAACGCCCGGGTGACCGCCTCGGAGAACAAAATGGAGTCGGCCAAGGCGTTCAACAAGATCGCCATGACCACCCCGCAGGGCGCTGCACGGTCCATCATGCGCGGGCTGGAGCGGGAGAAGCCGCGGATCCTGGTGGGCCCGGACTCCCGGGTGATCGCCGCCCTGCCGCGGCTGCTCGGCGCCCGCTACCAGGGGCTCGTGCACCGCCTCGGCTGAGCGGGCCCGCATCGCGGCGAACCGAGTTCCACCCGCCGCCGACCACCGGCGATGGCAGGATTGAGGCGTGGAGCTGACGCAGGTGCGGTCGGGGTCGTTGCTGGTGTCCTCGGTCGAGCTGGTGGAGCAGACCTTTCGCCGCACGGTGATCTACGTGATCGAGCACAACGAGCTCGGCAGCCTCGGCGTGGTGCTCAACCGTCCCAGCGACACGGCAGTGCACGACGTGCTGCCCGGCTGGGCGCCGCACACGGTGCGCCCGCAGGCGCTGTTCGTGGGTGGGCCGGTCAAGCGGGACTCCGCGCTGTGCCTCGGCCTGCTGCGTCCCGGGGCGGACGCCGACGGGGTCTCCGGCCTGCGCCCGGTGCACGGGCGGGTGGTGATGGTGGACCTGGACGCGGAGCCCGACGAGCTGGCGCCGGTGCTCGAGGGCGTGCGGATCTTCGTGGGCTACGCGGGCTGGTCGGCCGGGCAGCTGGAGGCCGAGCTGGAGCGGGAGGACTGGCTGGTGGTGCCGGCGCTGCCTAGCGACGTGGTGGTACCAGGGCGCGTCGACCTGTGGGGACGGGTGCTGCGACGACAACCGATGCCGATGGCGCTGCTGGCGACGCACCCGATCGAGCTGGAGCGCAACTGACCGGCAGGTCCGCACGGCCCACCGGGCGGATCCGGGTGGCCAGCACCACCACGGCCGCCAGCACCGGGGCCGACCACCAGCCGGGCGTCGCCCACCCCACGATGCACAGCCCGAACAGCGACGCCCACGCCAGCAGGGCCAGCGAGCCGCGGGTGGTCATCGGGCGGCGCGGGGTGAGCGGGTGGCGCCGGTGGACCAGCGCCGCGAGCACCAGACCCACCACGCCGGCCACCAGGTGGCCCACCGCGGTGAACGTGGGCGCGCTGAGAACCGCCTGCACCGCCAGCACCAGCCACACCGCGGCCCAGGTCAGCCGCCAGCCGCGCGGGACGGCGAAGGTGAGGGCGGTGAGCACGGCGAACACCCCGTAGCTCACGCCGACGTCGGTGGCCTGGCTCCACGAGACCGGGAACCAGCCGCTGCTGATGCCGAACCACAGGCCCACCGCCACCAGCGAGGTGGCGAGGAGGTGGCCCGCCACGAAGGTGCTGAGCATCCGCCAGCCGCCCCAGGCCCGCTCGGCCAGCGCGAGGGTGGCGCCCACGCCCAGGCAGGTGAACCACACCGGGCCCTCGGCGATGACGAAGGCGCTGGAGACCAGGGTGCTCAGCCGCCACTGGCTGAGGTTGTGCACGTTGGTGCTGGCCGCGGAGATCACCGCGTCCTTCCAGTGCGTGCCGACCGTGCTCAGCGCCAGCCCGACCGTGCCCAGGGCGCCGAGGTAGGACAGCGTCACCGGCACCGAGCGCCCGATGCGGGGCAGGCGTCGAAGGTGCAGCATCAGCGGGGCTCCCGTCCTCGTCCAGACCCACCCACACCCTGGCGAGGCTGCGTGGTCGCCGTAGCCGAGCTGTGGCCGGGCCGTCACCTCGCAGTGTGCCGCGGTCGCAAGGTGTGCGCAGCGATCCGGGCCACTCGGTTCACCGGGGAGGCGGCGCGTGGCCGTCGATCGCCCTGGGCGCCTAGGTCACTGCTCCAGGTGCGACCGTCCTCACGTCGCCGCCCTCCCCCCGGGACGGCCCGAAGAGGGCGTCAAGGGCCCTGAACGCCCCGCGGAAGAAGGGGGTCAGGGCAGGGGGACGTGCGGCCAGTCGAGGAGCTTGGCGCCCATGATGGCCACCTGCAGGGGGAACTGCTGCGACGGCTCGGTGGGGTCGTGGCCGGTGAGCTGCTGCACACGCTCCAGGCGGTAGGTCACCGCCCGCACCGACAGGTGCAGCCGGCGGGCGGTGAGGGCGGCGTTGCCACCGGAGCCGAAGTAGGCGGCCAGGGTGGCCAGCAGCGGCTCTGCCCCACCACGGGCCTCCAGCAGCGGGGTGAGCACGCTGCGCACCAGGTCGCTGATGGCCGGGCGGTCACGCAGCATCACGTGGTAGACCAGCATGTCCTTGGCGTCGACCACCGGGTCCTGCAGGTCCAGGCGCCCGGCTAGGTCGAGGGCGTCACGAGCCTCCTGGTAGGACGCCACCACCCCCTCGGCGCCCACCCCGGGACGGCCCACCCCGATCTGCCACGTCCGGGCGCGTGCCTCGGCCGCGTCGGGGCGCGGGCCCAGCCGCGAGGTGAGCTGGTGCATCACGTGGCTGACCGCATCCGGGTCGGGCGCCGGAAACACCACGATGAGGTGGCCCTCCTTGCTGGCCACCAGCGCGTCGGAGTCGCCCTTGCTGCCCAGCACGGCGCGCTCCAGCATGCCGATCAGCGGGGTGCCGTCGGAGAAGGGGCGCTCGGCGGCCACCACCGCCACCGCGTGCGGGCCGGACAGGTGCAGGCCGAACCCGGCGGCACGCTGCAGCACGCTGGCCACCCCGGCGCCACCGGTGAGCAGGTCGTCGATGAACTCCCGACGGGCCGACTCCTCGCTGCGCACCAGCGTCCGCTGAGCCAGCTGGAACCCCTCGGCCAGCGCCGCCACCACGTCGTCCACCGCGCGCAGCATCACCTCGCCGGCCACCACCACCGCCTCCGGGTCACGGCGCGCGCCCACCACGGCGGGCAGGTGCCGCCACAGCCGCCAGGCCGCGGAGGAGTACAGGTCCAGCAGCGCGCGCAGGGCCACTCCCTGGCGGGCGGCGGTCTCCCCGAACGGTTGGTAGCCGGTGAGCTGGCGGCGGGTGAGCGGACGCCCGGACACCACGGCCGCGGTCACCACCGGCAGGAAGTCGCCCAGCAGCTCCACGGGCAGGCCACCGGCGTCCTCGGCGCCAGCGGCGGCAACCTCGGCCAGCACGCTCGCCGAGACCCCACCGTCCGGCCGCGTGCTGGTCACCGGCTAGCCCTGCCTGGCGTCCAGCAGCGAGCAGCCCGTGCACGACGCGCACTGCTCGGGAGCGCAGCTCGGGGCCGCCTCCGCGGCGCGGGCGCCCAGCGCGCCACCAGCACCCGCGGTCACCAGCGCGGCGGCCACGGCCACCAGCACGGCCACCGGTCGCAGCCACCCGTCCAGGCCCAGCAGCGCGCCCGCGCCCACGGCGCAGAACGCGGCGGCGGCGAGCATCGGTGCTGCGGCCACCTTGTTGGCCACGCGGAAGGCGTCGTCGCTGGCCAGCGAGGCGGGGGTGCGCACGCCGGCCCACCGGTTGCGGGGCAGCCGCTGCAGCAGTCCGGCGAGCGCCACGGCCGCGAGGGCGAGGGCAGCCACGACGAGCAGCACGGCGAGGACGAGGGCGACGGTGTCGAGCACGGGACAAGGGTACGAGCACCCGCTGAGCAGGGCGGCAGGACCCTCTCGGCCGCCGACTACGCTGCTGACCGTGAGTACCGAAGAGATCCCCTCGTTCCGCTACACGGCCGAGCTGGCCGGTGAGCTGGAGCAGCGCTGGCAGACCCGCTGGGCCGAGCAGAACACCTTTGCCGCACCCAACCCGGTGGGCCCGCTGGCCGACGGGCCGGTGCCCGCGGACAAGCTCTTCGTGCAGGACATGTTCCCCTACCCCTCCGGCGCTGGCCTGCACGTCGGGCACCCGCTGGGGTTCATCGCCACCGACGTCTACGCCCGCTACCACCGCATGGTCGGGCGCAACGTGCTGCACACCATGGGCTTCGACGCCTTCGGCCTGCCGGCCGAGCAGTACGCGGTGCAGACGGGCACCCACCCGCGCACCACCACCGAGGCCAACATCGAGCGCTACCTGGCGCAGATCCGCCGGCTGGGCCTGGGCCACGACGAGCGCCGCCGGGTGGCCACCACCGACGTCGAGTTCTACAAGTGGACACAGTGGATCTTCCTGCAGATCCACGGCTCCTACTACGACACCGACGCCGACAAGGCCCGCCCGATCGCCGAGCTGGTGGCCCAGTACGAGGCGGGCACCCGCGAGCTGGCCGATGGCCGGGCGTGGGCGGAGCTCTCCCGCACCGAGCAGCGTCGCGTGGTCGACTCCCACCGCCTGGTGTACCTGTCGGAGTCGCCGGTGAACTGGTGCCCCGGCCTGGGCACGGTGCTGGCCAACGAGGAGGTCACCGCCGACGGGCGCAGCGACCGCGGCAACTTCCCGGTGTTCCGGCGCACCCTGCGCCAGTGGATGATGCGGATCACCGCCTACAACGACCGCCTCATCGACGACCTCGACCTGCTGGACTGGCCGGAGAAGGTCAAGACCATGCAGCGCAACTGGATCGGTCGGTCCCGCGGCGCGCAGGTCAGCTTCGCGGTGAGCCCGGCCGAGGTGGACGCCCCGGTCGAGGCCCCGGCGGTCGAGGTGTTCACCACCCGCCCGGACACCCTCTTCGGCGCCACCTACGTGGTGCTGGCCCCGGAGCACCCGCTGGTGGACCAGCTCACCGCCGCCGCCTGGCCGGAGGGGGTGGACGAGCGCTGGACCGGCGGCGCGCCCACGCCCGCCGAGGCGGTGGCCACCTACCGCAGCACCGCCGCGGCCAAGACCGACATGGAGCGCCAGGAGAACAAGCAGAAGACCGGGGTGTTCACCGGCTCCTACGCCACCAACCCGGTCAACGGGGCCCAGGTCCCGGTGTTCGTGGCTGACTACGTGCTGATGGGCTACGGCACTGGCGCCATCATGGCCGTGCCCGCCCAGGACTCCCGCGACTGGGACTTCGCCACCGCGTTCGGCCTGGACATCGTGCGCACCATCGCCCCGCCGGAGGGCTTCACCGACGGGGCCTACCTGGGCGACGGCGTGGCCATCAACAGCGGCTTCCTCGACGGCATGCGGGTGGAGGAGGCCAAGGCCACCATCATCGCGTGGCTGGAGGAGCGCGGCCTGGGCCGCGGCACCGTGCAGTACAAGCTGCGCGACTGGCTCTTCGCCCGCCAGCGCTACTGGGGCGAGCCGTTCCCCATCGTCTTCGACGACGCCGGCGCGCCGGTGGCCCTGCCGGAGAGCATGCTGCCCGTCGAGCTGCCCGAGGTGGCCGACTACCAGCCGGTGAGCTTCGACCCCGAGGACGCCGAGTCCGAGCCGGCCCCGCCGCTGGCGAAGGCCAGTGACTGGCTGAACCTGGAGCTGGACCTGGGCGACGGGCTGCAGCACTACTCCCGCGACGCCAACGTCATGCCGCAGTGGGCGGGCAGCTCCTGGTACCAGCTGCGCTACATCGACCCCACCAACGACGAGCAGTTCTGCGCCCCGGAGAACGAGGCGTACTGGATGGGTCCGCGCCCCGACGTGCACGGCCCCAACGATCCCGGCGGGCTGGACCTGTACGTCGGTGGCGTGGAGCACGCGGTGCTGCACCTGCTCTACAGCCGGTTCTGGCACAAGGTGCTGCACGACCTGGGGCACGTGAGCTCGCTAGAGCCGTATCGGCGTCTCTACAACCAGGGCTACATTCAGGCATACGCCTATACCGACTCCCGGGGCGTCTACGTGCCCGCCGACGAGGTGACCGAGGCCGACGGCAAGTACTTCCACCAGGGCCAGGAGGTGAACCGCGAGTACGGGAAGATGGGCAAGAGCCTGAAGAACTCCGTCTCCCCGGACGAGATGGCCGACGCCTACGGCGCCGACACCCTGCGCGTGTACGAGATGTCCATGGGTCCGCTGGACACCTCCCGCCCCTGGGCCACCAAGGACGTGGTGGGCGCCTACCGCTTCCTGCAGCGGCTGTGGCGGTCGGTGGTGGACGAGAGCACCGGTGAGCTGCGCGTGGTGGACGACCAGCCGGGCGAGGAGACGCTGCGGCTGCTGCACAAGACCATCGCCGGGGTGTCCGAGGACTACGTGGCGCTGCGCAACAACACCGCCACCGCCAAGCTGATCGAGCTGACCAACCACCTCACCAAGGCCTACCCCGGTGGTGCGCCGCGCACGGTGGCCGAGGCCCTGGTGCTCATGGTCGCCCCGCTGGCCCCGCACCTGGCCGAGGAGCTGTGGCAGCGGCTGGGCCACGCCGAGTCGCTGGTCAAGGGCCCGTTCCCGACCGCGGACGAGCGCTGGCTGGTGGCCGACACCCTGGAGTACCCGGTGCAGGTGGGCGGCAAGGTTCGCTCGGTGATCACCGTGCCCGCCGACGCCGACAAGGACGCCGTGCTCGCCGCGGCCCTGGCCGACGAGAAGATCGCGGCGCTGGTGGACGGCAAGGAGCCGCGCAAGGTGATCTACGTGCCCGGCCGCCTGGTCAACGTCGTCCTGTAGCGCGGTGGTTCCCTAGCCGTCAGCGGGTGAGCGGGCGGAGCACCAGCTCGGTGTACTGCCCGTCCTCGCCGGCCAGCACGGCGGTGAGCACGGCGGAGGCCACCGACTCCGGGGTGAGGTACTTGTTCGGTTCGTACTCCCCGCCCTCGGTGCGCCGCAGCTCGCGCTGCATGTCGGTGTCCACCCGGCCCGGGTGCACCGAGGTGACGCGCACGCCGTTGTCGGCCTCCTCCGCGCGCAGCGAGTCGGCCAGCGCGCGCAGCGCGAACTTGCTGGCGGCGTAGGCGCTCCACCCGGGGTTGGCGTTGATCCCGGCGCCGGAGTTGATCATCACCACGTGCCCGCGGGCGCTGCGCAGCGCGGGCAGCAGCAGGCGGGTCAGCTCGGCCACGGCCACCACGTTGAGGTCGAGCATCGCCCGCCACTGCGCGGCGGAGGTGCTGGCCACCGGGCCGATGCCGCCCATGCCCGCGGAGTGCACCAGCACGTCCAGCGTCGCGACGTCGGCGCAGGCGGCGGCCAGGGCGTCGTCGTCGGTGATCTCCACCGGCCACGGCTGTGCACCGGGGAGCTCCGCGGCCAGGCGCTCCAGGGCGGCCACGTCACGACCGCCCAGCAGCACGTCGTGAGTGGTGTGCAGCGCGCGGGCGGTGGCCGCACCGATGCCGCGGGTGGCGCCGGTGACGAGGGCGGTGGGACGGGTGCGTGCGGTGCTCGGCATGCGGCTGAGGCTACCGAGCGGGTGCGGCCGCCGTCCGGCTGGAGAAGTTCAGCAGCAGCTCGGCGACGCCGTCGGGAACCTCCAGCTGCGGGCAGTGGCCGAAGCCGGGCAGCACCACCAGCTCGCTGTCGGGCAGGGTGTCCATCAGCTCCTCGCTGCCACCCACCAGGGTGAGCCGGTCGCGGGAGCCCCAGATGGCCAGCACCGGGCAGTCCAGGGTGAGGGTGTCTGCGGCGGCCTTGATCTCCCGGATGATGGCCGGGCCCGCCCCGAGGATGCGCCGCACGTCGGCCCGCTGGCGGAACTGCTCGGCGTAGGCCTTCACCGCCTCGGCGTCGGCCAGCGCGTGGTTGCCGCAGGCCATTCGCGCGAAGGCCTTGCCCACCATCGCCTCCATCAGGCGGTTGGGCACGAACGGCACTCGCAGCAGGTTGGTGGCCAGGCCCGCGTGCTCGGCGTAGCGGATCAACCGGGAGTGGCCGAAGCCCGCCGGGGAGATGGCCACCACCCCGCCCAGCTCGCTGGTGACCGCGGCGGCGGTGCGCAGCGAGGCCAGCGCGCCCAGGCTGTTGCCCACCAGGATGGTGTCCGGGCCGCTGCGCTCGAGCAGCTCGGCCACGAACCCCTCGATCTGCGGGAGCATCGCCCCGGGCCGGGTGCGGTCGGCGCGGCCGTAGCCGGGCATGTCCACCGCGGTGGCCTGCTGCCCCCGCGCCGCCAGCTCCCGCATCACCGGTCGCCAGGTGTCGGCGGTGTCGGAGAAGCCGTGCAGCATCAGCATGGGCGGTCCGCCGCCGTCCACGGACAGGCTGCGGCTGCGAAAGCCGTTGGCCCGGACGCGGCGCTCGGTGATCACCGGAGTCCCGCGCACCACGGCGCAGGGGCGGTGGTCATGAAGCATGCTCGGCATCGCCATGGTGCGGTCTCCTCGAGTACGACAGTGGACTCCCACCGCAGCATGCCCCAGCGCGGCACCCCGGGCGAGATGGATTCCCGGACGCGTCAGGACCGTTGCGCCCCTGTGTCCCTTCCGAGTCCGGGTGTCCCTTCCGAGCCCCGCGGCTTCGGGGGGCCGGTGCGCAGCTGCTCAGCCGGGCATGCGGTCGGCCACCTGGGCCTGGCGCTGGGCGATGCGCTGCGCCCACGCCTGCGGGGTGATGGCGTTGCGCTCGGCGTAGGGCAGGTGCTGTGCCACCTCGGCCACCGGCACGATCTCCATGGTGGGGCCGTCGGCGGCGGTCATCGGCCGCCCCACCCGGTGCCAGCGGAACTGCAGGTAGCCGCGCGAGTGGCCCAGCGTCTCCAGCCAGTTGGTCACGCCGGGGTTGCGCTCGCTCACCACCAGCCGCATCTTGCCGTCCGGGTCCACCTGACCCTGGGAGCGGTTGAGCGAGGTCTGGTGGTTGACGTAGTCCAGCGAGACGTACCAGAGGCTGCCCAGCTGGAAGCCCAGGTAGGGGGAGTCCTCCTCGCTGGGCACCGGGATGGTGATGATGATGGCCTGGTCCTCGGCGAGGTCGTAGTGGCCCACCGAGGAGTACTGGGTGGTGAGGCCGCCCGGGGTGATGCGCGGCTCGGTGAGGGTGTTCACCGGCAGCTTGAGGTAGAACCACTCGGGGAACTGCAGCCAGGTCTTCACCCGGGTGACCAGGTCGCGGCCGGCCCGGTCGTAGCGGCGCTGGGCGGTGTCGCGGTCCAGCGGGGCCGGGGCGGTGCCCATGGCGTCGGCCCGCTGGATGCGGATGGTGCCGCGCTTCTCCGACCAGTCGTTGTAGACCTCGCGCACCACCAGCGTGGTCGAGCCCGGGGCCAGGGTGACGTAGTTGCGCCGCCCATTGGCGGGCTCGGGTCCGAAGCGGACCTCGAAGGTGCCGTCCGCGGCCACGTCGATCTCGCGGTCGTCGAAGGCGGCGGCGCTGCCGGGGACGTTGTCGTCGGTGTAGCCCCCGGCGATCACCTGGAAGGCCAGGTCCACCGTGGTCCCGCGCACGCCGGTGACCACGTACTCGGTGTCGGCGTGCACCCGGGTGCCGTAGTAGAAGGTGTCCGGGTTGTCCAGCCCCTGCTTGGTGTAGAGGCTCGTGCCCTCGGTGAAGGTGGGGTGGGTCTTGTCGGTGGCCCAGGCGGAGTGGGTGGCGCCGAGGATGCACCCGGCCAGGTACTGGTAGCCCTCCACCAGGTCCTGCTCGCTGCGCACGTGCGGTGCGCTCTCGATGAGCTTCTCGGCCTCGGCGATGGCGGCGGTGTACGAGTCGGTCAGCACGAGGCGCTCCTGGGGTTCGCGGGCACGGGCTCAATAACTAGAAATCATTTCAGTGAGCATAGGTGCGCCCGCCGACGCCGGTCAACGACTTCTCGTCCCCGCGAGATCCTCACCCGCCCCGCCGAGGACCCGAGAAGGGAGACCATTGACGTGGCCTAGTCGCCGCGCCGGCGTGCACCACCAGAGCAGCCGAGCTTTTCCGGTGTGCTCAGGCGGGGTCGCGAACCTCGGCGCGGCGCGCCGAGGCGGGCTTGCTGGCCGACAGCGTGCGGCGCCGAGCCGCGGTGAGGGGCACGTAGGCGTTCTTTCGGGGGTCGTGCCACCACGTGGTCGGGCCGGGCTTGGGCAGCCCGGCGGAGCGCAGCTCGGTGGTGTCCAGCCGGTAGACCGTGGTGGTGGGCACGGAGTCCACCACGTGCACCAGGTCGGGTCGCAGGTGCGGCGCCAGCGAGGACAGCGCGGCGGTGACGTCCTGGGTGGTGAGCTCGCGACCGTGGCGCAGCGTCACCGCGGCCACCGCGTAGACCTCGCCGTCCACCGGGGAGGGCACCGGGTAGGTGGCGCACAGGTCCACCCCCCAGGTGTCGCTGAGCGCGTACTGCACGGGCAGCTGGAACACCACGCCGTGCGAGGTGCGCATCAGGGTGGCGACGTTGTCCACCAGCCAGTGGTCGCCGTCGGCGTCCACCCAGAACAGGTCGCCGGTGGCGTGCCAGGCGTCTTCCCTGGCGAACACCCCCCGCAGCGGGCTGTCGGTGATGGCGTCCATGGCGTTGTCCGCCCGCGCCAGCAGCATGCCGATCTCGTCGGTGCCCGCCTGCCGGGCGTAGCCGCGCTCGTCCTCGATGAAGGCGTTGCGGTCCACGTCGTAGGCGGCCACGCGCAGCCGCGCGGTGCCGGGCAGGGCGCGGCCCATCGAGCCGGGCTTGGTGGCACGACGGTTGACCAGGATGGCCTCGCCCTCGGTGGTGGCGTAGAACTCCACCACCTTGGCCGGGGCGAAGCGCTCGGTGAGCCGGCGGGTGAGCCCCCGCGGGGCGCCGGAGCCGAGGAACAGCCGCACCGGGTGGTAGGCCTCCCCGGGCTGCACCGGCGCCTCCACCAGGGCGTGCAGCATGGTCCAGGTGTAGGACACCACGGTCACCCCGTAGCGGCGGACCTCCTCCCAGAAGGTGGCGGGGTCGAAGCCGGTGGTGAACGCGATCCGCGACCCGCTGGCCAGCGCCGCACCCAGGGTGGTCATCAGCCCCGAGGGGTGGTGCAGCGGGGTGAGGCAGAACAGGGTGTCCACCGGCGACAGCGACGCCGAGGAGGCGGTGCCGAACGCCGACAGCGCCCACCGGTGGTTGGAGATGCGCCGCACCCGGGTCTGGGCCGGGCTGCCGGTGAACAGGATGAAGGCCAGGTCGGCGGCGCGCCCCAGGTTGGGCCGGTACCACGACGGCACGGTCACCGCCGCGGGGTCGATCCGCTCCATGTCGATCACGCCGTCCAGCTCGCGCGGGTCACCGCCGCCACCGAGGACGTACACCGGGCCGATCTCGGCCGCCACCGCGTGGCTGGCCAGCTCGGGGTCGGCGATCACCCGGGTGATCCCCCCCAGCTTCGCCTCCTTGGCGGTGTCGCCGTCGGGGCGCAGCATCACGGCCACGGCACCCACCCGGCTGAGGGCGGCCAGCACGGTGAAGGCGCTGGGGCGGGTCTCCATGAGCACACCGACGTGCTCGCCCTGGCGCACCCCGGTGCTGAGCAGGCCCCGCACGACGTTGTCGATGCGCTCCTTGACCTTGCCGTGGGTGTGCGCCCGGCCGGCGAACATGAAGCAGACGTCCTCGGGCGCGCGGTCGGCCTGCTCGTCCAGCAGCGAGGCCATCGAGATGCGGGTGCGCGGGGTGATCTGCTCGAGGCGGGCCAGGCGCGGCAGCTGGGAGAACGCCTCGCCACCGAGCTCGGCCACCAGCCGGGCACTGCGGGTGGCGGCGCTGACCAGCGACCGGGAGGTGCCCAGCCCCACGTCAGCGACCAGGTTCACGCCCTGGGTGAGCACCGACGGCCCGTGCGAGCGCGGGTTCTCCGAACCCAGCTCGGCCACCGCCTGCGGACGTGGACCCTGGCCGGCCAGCCAGTGGAGCCAGCCAGCCACGGTCGGCCACACCACGGTGTTGGACGCCGAGCCCACCACCAGGCCGAAGTGCCCGGCCCGGATGGGCATCTCGTGAACCTCGGCCTGGGGCGCGGCGTGGCCGATGGCCCGGCAGGCGGCGGCGGGTGCAATGGAGTCGGCGGTGCCGACCACCGCGAAGACGGGGCAGGTGATGTCGGCCAGGGTGACCGACTCCTCGTCGATGACGAAGCCGCCCTCCAGCATCCGGTTCTGCACCACGAACTGGGTGAGCAGCTCGGCCACGGCTGGACCCGACCAGGCGACGAAGCCCTCACCCCCGAGGAAGCGGCGCTGGCGCTCCCGGGGCAGCAGCGCCTCCCTGTCGTGCAGCTGCAGCACGAACTCCACCTGCGAGCGCACCGACTTGACCGGGTCGAGCAGCCGGAAGCCGGTGTTGGACAGCCACGCCGGGACCTGGTGGCGTGGGAAGACGTGCTCGGCCAGGAATCCGGCAGCGCGCAGGGTGAGGTCCTCGGGCAGGCCGAAGTGGTCGATGATCGGCCGGGTGTCCACCGCGCTGCCGAAGGTCACCACGCTGACCAGGTTCTTGCTGCGCCGGTAGGCGGCGGCCTGGTAGCAGAACATGCCGCCCTGGGAGTAGCCGGCGAGGGAGATGTCGTGGCCCACCGCCTCGCACACCAGGTCGACCGCCTCGTTGATGGCGAGGACGTGGTCGGTGAGGTTGCGCTCCAGGCCACCCTCCTCGCGGTCGGGTGCGCCGAAGTCGATCACCCAGGTGTCGATGCCCAGCGAGTCGAGCACGGTGACGGCGCTGGAGCTGTGCGAGACGTCGAAGACCCCGGCGTCGAGCATCATCGGCGGCACCAGCAGCGCCACCGGACGGTCGCGTGCATCGTCGGCGGCGGGGAAGTAGTGGCGCAGCCGGAAGTTGCGACGCTCGGTCACCACCTCGTAGGGCGCGGACTCGTCCTCGGTGTCCAGCCCGCCCAGGCGGAGCACCTCCAGGCCGTTGAGCACTGACGACCCCAACCGCCCCAGCGGCCCCCGCACCGCCTCAACCGGGTTCATGGCGCGTTCCTCCCCCTCGTCGCGCGGATGGTCGCGCGGATGCCTGTGCAGAGACTAGTCAGGACGGGCAGCGAGAATGGCGAGGGCAGAGTCGACTGACGGGAGAACGTGGCGTGGCTACCGACATTCGCCGGGCGCAGGACCGCCTGCACACCAAGATCGACTGGTTGGACTCCCGGCACTCCTTCTCCTTCGGCTCGCACTACGACCCGGACAACACCCACTTCGGTCTCCTGCTGGTGAACAACGACGACACGGTCGCTGCGGGTGCGGGTTTCGACACGCATCCGCACCGGGACATGGAAATCGTCACCTGGGTGCTGAGCGGTTCCCTGGTGCACCAGGACTCCGAGGGCCACAACGGGGTGATCTACCCGGGACTGGCGCAGCGGATGAGCGCGGGAACCGGGATCCAGCACTCGGAGAAGAACGACTCCTGGCGGCTCACCGGCGCGGCCGAGCACCACGAGCCGGTGCACCTCGTGCAGATGTGGGTGCCACCGGACGAGCCCGGCCTGCCTCCGGGCTACGAACAGCTGGAGATCGGTGACGAGCTCGCCCGCGGCGGGCTGGTGCCGCTGGCGTCGGGAATGACCAAGCACCGCGGTGCTGCGGCCATCCGGATCAACCAGCGCCACGCCGCCCTGCACGTGGCGCGGCTCGCCCCTGGCGCCCAGGTGGAGCTGCCGGCCGCGGTGTTCGCGCACCTGTTCGTGGCGGTCGGCGAGGTGGCGCTGGAGGACGGGACGGAGGGTGCGCCGAACCTGGTGGCCGGCGACGCGGCCCGGGTGACCGGCAGCGAGTGTCAGCGGGTGGTGGCCGGAGGCTGCGGTGCCGAGGTCCTGGTGTGGGAGATGCACACCAGGATGGGCGACCTCTGAGGGGTGGCTCAGCTGATGAGGCCGGGTCAGCTGATGAGGCGCAGCCCGATGACGCAGCCCACGATGCCCAGCAGCAGCAGGATCCGCATCGGCGAGGCCGCCTCGGTGCCGGTCGCCATCGCGTAGGCCACGGTGAGGACCGCACCGATGCCCACCCACACCGCGTAGCCCGTGCCCACCGGCAGCTCCCGCAGCGCGTACGCCAGCCCGCCCATGCTGGCCACCAGCGCCACCGCGAACACCATCGTGGGCACCGGCCGCGTCAAGCCGTCCGAGCGCCCCAGCGCCGACGCCCACACCGCTTCCAGCACGCCCGACAGGACGAGAACGAGCCAGGACACCACGACCTCCATGCGCGCCGTCTTGTCGCTGTCCGGGTACGGCGGTGCTCGTCCGGTGAGCCGGGTGGACCCGCCTCCTTTGTCCCACAGGTGTCACAGCCGAGGCAAGCTGCTCCCCGACCCCGCTGCCCGGACCCGCGCGAGCCGTGGCGCACAGCACGTTTGGACCAGGCAGGATGAGCTCATGCAGCTTGCCTACGAGGTTCACGGTCGCGGCCCCACCCTGGTGCTGGTGCACGGGTTGACCCACCGTCGCCAGGCGTGGGACCCGGTGCTGCCCGAGCTGGTCCAGCGTCGTCGCGTGGTCACCGTCGACCTGCCCGGCCACGGCGACTCCCCGCTGGTGCCCCCGGGCACCAAGGACGTGCACAGGGTGATCCTGGACGCGGTGGACGGGATGCTCGACGAGCTGGCCCCGGACGAGGCGCGGCCGCACGTCGCGGGCAACTCGCTGGGCGGCTGGGTAGCGCTGCAGCTGGCCGCCCGCGGCCGCGTCGCCTCGGCGACGGCGCTGTCGCCCGCCGGCTTCGGCACCAGCCGCGCCGACCGGCTGCTCACCAAGGTGGTCTTCCGCGGCTCCCGGAGCCTGGCCCGGGCGAACGGGGAGCGGCTGCCGGCGATGCTGCGCAACCCGCTGCTGCGCTCGGTGAGCCTGGCGCCGTTCTTCGGCAAGCCCTGGCGGGTGGACCCGGCGGCCGCGCTGGCGGACGCCCACGCCCTGATGAGCAACGGCGTGGTGGACCAGATCCTGGACCAGGGGTTCCCGGACGAGGACCTGACCGCCCCGGAGGTGCCGGTGACCATCGCGTGGGGACGCCGTGACCTGCTGCTGCCGGTCCACCAGGTGCGTGCTGCTCGTCGCCGCTACCCGCAGGCCAAGGTGGTGGTGCTGCCTGGGCTCGGCCACGTGCCCATGTCCGACGACCCGGTGCGGGTGGGCATGGCGCTGCTGGCCGGAAGTGCCTGACGGGCCGGCTGCCCCGACTGCAAGACTGGGACCATGACTGCGACACCGGGGCCCCAGGGTTACTACGTGCACACCGCAGAGGTGGGGGTGGGCAACGACGGCCGCGCCGACCTCGCTGTCGCCGTCTCCCAGACCGACACCGTGTGCAGCGCCGTCTACACCCGCTCGCGCTTCGCCGGCCCCAGCGTGCTGCTGAGCAAGACCGTGGGGGCTGACGCCCGGGGCGTGGTGGTGGTCTCCCGCAACGCCAACGTGGCCACCGGGGTGCAGGGCGTGACCGACGCGATGGAGGTCCGCCGGCTGGTGGCCGAGGCCGTGCAGGCCGACGCCGAGCAGCTGCTGGTGGCCTCCACCGGCGTCATCGGCCGGACCTACCCGATGGACGCCATCCGCGGGAACATCGCCGCCTGGCCCACACCACCGCAGCCGTCCACCTGGGACGACTTCGCCACCGCGATCATGACCACCGACACGGTGCCCAAGATCGTCAGCCGCACCGTCGGCGACGCCACCGTCCTGGGGGTGGCCAAGGGCGTGGGGATGATCGAGCCGAACATGGCCACCCTGCTCACCTTCTTCTTCACCGACGCCGAGATCGGTGCTGCCGAGCTGGACGAGGTGTTCCGCGCCGTGGTGGCCACCACCTTCAACGCGCTGAGCATCGACACCGACACCTCCACCAGCGACACCGCGGCCGTGTTCGCCAACGGTGCTGCCGGCCCGGTGGACCGCGGCGAGCTGCAGGACGCGCTGCACGCCGTGGCCCTGGAGCTGGTCACCATGATCGCCCGGGACGGCGAGGGCTCGTCCAAGCTGATCGAGGTGACGGTGACCGGTGCCCGCGACGACGCCCAGGCCAAGCGGGTGGCCAAGTCGATCGTGAACTCGCCGCTGGTGAAGACGATGGTGCACGGCGCCGACCCCAACTGGGGGCGGGTGGTGATGGCCGTCGGCAAGTGCGAGGACGACACGGACATCGACTCCGACAACGTCACCGTGTCGCTGTGCGGGCAGCACGTGTACCCGCACCTGCTCGACGCGGCGCAGCTGGCGGAGCTCAGCGAGGTGATGCGCGGGGACACCGTCACCATCGAGGTGGGCCTGGGCATCGAGGACGGCAGCTTCACCGTGTACGGCTGTGACCTCACCCGCGGCTACATCGACATCAACGCCGACTACACCACCTAGCCGGTCGGTCCGGTGTGGTCGATGAGGGCCTGGACGGCGGGGCCGTACATCGCCACCACCTCCTCGATGGGCATCAGCGCGTCCCCGGGCCGCCGGAACACCTCGGTGACCAGGCTCAGGCCCAGCAGCTGCGCGCCCACCAGCACCGCGCGGGCCCTGGCCTGAGCCCCGGGCAGGCGGGCACCGAGCACGTCGGCGAAGTCCTCCACGATCACCGTCCGCAACCGCGACATCCCCAGCTCGGTGGACTGGGAGTGCAGCAGCGCCAGCAGGCTCTCGCCACTCTGCCCGGACCGCAGCTCCACGATGGCGCGCCGGACCAGCTCCGGGCCGAGCCGGTCCAGCGGCACGTCGGTGACGTCGCCGAAGTGCGGTCGCGGACCCAGCGCCTCGACGAAGAGCCGCTCCTTGCTGTCGAAGTAGCGGATCACCAGTGCCGGGTTCACCCCGACGTCGCCGGCGACCTGCCGCAGCGTGGTGCCGCCGTAGCCCTGCTCGGCGAACCGGGCCCGGGCGGCGGTGAGCAGCTCCTCGCGGGTGGCCGCTGCGTCGCGTCGTCGCGGCGGCGTGCTGGTGTGGGTGCTCATCGGGGGGTGCGTCCTGCTCCCGCCGCGGCGCGGGCGTACACCGGCGGCGGGCCGGCGGCCGTGGGGCGGGGCAGACCCACCAGCACCACCACGCAGGCCACCGCGCAGCACACCCCGGAGATCGCGAACGCCAGGGTGAAGCCGCTCTCCGCGGGGATGGCCGGCACCCCGGCCGGGGTGCCCGCCACGTGCCGGGCGGCGAGGATGGTGGCCACCGCAGCCCCGGCGATCGCGCTGCCCACCGAGCGGGAGATGGAGTTGAGGCCGTTGGCGATGCCGGTGTGGGTCTGCGGCACGGCTGCCACGATGAGCGCGGGCATCGCCGCGAACGCCAGCGCCACGGCCACCGAGGTCAGCATGCCCGCGACGATGATCTCCCAGGGGTGCTCGTGCGAGGCGGCGAACCACGCGAAGCTGACCGTGCCGATGCCGGTGCCCACCGCGAGCACCACCCGGCCGCCGAAGCGGTGCACCAGCCGTCCGCCGATCGGGGCGGCGACCACCCCAGCAGCGCACCCGGCAGCAGGTAGGCCACCGACGCGCGCAGCACCGAGGCGCTGAAGCCGTACCCGGCGAGGCCCTCCGGGACCTGCACGAAGCTCGAGGTGCCCAGGAACTGGCCGAACATGGCGAACCCCAGCAGCATGCCGGCGATGTTGGTGGCCAGCACCGGCCGGTGCACGAACATGCCGATGTCCACCAGCGGGTCGTCGACCCGCCGCTCCACGGCCACCCACACCGCGGCCATCACCGCGCTGCCCAGCAGGCACCCGATGGTCAGCGGCGAGGTCCAGCCCCACGAGCTGCCCTGGGACAGCGGCATCAGCAGCAGCGCGAGGGTGGCACCGAGGGTGAGCGCGCCCAGCACGTCGGTGCGCCCCCGCGTGGTGGTCTGCGGGTCGGGCACCAGCAGGAACACCCCGACCAGCGCCACCGCGGAGAGGGCGAAGGCCAGCCAGAACACCCGGTGGTAGCTGTCGCCACCGGTGGTGAGCAGCCCGGTCGCGACCAGTCCGGCGCCGCCGCCGATGGACAGGGTGGCGCTGACCACGGCCATGCTGGTCGGCAGCTTGTCGGCGTCCACCTCGTCGCGCAGCACGCTGATGGCCAGCGGAAAGATGCCCGCCGCCGCGCCCTGCAGCACCCGGGCGACGATCAGCAGCGCCAGCGAGGTGGTGGTGGCGGCCAGCAGCGACCCGGCGAGCATGAGCACCAGGCAGCCCAGCAGCACCTTGCGCTTGCCGTGCTGGTCGCCGTAGCGGCCGAGCAGCGGGGTCATCACCGCCGCGGCCAGCAGGTTGGCGGTGACCACCCAGCTGATGCCCCCGGCCGAGGTGCCCAGCGTGGACTGCATCAGCCCGAGGATGGGGACCACCAGGGTCTGCAGCATGGCGACGGTCATGCCGGCCAGGGCGAGGCCCAGCAGGATGGTCCAGGACGGCCGGCCGGTGCGGCTGGGCAGAGGTCTGAGCACGGGACACCGTTCTGGCTGGGGCGCGAGAGGCCTCGCAGGTCGTCAAGCGTTGACCTCCCACGCTAGAGCGGCCCCGACACACATGTCAACGACGGGTTACTTGCCGGGAGCACCGAGCCCGGCCACGCCGGCACGTGCTGGGCCGGGCTGGGCGGCGTCCAGGCCTGCCCACCGGGCGCGCTTGGTCAGCTCGACGCCCGGTGCGCGCTGGTGGGGCTGGCGGGGGCGGAGCGGTGCGCGGACTCGTCGGCCTCGGTCAGCGTGCGGGCCCACCGATAGTCGGGCTTGCCGGCGGGTGAGCGGCGGATCTCGTCGGCGAACCACAGCGCCCTGGGCACCTTGTAGCCGGCGATCATGGTGCGCACGTGGGCGTCCAGCTCGGCCAGGGTGACGCTGACGCCGGGCCGGCGGGCGACCACCGCGGCCACGGCGGTGCCCATCCGCTCGTCGGGAACCCCCACCACCAGGGCGTCCAGCACCGCCGGGTGCGACTTCAGCGCGCCCTCCACCTCCTCGGGGAAGACCTTCTCGCCGCCGGTGTTGATGGACACCGACCCGCGGCCGAGCATGGTGACCGTGCCGTCGGCCTCCACCCGGGCGTAGTCGCCGGGGATGGAGTAGCGCACGCCGTTGAGCTCGCGGAAGGTCTCGGCGGTCTTCACCGGGTCGTTGTAGTAGCCCAGGGGGAGGTAGCCGCTGCGGGCGAGCATGCCGATCTGCCCGGAGCCCGGCTGCACCGGGACCCCGTGCTCGTCCAGGACCTGGGTGGAGGAGTCGATCTTGACCACCGGCCCCGCCGACCCGGCGGTGTCGGCGGAGACCACGCCCATGCCGCTGAACCCGGTCTCGGAGGAGCCGATGGAGTCGGTGATGAAGGCGTGGGGCAGGGCCTCGAGGTACTGCCGCTTGACGCTGGGTGAGAACAGCGCCGCGGTGCTGGTCAGCGCCACGACCGAGGAGGTGTCGTAGCGGCCGGAGAGCAACCCGTCCATCATCGGTCGCGCCATCGCGTCGCCGGTGATGAACAGGACGTTCACCTGGTGCTTCTCCACGATCTGCCAGGTGCGCTCCCCGTCGAAGTCCGGGTACACCACGGCCTTGCCGCCGGTGAACAGGCTCTGCAGCACCGCCCACTGCGAGCCGCCGTGGATGAACGGCGGGATGGGGAAGCGGGTGGCCTGCGGGCTCTCCGCGCCGGTGCGGGCCTGTTCCCACTCGTCGGCCAGGTGCTCGCCGGTGAGGAAGCTGATGCCCCCGCCCAGCACCCGCCACACGTCCTCCTGGCGCCACATCACGCCCTTGGGCATGCCCGTGGTGCCGCCGGTGTAGATCATGTAGATGTCCTCGCCGGAGCGTTCGCCGAAGTCGCGCTCGGGCGAGGCCTGCCCCAGCGCCGCCTCGAGCTCGAGCGCACCGAGCGCGGTCAGGTCAGCGCTGCTGCCGTCCTCGACGGCGACGAAGCTGCGCAGCCGGGGGCAGCGCGAGGCCACCGCGGCGACCTTGTCGGTGTACTGGCGCTCGTGGATGAGCGCGACCATGTCGGAGTTGGTGAACAGGTACTCCAGCTCGGGCTCGGCGTAGCGGAAGTTCACGTTCACCATCACCGCGCGGGCCTTGAAGATGGCCACCATCGCCTCGACGCACTCGATGGTGTTGCGGCTGTACAGGCCGACCTTGTCGCCGGGCTGCACGCCCTGGGCCAGCAGGTGGTGGGCCAGCCGGTTGCTGCGGTCCTCCAGCTCGGCGTAGGTGCGGGAGCGCTCCCCTGACTCCAGGGCCACCCGCTCCGGGACGAGGTCGATGCAGTGCTCGATGAGGTCAGCGATGTTGAGGGCCACGTCGCTGAACCTAGAAGGTGATCTGCGTCACCACAAGGTCTTCGCGGCAGTCAGCCCGGCAGCCCCAGCGTGCGGTAGCGCTTCCAGCGGGCGGCCAGTCGCTCCTCGGTGCCCGCACCCAGCACCGCGGCCAGCTCCTGCGACAGCGTCGCCCCCATCCGGGTGCAGAACGCCTCGCTCTCCTCGGCCGCGTCCGGGTGCTCCACCACGATCCGGTCCACGATGCCGGCCGCGGCCAGGTCGGCCGAGCGGACCCCCTGCTCGGCGGCCATCTGCGGCGCCTTCTCCGCGGTGCGGTGCACGATGGCGCTGGCCCCCTCCGGCGGCAGCGGGGACAACCAGCCGTGCTGGGCGGCGACCACCCGGTCGGCGGGCAGCAGGGCCAGCGCGGCGCCGCCGCTGCCCTGGCCCAGCAGCACCGACACGGTGGGCGAGCGAGTGGTGATGAGGTCGGCCAGGCAGCGGGCGATCTCCCCGGCCAGGCCGCCCTCCTCCGCCGCCGGCGACAGCGCCGCCCCCGCGGTGTCGATCACGGTGACCAGGGGCAGGCCCAGCTCCTCGGCCAGCCGCATGCCGCGGCGGGCGGTGCGCAGCGCTGCCGGGCCCAGCGGGTCGGCGGTGGTCTGGCGGGCCCGGTCCTGGCCCAGCACCACGCAGGGAGCACCGCTGAAGCGGGCCAGCGCCAGCAGCAGCGACGGGTCGGACTCGCCCTCCCCGGTGCCGTTGAGGGGCACCACGTCGGTGGCCGCGTGGCGCAGCAGCGCCCGGACCCCGGGCCGGCGCTCGTCGCGGGAGCGGGTGACCGACTCCCACGCCTCGACGTCGGGCAGGTCCTCGTCGGGCACCCTGGGCACCTCGAGGCGGCGCGGGGCCATCAGCACCGCCAGCGCCCGGTCGATCAGCCCGGCCAGGCCCTCGGCGGGGATCACGCCGTCCAGCAGGCCGCAGCGGTGCAGGTTCTCCGCCGTCTGCACGCCCTCGGGGAAGGGAGCGTCGTAGAGCGCCTCGTACACCCGGGGGCCGAGGAAGCCGACCAGGGCCTGCGGCTGGGCGATGGTGACGTGGCCGAGCGAGCCCCACGAGGCGAACACCCCACCGGTGGTGGGGTGACGCAGGTAGACCAGGTAGGGCAGTCCGGCGGCCTTGTGGGCGGTGATGGCGGCGGTGATCTTGACCATCTGCAGGAAGGCGATGGTGCCCTCCTGCATGCGGGTGCCCCCGGAGGCGGTGGTGGCCAGCAGCGGCAGGCCCTCGGCGGTGGCGCGCTCCACGGCGCTGACCAGGCGCTCGGCCGCGGCGACCCCGATGGAGCCGGCCAGGAAGCTGAAGTCGCAGCCGATGAGCGCCACGGGGCGCCCGCGCACCAGCCCCTTGCCGGTGAGCACCGACTCGTCCAGCCCGGAGCGCTCGCGCGCCTTGGTCAGGGCAGCGTCGTAGCTGGTGCTGCCGGGCACCGAGACGAGTGGCTGGTCCCAGGACTCGAAGGTCCCGTCGTCGACCACGGTCTCCAGCAGCTGCAGCACGCTCGGGCGGTCGGGGGCCTCATCGGTCATGGGCGGTCATCTTTCCCTACGCCAGAGTCGTTCGTTACCAACACCTTTGGGAAAAGCACGGCGCCCGCCCCACCGAGGTGGGACGGGCGCGCACTGGTGCGGGGGGAGGTGGGAGCCGGCTGGCTCAGGCCTCGCCCTCGCCGGCGATGAACGCCTCCAGCTGGGTGCGGGCGACGTCGTCGGCCAGCTGGCGCGGCGGCGACTTCATCAGGTAGCTGGCGGCGGCGAAGACGGGGCCACCCACGCCGCGGTCCTTGGCGATCTTGGCCGCGCGCACGGCGTCGATGATGATGCCGGCGGAGTTGGGCGAGTCCCAGACCTCGAGCTTGTACTCCAGGCTCAGCGGCACGTCACCGAAGGCGCGACCCTCGAGGCGGACGTAGGCCCACTTGCGGTCGTCGAGCCACGCCACGTAGTCGGACGGGCCGATGTGGACGTTGTTGGCGCCCATGTCGCGGGTCAGGTTGCTGGTGACGGCCTGGGTCTTGGAGATCTTCTTGGACTCCAGGCGGTCGCGCTCGAGCATGTTCTTGAAGTCCATGTTGCCGCCGACGTTGAGCTGCATGGTGCGGTCCAGCTGCACGCCGCGGTCCTCGAACAGCTTGGCGAGCACGCGGTGGGTGATGGTGGCGCCGACCTGGCTCTTGATGTCGTCACCCACGATCGGCACACCGGCGTCGACGAACTTCTGCGCCCACACCGGGTCAGAGGCGATGAACACCGGCAGGGCGTTGACGAACGCCACGCCTGCGTCGATGGCGGCCTGGGCGTAGTGCTTGGCCGCGGCCTCGGAGCCCACCGGCAGGTAGCAGACCAGGACGTCGACCTCGGCCTCGCGCAGCGCCGCCGCGACGTCGACGGCCTCGGCGTCGGACTCGGTGATGGTCTCGGCGTAGTAGCGGCCGATGCCGTCCAGCGTCGGGCCGCGCTGCACGACGATCCCGGTGGGCTCGACGTCGGCGATCTTGATGGTGTTGTTCTCGCTCGAGACGATGGCCTCGTTGAGGTCGAAGCCGACCTTCTTGGCGTCCACGTCGAACGCGGCGACGAACTCCACGTCGCGGACGTGGTACGGGCCGAAGCGCACGTGCATCAGCCCGGGCACCGTGGTGTCCTCGGGGGCGTCGCGGTAGTACTGCACGCCCTGTACCAGGGACGAGGCGCAGTTGCCCACGCCCACGATTGCCACGCGCACGCTGGTGCGATTCTCAGCCATGGTCGGCCTCTCCTCTGTTGGTTCGACTATCGGTCTGGGTGCTGCGGTGAGCAGCGGGTCTTACCGTGGTGCTCTCGAGGGGGCTCGAGGTCGGCTCCGTGGAGCCTCCCGTGGTCGTGCTGTCCTCGCTGGTGCGTTCCCCCGTGGTGCTGTCCCCGGTGGTGGCTTCGCCCTCTGCCACGATCAGCTCGTTGAGCCAGCGAACCTCGCGCTCGCTGGTCTCCAACCCGAGTCGGTGCAGCTGGTGGGTGTAGCGGTCGATCTGCTCGCCGGCCCGGCCCATCGAGGTGCGCAGTCCCTCACGGCGCTCCTCCACCTGCCGGCGGCGGCCCTCGAGGATCCGCATGCGGGCCTCGGCCGGGGTGCGGCTGAAGAACGCCAGGTGCACCCCGAAGCCGTCGTCGGTGTAGGTCTGCGGCCCGGTGTCGGCCACCAGCTCGGCGAAGCGCTCCTTGCCGGCGACGGTCAGCTGGTACACCCGACGGGCGCGCCGCTTGGTGCCGGTGCCGTCTGGGTCGGCCTCCTCGGTGATCAACCCGTCGGCCTGCATGCGTCGCAGCGTCGGGTAGAGCGAGCCGTAGGAGAAGGCACGAAAGGCGCCGAGCAGACCGGTCAGTCGCTTGCGCAGCTCGTAGCCGTGCATCGGTGCCTCGTGGAGCAGACCGAGCACAGCGAGCTCAAGCATGGTCCACCTCCTCGAAACGTTTGCGATGCAGTCACTGACTATATCGCGCCGATACATTGAGCGCGCGCCGCGGGCCGGTGTCCGCAGGTGACGGGCGTGTGTGGGCCCGGTGCCGGGTGCACATCCGTCCTCAACCCGGCAAACGCCGCACGTACTCTGATCACGTGTGGATGCAGCGACAGGTGGTGGACTACGCGCTGCAGCGCCGCGCCCTGCTCGCCGACCTGCACTCCGGCCGCACCGACGTCGCCGACGTCTGCGACGCCCATCCGTGCCTGCTCCGGGCGGCGAAGTTCCACGGCCGCACCAGCAACGTGACGTGTCCGGTGTGCCGCAAGGAGCCCCTCACCCTGGTGTCGTGGGTGTGCGGGGAGCGCCTCGGAGCGGTGTCGGGCTCGGCACGCAGCCCGGAGGAGCTGGTGCGGATGGCCACCACCCAGGACGAGTTCTCGGTGTACGTGGTCGAGGTGTGCCGCACGTGCAGCTGGAACCACCTCACCCAGTCCTACGTCCTCGGCGCACCGGCGGCCAGCCCGCCGACCGCCCGCCGCAGACGCTCCCGCAGGACCGCCAGTGAGTGACGCACCCCGACCTCGAGGCCGACGCAGAACCATGGAGAACCAGCACGTGACCGACACCCAACCCGCCAGATCCCGACGCAGGGACGGCGGACGGCCCCCTGGCTCCACCCGCTGGCGCACCGTGCGCAGGGTGGCCTACGGCCTCGTCGGGCTGGCGATCATCGGCCCGATCGTGGCGTTCATGGTGGCCTACCTGCTGGTGGACGTGCCGCAGCCGTCCGACCTCAAGGCCAACCAGGTGGCCACCATCTACGCCCAGGACGGCAACAACCAGATCGCCCGGATCGTGCCGCCGGAGGGCAACCGCACCGACGTCACCATCGAGCAGATCCCCACCAGCACCCGCTTCGCCGTGCTGGCGGCCGAGGACCGCTCCTTCTACTCCAACCCCGGCTTCTCCATCACCGGCACCGCCCGGGCCGCGCTGAACAACGTGCGCGGCGGCGAGCGCCAGGGTGGCTCGACCATCACCCAGCAGTACGTGAAGAACGCCATGGTCGGCGACGAGCAGACGCTGGTCCGCAAGTTCCGCGAGCTGGTCATCTCCACCAAGCTGGCCCAGCAGACGTCCAAGGACGACATCCTCGCCGCCTACCTCAACACCATCTACTTCGGGCGCGGCTCCTACGGCATCGCCTCGGCCTCGCAGGCCTACTTCGGCAAGGAGAGCAACGCCCTCACCGTGGCCGAGGGCGCGGTGCTGGCCTCCACCATCCGCAGCCCCTCCGCGCTGGACCCCACCGACCACCCCGAGGCGGCCGAGCAGCGCTGGAGCCTGACCCTCGACGCGATGGTGCAGGAGGGCTGGCTCACCCCAGACGAGCGGGCCGCGCAGGTCTACCCCAAGGTCCTGCCCCCCGCCGACCCGGACATGACCAGCGGGACGCAGGGCCCCAGCGGGCTCATCGTCCGCCAGGTTCGCAGCGAGCTGGTCACGGCGGGCATCAGCGAGCAGCAGCTCAACACCGAGGGCCTGCAGATCACCACCACCATCGACCCCAAGGCGCAGCAGGCGGCGGAGGCCAGTGCAGCCAAGACGCTGGGCGGGCAGCCGCCCAACCTGCGCGCGGCGGTGGTCTCGGTGGACCCGCGCAGCGGCGCGGTGCGGGCCTACTACGGCGGTCCCAACGGCAGCGGGCTGGACTACGCCCAGTCCACCAGCCGCCCGCCCGGCTCCTCGTTCAAGGTCTTCGACGTCGCTGCCGCCCTGAAGAAGGGCATCTCGCTGAACAAGACCTACGACGGGTCCACCCCGCAGACCATCGCCGGGCAGAAGATCACCAACTCCGAGGGCGCCTCCTGTGGCCGGTGCACCCTGGCCACCGCGCTGAAGCTGTCGCTCAACACCGTCTTCTACCAGCTCACGGTGGACGTCGGTCCGCAGGCGGTGGCCGACGTCGCCCACGCCGCCGGCGTCCCGACGGTGTTCCCGGACACCAACCAGCGGACGCTGCAGGAGGCCGACGGCCCGCCCAACGCGGGCATCGGCCTGGGCTCCTACCCGGTGCGGCCGATCGACATGGCCGCCGCGTACGCGACGCTGGCCGACAACGGGATCCAGCACGACCCGTACTTCGTGCAGAAGGTGGTGACCGCCGACGGCAACGTGCTGCTGGACCGGGGTCTGCCGCAGGGCACCCGGGCCATCGACGACGCCATCGCCAAGAACGTCACCGCAGCCATGGAGCCGATCGCGGCGTACTCGCGCAACCACAACCTCGCCGGGGGGCGGGAGTCCGCCGCGAAGACCGGCACCAACCAGCTGGGCGAGACCGGCAACAACCGGGACGCCTGGATGGTCGGCTTCACGCCCTCGCTGTCCACCGCGGTCTGGGTGGGCAGTGACGGCGACGACCCCATCAAGACCAGCGGGGGCGCCAACATCTACGGCTCAGGGCTGCCGTCGGACATCTGGAAGTCGACGATGGACGGGGCGCTGCAGGGCACGCCGCAGGAGCGGTTCCCCAACGCACCGGCCCTCAACGGCGGCTCGGGCGGGGTGCCCGCGGAGACCTCCTCGGCCACGCGCAGCACCGGCACCACCACGCGGCCGAGCACCACCACCTCCACCCCGGCGCCCACCACCACCGCGCCCACCACCACCCCGACGCCCACGCCCACCACCACGGCGCCCACCACCACCCGGGCGCCGAGCAGCACCACCTCCGCGACCACGACGACCCCGCGGACGACGACCAGGACCGCGGCGCCGGGGCCCACCACCACGCTGCCGGCCGAGGCGGAGGACGACTAGCCGCACCACGGACCAGACGACGACGACGGGACCAGCACACGACGACGGGACCAGCCACGTGGCTGGTCCCGTCGTCGTCGTGGGTGCCGGGCAGCGCCCGGCGGCTGGTGCTGGCTAGCCGACCAGCGCGGGCTGGGGCTGGGTGCGGGGCAGCTGAGCGGCGAACGCGTCGGCGATCACCTGGTAGCCCGCCGGGTTGGCGTGGATGTCCGGGTCGTCGGTGCACATGTAGGTGAGGGTGCAGATCTGGTACACCGGCAGCGGCACCGGGCCGACCCCGGGCAGGTCCCGCGCCTCCAGGAAGCGGTAGCTGTCGAAGGCGGCGGAGACGTCGGCCACGCGCACGCCGAAGCCGCTGTAGACCGCACCCTGCACGGAGTTCACCGCGTAGGAGAACAGCGAGGTGAGCGCAGCGGTGAAGACGCCGCTGCCCCCGTCGAGGTAGGACGCCAGGAACGGGTTGTAGTAGTTCATGCCCACGAAGACCGGGTGGGAGGTCACGGCCGCGACGTTGAGGTCCAGGACGATGCGGGGCAGGTTCTTGCTGATCGTCCCGAGGCCGTCCACGGCGCAGCGGATGTCGATGGAGCCGCCCTGCGCGCACTTCTGGACGTCGTTGGCGCCGATGTCGTTGGTGATGTAGCGGACCTGACCCGGGTGGTTGCGCAGGAAGGTCTTGGCTGCCTCCAGCTGGGAGACGGCACCGTCGTAGGTGCAGCGGCCGCCCTCGATCATGGTGGTCGTGGTCTCGCCGGTACAGCCGAGCTTGACCAGCTCCAGGGTGGGCTCGGTGACCTTCAGCTGGGCGTACAGCTTGTCGGCGTAGCCCTCCTCGGTGTCGCCCGCGGGCTGGCCGTCGTGCGCCGGCTGGTAGCCCACCGACAGCGAGTCGCCGAGGGAGAGCAGGTAGGTGGTGGGTTGCGGGGCTGCGGTTGCGGCGGCCTGGGAGGTGGCGGCGGCAGCCAGGGCGACAGCCAGGGCTCCCGCGAGGCGGCGAATGTTCATGTGGTCCTTCGATCGTTCGGTGCGGCGGAGAGCCAGTGACCGGCGCCTCGCAGTGTGACTTCGGGTGCGGCGGAGCGCGAGTCGACTCCTGGAGAGTCTTACGCCTAGTAGTCCATTAAGTACAGAACGTGAGTGTTTGCCGCGAGCCGTCACCGGCGGCCGCCGGTCGCGACCGGCTGCGTAGGGTCGGGTCCGTGCCTGGTGACCCCCGCGGACGTGTCGCGCCTGCTCGCCTCGCCGACGACACCCGCGGGCTGCGGCTCGGCGTCGACCGGGTGGCGCCCACGCGCACCGATCCCCTCGTGGCGCAGGCCAGCGAGCTGGTCGGGGGGCCGGTGGGCCGCCACGCGCTCGTCGGACGGGTGCGGTTCTTCACCCCGCTGCGGATCATCCTGCTGCTCGCGGTGGTGTTCCTCGCCCTGGGCTGGTTCGCCAAGGCGCCGTGCCTGCAGCAGACCGGCCCGGCCTCGGCCCTGCAGCTGGACTGGGGAAACGGCCGCCAGTACCTCGCGATGTGCTACTCCGACACGGTCCCGCTCTACGGCGCCGAGCACCTCGACGAGGGCGCCCTGCCCTACAAGAAGTCGTGGGTGGAGAACCCGGGCACTGACCAGGAGCAGGTTCGCCATATGGAGTACCCGGTGCTCACCGGGATGTACCAGTACGGCGCCATGCTGGTGGCCAAGAGCTGGTACGTGCTGGCCCAGCAGAGCGTGCTGCCCGGCGCGCTGGAGGTGGTCCTCTACTTCACCGTGGTCGCGCTGGGTCTGGCGCTGGCCTGGCTGGTGACGGTGTGGGCCACCGCCGTCGTCGCGCGCCGACGCATCTGGGACGCCGCGCTGGTGGCGGTGTCGCCGCTGGTGGCGGTGCACGCCTTCACCAACTTCGACGCGCTGGCCACGGCGGCGGCGGCGGCCGGGCTGCTGGCCTGGGCGCGCAGGCGGCCGGTGCTGGCCGGCGTGCTGCTCGGCCTGGGCGGGGCGGCCAAGCTGTACCCGCTGCTGCTGCTGGGCCCGTTGCTGCTGCTCTGCCTGCGCAGCGGTGACCTGGCCCGCTGGCGGCAGAGCCACTGGTGGCGCGCCCTGGGCGGGGCCGCGCTCGCCTGGGCGGCGGTGAACCTGCCGGTGGCGCTGCTGTACCCGGAGGGCTGGAAGGAGTTCTACCGGCTGAACTCCGTGCGCGGCGCCGACCCGGACTCGCTGTACAACGTGGTGCGCTCCTTCACCGGCTGGGCCGGCTTCGACGGACCGCTGGCGCACGGGCAGTCCCCGAGCGTGCTCAACGCGGTCAGCCTGCTGCTCTTCGTCGCGGTCTGCGCCGGGGTGGGCTGGCTGGCGCTCACCGCGCCGCGGCGGCCGCGGGTGGCCCAGCTGTGCTTCCTGCTGGTGGCCGGCTTCCTGCTCACCAACAAGGTGTGGAGCCCGCAGTACTCGCTGTGGCTGGTGCCGCTGGCGGTGCTGGCCATCCCGCGCACCCGGCTGCTGCTGGGCTGGATGGCGCTGGACGCGCTGGTGTGGGCGCCGCGGATGTACTACTACCTGGGCACCACCAACCGGGGCCTGCCCGAGCAGTACTTCACCGGGGCCGTGGTGCTGCGCGACGTGGCCGTGCTGGCGCTGGTGGTGCTGGTGGTCCGGGAGATCTACCGACCGCAGCAGGACCTGGTGCGCGCCGACGGCATCGACGACGACCCGGTGGGCGGCGTGCTCGACCGCGCGCCGGACGAGCCCCCGCGGTGGTTGCCGCAGTGGCTGCGCCCCCGCTCGCCCGACCCCCGCCCAGTCCCGGCCCAGCCGCACCCGGTCTAACCGGGCCCGGCCGCGCCAGTGGGCTCAGTCCAGCACGCTGTGCAGGTACTCCAGGTCGGCGGCCATGCCTGCGCTGGGCGTCTCCAGCACCACCGGCGCCTGTGCGGAGCGGCAGACCGCGGCGAGCACCTCCGGCTCGATGGAGCCGGCGGCGATGTTGGCGTGGCGGTCGCGGGCGGAGTTGAACTCGTCGCGGGAGTTGTTCAGGTGCACCAGGTCGATGCGGCCGGTGATGGCCCGCACCCGGTCCACCGCGTCCACCAGGTCCTCCCCGCCCGCCCAGGCGTGGCAGGTGTCCAGCACGAAGCCGGCGCCCAGGCCGCCGACGGCGTCCCAGAGCCGGGCGATGTCGTCGAAGCGCCGGGCCATGGCGTTGTCCCCGCCGGCGGTGTTCTCGATGAGCACCGGCACGGCGAAGCCCCCTGCGTCGTTCTGACGCTCAAACATCTTGCGCCAGTTGGCAAAACCCTCGGCGGGGTCCTCGCCCTCACGGACGTGCCCGCCGTGCACCACCAGCCCGAAGGCGCCGATGGCCGCAGCGGCCTCGGCCTGCTGGGTCACCGCCTTGCGGGAGGGGATGCGGATGCGGTTGTTCAGGCTGGCCACGTTGATGACGTAGGGGGCGTGCACCACCACCTGCACGTCGCTGGCCAGCAGCGCCTCGGCCTGCGGGTGCGGCGTGGGCTTGTGCCACTTCTGCGGGTCGGTGAGGAACAGCTGCACGACCTCGGCACCGAGCTCGGTGGCGGTACCGATGGGGTCGCTGTCGTTGCGGACGTGAGCACCTATGCGCATCGCCCCAGCGTAGGGTCCCTGTCCGCCAACGACCGTCACCGGCCCGGCACCCGGTCGTTAGACTCACGACAGCAGCTGTGCGGTGGGTCACCTACAGTTGCCCATGTGGGTGCGGTGCTCCGGTCACGGGGACGCCGCACCGTCGGGCGTGGTGCCGTACCGGGCGCAGCGCACGCGGGACGTGAGGAGCACGGCATGCGGGGACTTTCCAGGGCAGCAGCGGTCACCGGACTCGTGGGGGTGTGCGCCACGGGACTGTCCGTGCTGGGCGCAGGCACCGCCGCGGCCGCTCCCGCCGACGTCGCGGTGGAGAGCTGCACCGTGCCGGTGCAGGCCAACCCCGGCGACCGGCTGGTGGTCAGCGCCAAGACGCTGCTCGCGCCCCAGATGCAGGGCCTCAGCACCATCCCGCTGGTGGGTCCGGCCCTGGTGGACGCGCTCACCCCGGCGCTGAAGTCGCTGTCGCTGCCGCCCTTCGTCGTCTCCGCCGACCGCGCCCCGGTCACCGGCGCGCAGATCGCCGACGCACTGGTCGTCGCGATCCCGGCGATCCCGCCGCCCGCGGTCCAGCCGCTGCGCGACGCGATCAGCAGCGCCTGCACCCTCACCGTGGTCCCGCCGGGGCCGGTGCAGACCCCTGAGGCCGTCCCCAGCGCCGCCGCGGTCGCCGCCGCTCCCGCCGCTGCCGGCCCGGTCCCCGGCGCGGTGGCCCCTGGCGCCGGCGTCGCACCGAACACCACCCAGACGGCCGGCTCCGCCTCCACCGCCGCACCGGCGGGGCAGAGCAGCTACGGCCGGGTGCCCCGCTACACCTACAACGACCTGACGGCCGTGCCCTCGGGCGGCGCCGGGTACACCGTCGGTGTCGCCCCGACCCTGCCGCCCAAGTCCCTCAGCGGCTACGGGCTGCCCGCGCTGCCCAGCCTGGGCGTGCCCGGTGCGGCGCAGGCCCCGGGCCTGGCCCCGCAGACCGACCTGCTCCGCCCCGGGGCCGGTGCGGCCACCAGCCAGGCCCAGCCCCCTGCGGTGCAGCCCGCCTCCTCGGCCAGCGTCGTCACGGCGATGCCCACCGTCCCCGCGGCCTCCACCAAGGTCCCCGCAGAAGCCGTCGTCGCGGCCCTGCTGCTCTCCCTGACCACGGCCGCCGTGGTGCGCACCTGGGTGCTGCGACGCACCGCTCCGCTGCCCGCCTGAGACACCCGCTCCAGCCAAACAGCCCCCTACCCAGCGATTTCGCTGGTCAGGGGGCTGTTTGCTACCCTTGCTCGGTTGCTGACGCAACGACCCTCCTGCCGCGGAACCGCCGCGGCCGAATTCACTAGTCCACAGGAGGTGCAGAGGTCCTATGCGTCATTACGAGCTCATGGTCATTCTCGACCCGAACCTGGACGAGCGCACAGTCGCTCCGTCCCTGGATACATTCCTCAACGTTGTTCGCAAGGACGGCGGCTCGGTCGAGAAGGTGGAGGTCTGGGGCAAGCGCAGGCTCGCCTACGAGATCCTCAAGCACGCCGAGGGCATCTACGCCGTCGTCGACATTGCCGCCGAGCCGGCCACCGTCACCGAGCTGGACCGTCAGCTCACCCTGAACGAGTCGGTGCTCCGTACCAAGGTGCTGCGGAACGAGCCCAAGAAGGTTCGACCGAAGGCAGTGCGCACCGAGAGCTGAGCCTCCCGCTCAGCGCTTGTGCCACTCCCACGACTCCAGGAGGACCCATGGCAGGCGAGACCAACTTGACGATCGTCGGCAATCTCACCGCCGACCCCGAGCTGCGCTTCACTCCCTCAGGTGCGGCGGTCGCCACCTTCACGGTGGCGTCCACCCCCCGCAAGTTCAACGCACAGACCAACCAGTGGGAAGACATGGACGCACTGTTCATGCGCTGCAACATCTGGCGTCAGGCTGCGGAGAACGTCGCTGAGTCACTGACGCGCGGTTCCCGGGTCATCGTCTCCGGACGGCTGCGCCAGCGGTCGTTCGAGACGCGCGAGGGTGAGAAGCGGACCGTCGTGGAGCTCGAGGTCGACGAGGTCGGCCCGTCGCTGAAGTACGCGACGGCCAAGGTCAACAAGGTCAGCCGGGGTGGCGGCGGAGGCGGCGGCGGATTCAGCTCCGCACCGTCCGGCGGAGGCGGCGGCGCAGCCAACGACGACCCGTGGGGCTCCGCCCCGCAGACGGGCTCGTCCGTGGGCGGCGGCGGCGGTTTCGGTGGCGCGCGCGGCGGCTCGGACGACGAGCCTCCCTTCTGATCGACACGCAGGAATTACCCCGCCGCGTGCGGGGTCCCAGGTTTGAGATAGAGACCGGAGAAGATCCATGGCCAAGGCGCCAGTTCGCAAGGTGAAGAAGAAGGTGTGCACCTTCTGCAAGGAGCGCACCGCTCACATCGACTACAAGGACACGACGCTGCTGCGCAAGTACATCAGCGACCGCGGGAAGATCCGCGCGCGTCGGGTCACCGGCAACTGCACCCAGCACCAGCGGGACGTTGCCGTGGCCGTCAAGAACGCCCGTGAGGTAGCGCTGCTGCCCTACACGTCCACCGCACGCTGAGAGGGGGAACAACGATGAAGCTCATTCTCACCGCTGACGTTCCCAACCTCGGTGCCCCCGGCGACACCGTCGAGGTCAAGGACGGCTACGGCCGCAACTTCCTGATGCCCCGCGGACTGGCCATCAAGGCCACCCGGGGTGCCGAGAAGCAGGTCGAGAGCATCCGCCGCTCCCAGGAGGCCCGGGCCATTCGCGGCCTGGACCACGCCAACGAGGTCAAGGCCGCGATCGCGGGCCTGGACTCGGTCACCCTGCCGGTGCGTGCCGGCACCAAGGGCAAGCTGTTCGGCTCGGTCAGTGCCGGCGACGTCGCCGGTGCCGTCAAGGCCGCCGGTGGTCCCACGCTGGACAAGCGCACGATCGAGCTCCCCGCGTCGCACATCAAGACCGCGGGCAAGCACAGCGTGAAGGTGCACCTGCACCCCGAGGTGACGGCTGAGCTCGTCCTCGAGGTCACTGTCGCCAGCTGATCCACCCGCTCTGCAGAGCCCCCAGGCGATTGCTCGCCTGGGGGCTCTGCGCGCGTTGGGGGCGGTGCTCGGGCCCGACGGCAGTTAGCGCAGCGTGAAACTTGATCACCGTGTGCAGATGGCCTGGTCAGGCGTGCCTGTGGGTAACTTTGCCGTGCCGGACCGTTTCCGGGAGTCGACACGCCCGACCTGTCAACCCCCACGACACGCCGTGCCCAGAAGTAATCCACATCTGCCAACAGGCTGAAAACGGCGCTGACCTGCGGGTTGGGTGAGAACTTTCTTGTCTGTCCACAGGTTGTCCCCAGGGGGTGCACACCAACGCGCCCGCCCGTCCCCAACTTGTCCACAGGTGCGTGCACAGGGTCGATTGATGTTGTGTCTTCAGGCTCCTAACGTCTGCACGTCACCGCCACGGTGTGCACCGCCCAGCGCGGTGGCGCCGGCGTGAAGGCGACGTTCCTGACGGTGCGTCGCGGTAGGAATCCCTGCGGAAGCTCGCAGGGCTGAGCTCATGAGCAGAAGGTCAGGTGAGGTGCCCGTGGCGCTGGTTGATGATCGAGGACGGTCGCTGTCCTCGGCGCCACAGGAGTCGACGCCGTCGGAGGACTTCGGTCGGCAGCCGCCCCAGGACATGGCGGCCGAGCAGTCGGTGCTCGGCGGCATGCTGCTGAGCAAGGACGCCATCGCCGACGTGCTGGAGGTGCTCACCCCGGAGGACTTCTACCGGCCGGCCCACCAGTCCGTGTACGACTGCATCCTGGACCTGTACTCCCGGGGTGAGCCGGCCGACGCCGTGACCGTCTCGGCCGAGCTGGAGCGCCGCAACGAGCTGCGCCGGGTGGGCGGGGCCCCGTACCTGCACACCCTCATCGCCACCGTCCCCACCGCGGCCAACGCCGGCTTCTACGCCGCCATCGTGGCCGAGAAGGCGATCCTGCGCCGGCTGGTGCAGGCGGGCACGCGCATCGTGCAGTACGGCTACGCGGGCGCTGACGGCCAGGACGTGGCCGAGGTCGTCGACCGCGCCCAGGCCGAGGTCTACTCCGTCACCGAGCGCAACACCAGCGAGGACTTCGTCCCGCTGGAGGAGCTGCTGCAGCCGACGATGGACGAGATCGACGCCATCGCCAGCCGGGGCGGGATGTCCAACGGCGTGCCCACCGGGTTCACCGAGTTCGACGCCATCACCAACGGCCTGCACCCGGGGCAGATGATCATCGTGGCCGCCCGCCCCGGTGTCGGAAAGTCCACGCTCGGCCTGGACTGGGTGCGCTCGTGCTCCATCAAGCACGGCATGCCCAGCGTCATCTTCAGCCTGGAGATGAGCCGCACCGAGATCGTGATGCGGCTGCTCTCCGCCGAGGCGCAGATCAAGCTGGGCGACATGCGCTCGGGCAAGATGACCGACAGCGACTGGACCCGGCTGGCCCGCCGGATGGGCGAGATCAGCGAGGCGCCGCTGTTCATCGACGACTCACCCAACCTCACCATGATGGAGATCCGCGCCAAGGCGCGGCGGCTGAAGCAGCGCCACGGCCTCAAGCTGGTGATCGTGGACTACCTGCAGCTGATGAGCTCGGGCAAGAAGGTGGAGTCCCGCCAGCAGGAGGTCAGTGAGTTCTCCCGCCACCTCAAGCTGCTGGCCAAGGAGCTCGAGGTGCCCGTGGTGGCCATCTCCCAGCTGAACCGTGGTCCCGAGCAGCGCACCGACAAGAAGCCGATGGTCTCCGACCTGCGCGAGTCCGGCTCGCTGGAGCAGGACGCGGACATGGTCATCCTGATCTACCGCCCGGACGCCTTCGAGCGCGACGACCCGCGGGCGGGCGAGGCCGACCTGATCCTGGGCAAGCACCGCAACGGCCCGCTGGCCACCATCACCGTGGCCCCGCAGCTGCACTACTCCCGCTTCGTGGACATGGCCCGCGGCTAGGACTGGGGGGTGCTCAGGGGTGGTGCGGGGCAGCCAGCGCGCTGAGCTCGCGCACGTCCTGCAGGTGTCGGGTCATGGCCGCAGCTGCTCCCGGTCCGTCCTGGCTCAGCACCGCGGCGAAGATGGCCCGGTGGCCGTCGACGGAGATGCGTCGTCCCAGCGCCGTCCGGTGGGACAGCGCCCGGGTGGGCTCGGTCCAGGTCATCGTCATGGAGCACAGCGCCACCAGGAGCGGGTTCTGCGCTGCGTGCGCGAGCAGGCTGTGGAACTCGACGTCCAGCTGGATGGACGCCTCAGGCGTGAGGTCCGCCCCGGACCGGGTCAGCACGCTCTCCAGCGCCACGAGGTTGGACTCGACGGCGCGCAGGGCAGCCAGCTCGGCGATTCCCGGCTCCACCAGGTCCCGTACCTCGCTGGCGTTGCCGATCTGCACGTCCAGGTCGCTCAGGCTGTCGTAGAGCTGCGCCGTGCCTCGTGCGGGCTCGGCCACGATGCTGCCGCGACCTTGGTGGCGCTCCACCAGCTTCTTGGACTCGAGCTCGAACATCGCCTCCCGCAGCGACGGGCGGGAGACTCCCATCGTCGCGGCCAGCTCCCGCTCCGGAGGCAACCGGTCGCCCGGGCGCAGCTCTCCGCTGACGATGAGCCGCTCCAGGTGGGCGGCGACCTCTGCGCTCACGCTGTGGGTGCGACGCACCAGCGGAGGCACTGACACCGGGGTCATGGCAGGCGCCCTGCGTGAAGTGCCATGCGCACCATCCGTTCTCTCTGGTCTGACCAATCATTCCTGGGCACCGGGTGCCGCGCAACCACCGAACAGCTGTGGGCGAAGCACGCCAGGGCGGTGGAACACCCAAACCGCGGCATTGCGGGCTGGTTAAACACCCGTTACGTTCGCCGGTTCCCCCTGTTCGGCGGTACGGCCGAGCCATAACGTGCTCCGTGTCCGGTGGTCGGACCAATCGACGCCCGAGCAAAGGAACCTACGATGACCCGCACCCTCAGTCGCCTCCTGGTGGCCCTGATCGCCGTGCTTGCTCTGGGCTCGTCCATGACCGCGTGCATCTCCTCACCCGGAGGTACCGCCGCCAGCGATCCGAACGCCGTGAAGGTGGGCACGCTGCGCGGCCAGCCGCACCTGTACCAGCCGTACTTCATGGAGCAGTTCGCCCCGGAGGGGACCAAGTACGAGATCGTCCTCTTCGACAGCTCGCCGGACATGAAGAACGCACTGGCCTCCGGCTCCATCGACTACGCCGTGATGGGTGCGCCGTCGGTGATCGCCGCGGTTGCTGCCGGGCAGGACCTGCGGATGGTGGCCTCGGCCGCCAACGGGGGCTCCGGCTTCGTCGGCAAGTCCGAGATCGCCTCGGTGAAGGACCTCAAGGGCAAGAAGATCGGCTTTCCCGCCGGTGCCTCGCAGGAGCTGCTGCTGCGCCTGACGCTGCAGGCCAACGGGCTCGACCCCAGCCGGGACGTGCAGCTGGTGAACCTTGCCTTCTCCGACATGGCCACCGCCTACAAGTCCGGTCAGATCGACGCGTTCCTCAGCGCGGAGACGGCGCCCTCCATCGTCATGCAGTCCGGGGCGAAGCAGATCACCTCGCCCTACGAGACCGCGATCGGCGGCGTCAACATCGTGTTCGCCACCACTGGCACCGTCACCGGCAAGGACCCGAAGCTGGCGCAGGCCGTCGTGGACAGCTTCACCAAGGCGGTGGACCACATGAACGCCAACCACGCTGCCTGGGTCGACGGGCTGGTCAGCACCTTCGGCGTGGACCGCACCGTCACCGAGACCGCGATCAAGAACATCACCCCCCGCTGGCAGCTGGACACCGCCTACCGCGCCCAGGTCGGCGCCCTGGCCGAGCAGATGGTCGCCTTCGACCAGCTCTCCGGGGTCCCGGACATGGCCAAGGTCTTCGACACCACGTTCGTGGACGCGATCCAGGCGGCGCGGTGACCCCCGCCAGGACGGAGACGGACATGACCGCCTCCGGTGACCTGACCCCAGCCGCCCAGCTCGCCGCGACTGGGACCGCGCCCTCGCGACCGGCGGCCGCCACGGGAGCGCGCCGCGGCAGCGGGCTGCGTCGACGGCTGGCCGCCACGCTGTGGGCGCTGCCGGTGCCGCTGGTGCTGCTGCTGCTGTGGGACCAGGGGGTGAGCGGTGGGTGGACGCTGCCCTTCGGCATCCAGATGGAGTTCGTGCCCAGGCCCTACGACGTGGCCCGGCGGCTGGCGGACCTCGCGCTCGGCGGCGTCATCAACGACTCCTACAGCGGGGTGCTCTGGCTGCACCTGTACGCCAGCACGTTGCGGGTGGTGCAGGGCTTCCTCATCGCCGTGGTGATCGCGGTGCCGCTGGGCATCGTGATGGGCCGCTCCCGGGTGGTCTACCGGATGCTCGAGCCGACCATCAACCTCGTCCGTCCCATCCCCGTGACGGCCTGGGCGCCGCTCGCCCTGCTCATCATCGGCTTCGGCGACCGCTCGACCATCTTCCTGGTCTTCCTCGCCTCCGTGTTCTCCGTGCTGCTCAACACCATCTCCGGCGTGCAGGCGATTCCCGAACGGCTCTTCGAGGCCGCGGCGATGCTGGGCACCCGGCCGGTGCAGACGCTGTACAAGGTGGTGCTGCCTGCCGCGATCCCCAGCATCATCGGGGGGATGCGCATCGCGCTGGGCCTGGGCTGGGTGATTCTCGTGGTCGGCGAGACCGTGGGCATCAGCACCGGGTTGGGCGCGCTCATCACGCAGGCCCGCGAACAGTCACGCACCGACCTCATCGTCGCCGTGATGATCGTCATCGGACTGGCCGGGTTCCTGGCCGACCGCCTCCTCGTCCTGCTCGTGCGGCTGGCCAGCGGCCGCCGTCCGCTCGTGCCCTAAGTCCGGGCTCGCCCCGCACCCCACCCCCCAGGGAGAAGACCCATGAAGATCTACTCCACCCGCCGTCGGCGCAACCCACCTGCGGGCATCACCATCACCGGTCTCGACAAGCGCTACGCCGGCGCGGACGACTACGCCGTCTCCGGGGTGAACCTCGACATCGGTACCGGGGAGCTGGTGTGCGTCATCGGCGCCAGCGGATGCGGGAAGTCCACCCTGCTGCGAATCCTGGCCGGCTTCGAGTCCGCCACCAACGGGACGGTGAGCGTCGGCGGTGAGGTGGTGACGGGGCCGGGCCCCGAACGGGGGGTGGTCTTCCAGGACTACGGGCTGTTCCCCTGGCTCACCGTGGCAGAGAACGTCGCCTACGGGCCCAAGCAGGCGCGGATGCCCCGAGCGGACGTCAAGGCGACCACCACGCGCTCCATCGAGGCGGTCGGGCTGACCCGGGTGGAGAAGTGGTTCCCGCACCAGCTCTCCGGTGGCATGCAGCAGCGCGTCGCCATCGCCAGGGTGCTGGCCAACCAGCCGTCGGTGCTGCTGATGGACGAGCCGTTCGGTGCGCTCGACGCCTTGACCCGCACGACCATGCAGACCGAGCTCACGCGCATCCACAAGGAGGCCGGGGTGACCATCGTCTTCGTCACCCACAGCATCGAGGAGGCGGTCTACCTGGCCGACCGGGTGGTGGTGATGGCCGGCGGTTCCTCGCACGGGAACTCCGGGTACGTGCGCGAGGTCGTGGAGATCGACCTGCCGGGCAAGCGGGACGTGACCTCGCCGAAGTTCAACGACTACAAGCGCACCCTCGACGCGCTGGTCCACCAGGGCAACCACGCTGCGGCCTGACCAGCCCGACACCACATGTCAGGAGAGCAACAGATGCCCCTCACCGATGAGCACAGCGCCGGTCCGTACGACACCGTGCTGCGCGGCGGCCACGTCATCAGCCCAGCCTCGGGGCTGGACGCGGTGCTCGACGTCGGGATCCGCGGCGGTCGCATCGCCGCGATCGGCGCCGACCTGGCAGGGGTGGCGGCCACCGAGGTTGCCGACGTCCGCGGCACGCTGGTGCTGCCTGGCCTGATCGACACCCACGCGCACGTGTTCGAGCACGTCTCGGGCCGGTTCGGCCTCAACCCGGACGTGGTGGGCGTGCGCTCCGGGGTGACCACCGTGGTCGACCAGGGCGGACCGTCGTGCATGACGTTGCCGGGCTTCCGGCACTTCATCGCCGAGCCTGCGCAGACGCGGGTGCTGGCGTTCCTGTCGGCCTACCTCGTCGGAGGGCTGGAGGGGCACCTCTACGACCAGCTGTACAGCCCGACGGGCGTCAACGTGCAGGCCACGGTGGCGTCGGCGGCAGCCAACCTCGACCTGGTGCGCGGGATCAAGGCACACGCCGAGATCGGTGGCTTCGCCCGCTGGGGCATCGAGGTGATCGAGCTGGCCGCGGACATCGCCCACCAGGTGGGGCTGCCCCTGTACGTGCACTTCGGCCAGCTGTGGGGGCTGCCCGCGAGCGGGGCCAACGGGGAGGACGCGGACACCATCGTGGAGCGGGTCATCCCGCTGCTCAGGGAGGGGGACGTGCTGGCCCATCCCTTCACCCGGCACCCCGGCGGCTTCGTCAACCGCGATGGCGAGGTGCACTCCGTCATCCGGGCGGCGCTGGATCGGGGGCTGAAGGTCGACGTGGGTCATGGCAGCCACTTCTCCTACCGCCTGGCGGCCAAGGCCCTGCGGGCCGGCATCGTCCCGCACACCCTGGGCGCGGACATGCACGGCTACAACACCGAGGTTCCAGCCCCGGCCGGGACCCCCGTGGAGCACCCGGACGAGGAGAACCACCCGTTCCTGGGTCAGGCCCGGTTCAGCCTGACCCAGGCGATGAGCTCGATGCTGGCGCTCGGGCTGTCACTGCACCAGGTGGTCGAGATGGTCACGGCCAACCCGGCGGCGATGCTCGGCATGAGCGACCAGCTGGGATCGCTCGCCGTGGGCAGGGGCGCCGACATCACCGTGCTCCGCGACGAGCGTGGCTCGTTCCGCCTGCAGGACAACGACGGCACCGTGGTGACCACCGACCGGTTGCTGCAGCCGATGTTCTGCCTGCGTGACGGAGTGCGCGTGGACGCCGACTCGCCGATCCTGCCGCAGGCCGTCCCGGCATGAACGCGGAGCCGGCCTTGACCAGCTGCTGGGCGGTGTTCGGCAGCTAGCCACGTTCAATCTCACAGCGATCAAGGTGCGCGACCGTCCGCAAGCGGTTACACACAGGGTGTGCACCCAGACCCGAGCGATCCTTTCGTCCACGTGCGCGGAGCCAGCGAGCACAACCTCAAGAACATCGACGTCGACCTGCCCCGCGACGCGCTGGTCGTCTTCACCGGCGTCTCCGGCTCCGGCAAGTCCTCCCTGGCCTTTGGCACGCTCTACGCCGAGGCGCAGCGCCGCTACTTCGAGTCGGTGGCGCCCTACGCACGTCGGCTGCTCCAGCAGGTCGGCGCCCCGCACGTGCAGGAGATCACCGGTCTGCCGCCGGCGGTGGCGCTGCAGCAGCGGCGTGGTGCCCCCAGCGCCCGCTCGACGGTGGGCACGCTGACCACGCTGTCGAACCTGGTGCGGATGCTCTACTCGCGCGCCGGCACCTATCCGGACGGTGCCTCGCGGCTGGAGGCGGAGGCGTTCTCGCCGAACACCGCAGCGGGGGCCTGCCCGCGCTGTCACGGGTTGGGGGTGGAGCACGACGTCAGCGAGGAGCTGATGGTCCCGGACACCTCGCTCAGCATCCGTGAGGGCGCGATCGCCGCCTGGCCCGGTGCCTGGCAGGGCGCGAACCTGCGCAGCATCGTGGCCGGTCTGGGGATCGACGTCGACGCCCCCTGGCACACGCTGAGCGCGAAGGACCGCAACTGGCTGCTCTTCACCGACGAGCAGCCCAAGGTGCTGATCAAGCCCGAGCGCGACCGCATCGACCACGGCTACTACGGGCTGTTCTGGAGTGCTCGCGCACACGTGCACCACGTGCTGGCCACCTCCAAGAGCCAGATGATGCGGGACAAGGCGCTGCGCTTCGTCCGCAGCGTCGGGTGCTCGGGCTGCCATGGTGCCGGGCTGCGGGCGGAGTCGTTGGCGGTGACCTTCGCGGGGATGACCATCGCGCAGACCAACGCGTTGTCGTTCACCGAGCTGGTCGCGCTGCTGCGCCCGGTGGCCGAGCTCACCGAGGTTGCCGCGGCGACCTCCTCGGCCAGCTCGGGGGAGGGCACCGAGGTCGCGGTGCGCATCTGCGCCGACCTGGTGGCCCGGGTGCAGGTGCTGCTCGAGCTGGGGCTGGGCTACCTCTCGCTGGGGCGCAGCTCCACCACGCTCTCACCCGGTGAGGCGCAGCGGCTGCGCATCGCCACGCAGCTGCGCTCCGGCCTCTTCGGGGTGGTCTACGTCCTCGACGAGCCTTCCGCGGGCCTGCACCCCGCCGACGCCGAGCCGCTGCTGGACGTGCTCGACGCGCTCAAGGGCTCGGGCAACTCCCTGTTCGTCGTCGAGCACGACCTCGACGTGGTGCGCCGCGCCGACTGGATCGTCGACATCGGCCCGGAGGCCGGCGAGCGCGGGGGGCACGTGCTCTACTCCGGGCCGGTGGCAGGCTTGGAGCACGTCGAGAGGTCGATCACCGGAAAGCACCTCTTCGGCCGTGCGGAGCCACTTCAGCGTCCCCAGCGCACGCCCCACGGGTGGCTGCGCCTGCATGGGGTCAGCCGGCACAACCTGCAGGACCTCTCCGTCGACGTGCCGCTGTGCGTGCTCACCGCCGTGACCGGGGTGTCCGGCTCGGGCAAGTCGACGCTGGTCAGCCAGGTGCTCGCTGAGCTGGTGCGCCGCCGCCTCGGCCAGGCCCCCGACGAGGAGGGCAGCGAGCTCGAGGTCGACGTCGACGACGCCATCGGCCTGGAGTCCTTCGATCGGCTCGTGTGCGTCGACCAACGCCCGATCGGGCGCACGCCGCGCTCCAACCTGGCGACCTACACGGGCCTCTTCGACGCGGTGCGCAAGCTGTACGCGGCGACCCCGGAGGCGCGCAAGCGTGGCTATGGCGCCAGCCGCTTCTCCTTCAACGTTGCCGAGGGTCGCTGCAAGACCTGCCAGGGAGAGGGCTTCGTCTCCGTCGAGCTGCTCTTCCTGCCCGGGACCTATGCGCCGTGCCCCACCTGCCACGGCGCGCGCTACAACGACGAGACTCTCGAGATCGACCACCGCGGCAAGAACATCGCCGACGTGCTGGCGCTCTCCGTCGACGAGGCGGTCGAGTTCCTGGCCGACGTGCCCGCTGCCGCGCGCAGCCTGACCACGCTGAGCGAGGTCGGGCTGGGCTACCTGCGCCTGGGCCAGCCGGCGACCGAGCTCAGCGGTGGTGAGGCCCAGCGAATCAAGCTGGCGACCGAGCTGCAGCGTGCCCGCCGCGGGCACGCGCTGTACCTGCTCGACGAGCCCACCGCGGGCCTGCACCCCGCCGACACCACCCTGCTCCTCCGCCTGCTGCACCGGTTGGTGGACGCAGGCAACACCGTGGTGCTCGTCGAGCACGACCTCGACACGATCGCCAGCGCCGACTGGGTCATCGACCTGGGCCCCGGCGGTGGGGACCAGGGCGGGTGCGTGGTGGCCGCAGGCACTCCGGAGACGGTGGCCCGGGCCGAGGGCAGCGCCACGGCGCCTTACCTGCTCACCCGGCTCGCGGCCCACGAGGCTGACCGGTAGCCGGGCGGGCCCGAATCGGCGCGGGTCAGGCCCCCGCGGTCAGCGGCCGGACGGGTCGAGCGTGCACAGCGGCTGCGCGGTCTGCAGGCCACCGGTGGTCACCGTGGTGTTCAGCCGGCACGGGTCGAAGCCCGCGTCGGTCACCGCGGCGAGCACGGTGCGCCACTGCGCCTCGTCCAGTGCGGGGGTGCGCGACAGGACGAACCCGGTGCTGCGGTCGGGCGAGCCCACCAGCGCCCAGGTGTAGTCCTCGTCGAGGGTGTCGGGGCTGTGGGCGGCCACCACGTAGTTGGTGCCGCCCAGGAACACCGGCTGGTTGAACGCAGCCAGGAAGGTCACCTGCAGGGCTCCGGTGGTCACCGGGTCACTCACCCGTGCGGTGCCCTCGATGGGCACCGGGATGCCGAACGGTCCGGCGCAGCGGTTCTGCACGCGCACGGTGCCGTCGTCGTTGAGGCTGTAGCGCGCCTGGGTGTCGCGGACGCAGAAGACGTCGAAGAACGCGGGGATGGACGCCAGCTGGTTCCAGGTGCCCAGGTAGCGGGACAGGTCCGTGGGCACCGGTTGCAGCGGCCCGGGCGCCTGGGTCTGCACTGGAGCCGGGGCCGCGGCGGCGGTGGCGAGGCCGCCGCTCAGCACGGCGCCGAGCGTGGCGGTAGTGAGGGTGGCGGCGGTGAGCGCCCGCCGGATCTGTGCACGCATGGTCGGCCTCCAGGTCAGTGTCCGGCAGAGTCACCTGGTCTTCGCCGCACCCGCGCCCCCCGGTTCGCCGGGCAGTGGTTGACGCCCCCTGCGTGGTCGGCTGTACTCCGAGCGTCTGCTTGTGTCCCTGCGCCACTCGACGTTCGCCGAAGGAACCGCCCATGCTTGCCGTCATCGCCACCCTCACCGTCCGCGAAGGAACGGGTCCCGACTTCGAGGCCGCCATTGCCGCGCTGGGGGTGCAGGTGCGGGAGAACGAGCCGGGCAACCTGCTCTACCAGCTCACCCGGTCCAAGACCGAGCCGAACGTCTACAAGATGCTCGAGCTCTACGCCGACGGCGCCGCCGCCAAGGCGCACGGGGAGTCCGCGCACTTCAAGGAGGGCGGCAAGGTGATGGCCGGGTTCCTGGCGGCCGCGCCCGAGCTGGAGTACCTTGACGCGCTCTGACCGGGCCGGTCAGTCCTGCAGGTAGTCGCGCACCACGGCACGCTGGCGCAGCTGGGAGATCTGGGTCTGGCTCCACGCCGAGAACTCCGCGGCGCGTCGGGCGACCTCGCTGGGCAGCTCCTCCCAGCTGAGCCACACCCAGTCGTTGACCTCGTCCGGGCGGGGCTGCGGGGTGTCGCCGGTGCGAGCGAGGTACACCGGGCAGATCTCGTTCTCCACCACGCCCTGGAACTCGGCGCGGTAGCGGAAGTCCGGCAGCGCCGGGCGGATGTCGGTGACGGTGATGCCCAGCTCGTGCTCGGCCCGGCGGCGGATGGCGTCGACGTCGTCCTCGCCGGGCGCCGGGTGCCCGCACACGGTGTTGGTCCACACCCCGGGGAAGGTGGACTTGTCCAGGGCGCGCTGGGTGAGCAGCACCTGTCCGTGCGGACCGAAGACGTAGCAGGAGAACGCCCGGTGCAGCGGGGTGTGCGCGGTGTGCACCTCGCTCTTGGGCATGGTGCCGATCTCGTGGCCAGACTCGTCGAGCAGGACCACGAGCTCGACGGCGGCGGGGGCGTGACTCACGGAACCAGGGTAGAGAAGTTGCCTCCCAGCAGCACACTTGCGATCTTTGGCGCCGCCAGCAACCCTGGCCCCGGTGCAGCGCAGCGTGGACCAGGACGAGACGGCGATCGTGTGGTTTCGCCGGGACCTGCGCCTGGGTGACCTGCCGACGCTGAGCGCGGCCGCGGCCACCGCCCGCTCCTCGGTGGCGCTGTTCGTGCTGGACGACGCGTTGCTGGGTCCCGCCGGTGCCCCGCGCACCACCTTCCTCTACCGCTGCCTGCGTGAGCTGGACGCGGCGTTGCAGGGTCGGCTGCTGCTGGTGCGTGGCGACCCGGTGCAGGTGGTGCCCGAGGTGGCCAGGCAGGTGCAGGCGCGCACCGTGCACGTCAGCGCCGACTTCGGTCCCTACGGCCGCCGCCGGGACGGCGCGGTGCGCGATGCGCTGGGCGAGACCGAGCTGGTCACCACCGGCTCGCCCTACGCGGTGGCGCCCGGCCGGGTGACCAAGCCCGACGGCACGCCCTACCGGGTGTTCACCCCGTTCCGGCGGGCCTGGGCCGAGCACGGCTGGCGCCCGCCGGCGCAGACCTCGGCCGCCACGGTGAGCTGGCTGGACCCGCCCCCGGTTGCTTCGCGGTGCGCCGTCCCGGCGGACGTGGACCTGGGCGCACTCGAGCTCCCGGACCCCGGTGAGGCGGCAGCGCTGGCCCGGTGGGAGCAGTTCCGCACCGAGGACCTGCCTGGCTACGCCACCGACCGCGACCGGCCCGACCGCGACGTCACCAGCCGGATGTCGGCGTACCTGAAGTGGGGCTGCGTGCACCCGCGGACGTTGCTGCACACCCTGGCGAGCGACCACGGCGAGGGCGCCACCACGTTCCAGACCGAGCTGGCCTGGCGGGACTTCTACGCCGACGTGCTGCACCACCGGCCGGACTCCGCCCGGCGCAGCTACGACCGGCGCTTCGACGCGCTGGGCTACGACAGCGGCCCGGACGCCGAGCGGGCCTTCGCCGCCTGGCGGGAGGGACGCACCGGCTTTCCCATCGTGGACGCCGGGATGCGTCAGCTGCGCCACGAGGGGTGGATGCACAACCGGCTGCGGATGATCGTCGCGTCCTTCCTCACCAAGGACCTGCACCTGCCCTGGTGGTGGGGCGCGCGGCACTTCATGGACCACCTGGTGGACGGCGACCTGGCCAACAACCAGCACGGCTGGCAGTGGACGGCCGGCACCGGCACCGACGCCTCCCCCTACTTCCGGGTGTTCAACCCGGTGACGCAGGGACAGAAGGTGGACCCCGACGGCGACTACGTGCGCCGGTGGGTGCCGGAGCTGCGGGGCGTGCCCGGCAAGGCGGTGCACACCCTGCCCGACGGACCCCCGCCCGGCTACCCCGAGCCACTGGTGGACCACGCCCACGAGCGGCAGGTGGCGCTGCAGCGGTACGGCGCGGTCACCGGCAAGAACTAGAACACATGTTCGACTGGTTCTGCTACCGTGGATCCATGGCAGGTGCGCTGCAGTCGTCGCTGTTCGACGTCGCCGACGAGGGCCCGGTGCTCGGCGAGCTGGGTGCCGCGGTGCAGCGCCGCCAGCTCAGCCACGGCGCCTGGGTGGACGTGCTGCCCGGCTGGCTCACCGGCTCCGAGGCGGTGTTCGACCGGTTGGTGGACGGGGTGCCCTGGCGGGCGGAGCGCCGACAGATGTACGACCGGGTGGTCGACGTGCCCCGGCTGGTCTGCTTTTACCGCGACGGCGACCGGCTGCCCGACCCACTGCTGGTGCAGGCCCGCCGACGCCTGGACGCCCACTACGGTCCGGAGCTGGGCGAGCCGTTCACCACCGCGGGCCTGTGCTTCTACCGCGACGGCGCCGACAGCGTGGCCTGGCACGGCGACCGGGTGGGGCGTGGCCGCAGCACCGACACCATGGTCGCCATCCTGTCCCTCGGCGCCGATCGGCCGCTGCTGCTGCGGCCCACCGAGGGCGGTGGACCCACGCTGCGGTACTCGCTGGGCCACGGCGACCTGCTGGTGATGGGCGGCAGCTGCCAGCGCACCTGGGAGCACGCCGTGCCCAAGTCGACCCGGCCGACGGGCCCGCGGATCAGCGTGCAGTACCGCCCCGCGCACGTCCGCTGATCCACGAGCCCGCCGAAGAACCCGGGCGTCAGCCGAAGACCACCACCGCCATCACGGTGGCCACCACCAGGCCGCTCATCACCGGGATGAAGCACTTGCGGGCCAGCTCCACCGCGGGCACCCGGACGAAGCCGGCCACCGCCAGCAGCGAGGACCACGCGACCAGGGTGCCGCCGCCGGACCAGATGTTGCCCATCTGTCCGATGGCCGCCAGCGTCGGGCTGCTCACCCCGGAGGTCTCCCCGAGCGAGCCGGCCAGCGACCCGGTGAGCGGCAGGCCGGAGAAGCCGGAGCCCTCCAGGCCAGCGACCAGGCCGACCAGCAAGATGCCGAACGCGGTGATCATGGTGTTCTGCGGCAGGCTGTCCTGGGCGGAGAGCACCAGGTCGAACAGCAGCGACGGGCCCTGCGCGTCCTCGCCCAGGCTGAGGATCTGGGCGGAGAAGTCGCCGTTGCCGAGGAAGAAGAACCCAGCGATGGGCAGCACCACACCCATCGCCTTGAAGGCGAACACCAGTCCGTCCACGATGTGCTCAGCGGAGGCCTCCATGAACGTGCTGCGGTCGCGGACGAAGGCGGCGCCGAACACCATCAGCAGCGCGATGCCGCCGACCAGTGCCGCGGCGTCGCCGCCCTTGAGGTCGGTCACCGAGTCGGAGGCGCTGGCCAGCACCATGTAGATGATCAGCGCCAGGTATGCCGCCGGTACCAGCACCGCGAAGGCCTTGGCCGCCCATGGCTTGTCGACCGGGAGGATGCTGTGCCGCTCCGGTGGCATCGGCTCACCAGCCGGGGTGCCGCGCAGCGCCGGGCCGTGCCCGACCACCGGCGGCGGACCGCCGTGCCCGCCAGTACCGGCGCCGACCAGCTCTCGCCGCTCCACCGCTACCGCGGTAGACCCTTCCGCGAGCTCCTCAACCACCTCGGCGTCCGCGGTGGGCGCCCCACGCTCGGCGGTGGACTCCCACTCCTCCAGCAGCGCGTCGGAGGGCTTGCGCATCTTGCGGATCTCCATGGCATAGCCGATGGCCAGCGCGACCGCCCCGACCACCAGCGACATGACGAAGGCCCGGTCCGCGACGACGGCCGGGTCCGCCCCAGCCGCGGTGGCCGACAGGCCCGGCGCCACGCCGATCACGTAGTCCGACGACAGCGCCATGCCCTGGCCCGCGATGGCGATGGTGAAGCCCGCGGCCAGCGGCCGCAGCCCGGCCCGAATGGCCACCGGCACCAGCACCGCGCCAATCAGCGGCACCGCGGGCGTCGGCCAGAAGAAGAGCGAGATGAAGTAAGTGACGATCACCAGAGTCCAGAATGCGAGGTGGCCGTTGCGCATCACGCCACGGAATGGCGCGACCATTTTCCGGTCGGCGCCCAGCCCCTCGAGGGCGCGCAGCATTGCCGTGACCATGGCGATGATGAGAAAGATGTTGAAGAGCGAGGTGGCGGCGACCAGGCTGGCGTTGAAGATCGCGGAGAGCCCGGTGGCCAGGCTCTTCGACCAGACCAGCGCGGTGAGGAAGGTGGCCACCACCGCGGGGACCACGATGTTCTTGCGCATGACCATGGTCGCGAGGATCACCACCACCCCGGCCAGGAACACCCAGTGAGCTGCTGTCAGTTGCATCGTCGTCTCCCGGGGAAGCCCAATGTGATATTGGCGAAACTCCCTGACTTGGCTAGGCCCGTCCATGAACGATGTGCACACCCGGGTGGCCCACAAATGTGCAGCGTGCCGTAGTCCCTGCTCATGTGGTGCTGCACGATGTTTCGCAGACGTAAAAACACTGCGGCCGGCGAGAGGACGAGGGTGACGGCACGTCTCACGGCGTCTGACCAGGCGGTCTCGGCCGCCACCGGCCCCTCGCGGCGAGGGTGGCTGCTCGCCGCCCTGCTCGGCGCGACCTTCCTCGGGACGGTCAGCAACAACATCGTCAACGTCCCGTTGCGCCAGATCACCGACGACTTCGGCGCCCCGGTCACCCAAGGGGTGCTGGTGGCGTCCACGTCGGTGCTGGTGCTCGCGGTGATGATGCCGCTGACCGGGTGGGTCAGCGACCGGCTCGGGCGGCGCCGCACGCTGGTGCTCGCCCTCACCGTGCTCACCCTGGGCACGCTGGGCGCTGCCCTGGCCCCCAGCCTGCCGCTGCTGGTGGCCGCCCGGGCGGTGCAGGGTCTGGGCTGCGCGGCGGTGCCGACGGCGGTGATGGGGATGCTCTCGGCCAGCTGGCCGGAGAACCGGCGCAGCCGCGTCATGGGCGCCTGGGGCGCGGCCAACGGCATCGGCCAGGCGGTGGGTCCACCCGTCGGGGGCATCGTGTCCGACCTGTTCGGCTGGCGGGCGATCTTCGCCGGGCTGGTGCCGGTGACGGTGGGCGTGCTGGTGCTGACGCTGGTGGTGGTGCCCCAGCACGTCGGCCGCGGCGCGCGCATCGACTGGCTGGGGGCGGGGTCGCTCACCGCCGGGGTGGCGCTGCTGATGTGCGCCGCCACCGCGGCGCCCCAGGCCGGGGTGCCGCTGGCGCTGCCGCTGCTGGGCGTGGTGCTGGGCTTTGCCTCCCTGGCAGTGTTCGTGGTGACCGGGCTGCGCCGGCCCGCGCCGTTCATCGACCCGCGGGCACTGGTGGAGATCCGCTGGCTGCGCAGCGCCACCGGCGTCTTCGTGCAGCAGTCGTCGCTGGCGGCGGTGCTGGTCGCGGTGCCGCTGCACCTCACCGGCGCGGTGGGGCTGTCGGTGACCACCACCGGGCTGCTGACCTTCGCCCTCCCGCTGGTGTGGGCGGTCTCCGCGCCGTTCGTGGGCCTGCTGGCTGACCGGGTGGGACCTCGGCTGGTGCTGCGGGTCGGCCTCGGCGTGCTGGTGCTGGGCGACGTCGCCCTGGCGGTGGTCGTCGGCTCCGGGGTTCGGTCGCTGCCGGTGATCGCCCTGGTGCTGGTGGGCACCGGGTTGGGCGTCGCGCTGGTGCAGACGCCGGCGCTCACCGGCGCCACCAGGTCGCCGGCCGGGCAGCTGGGGCCCGGGCTGGGCCTGTTCAACATGATGCGATTCGTCGGCGCCGCGCTGGGTACCGCAGGGGTGGCTGCCGCCTACCCGGGGGCGCTGGGCTGGCTGTTCGGCGGCTGCGCCGTGGTGGCGGTGCTGGGCCTGGCGCTGAGCTTCGGCGGACGCGACGACCACCTGCAACCCACATCCGCGCTCAGAGTGGGCTGACCACGCGGTTGACCTCAGCGGTGGTGGTGGCCAGCAGGTCGAGGGTGTGCGCCAGCCACACCGCGAACTGGTTGTCGGCCTGCCGCAGGTCCATCCCCAGCCGCCGCGACGCCCGGTCGAGCTTGTAGAGCATGGTGTTGCGGTGGATGTGCAGGTCCCGGGACGCCGCGTTCACGTTGCCCCCGCTGGCGATGTAGGCCAGCACCACCTCTTCCATGTCGCCCACCGTCGGGTCGCGCAGCGGCGCCAGCAGGTCGGCGGCGAAGTCCCGCCCGGTGCGGCTGACGGCGACGTCCTGCAGCACGGCGTGCACCTGCAGGTCCTGGTAGCTGCACACCTCGGCCAGCCCGAGCCGGTTCTGCAGGCCCAAGGTCATCCGGGCCTCCCGGTAGCTGTCCGGCAGCGACAGCGCCCCCGTCGCGGGGCGCCCGTAGGAGACGTGCACCGGGCGCCCGGCCTGGGCCCGTCGCCCGGTGAGGTGGCGGTGCAGGGCGGCGGCGTACTCGGCGGCCTCGGCGACGCCAGCTGCGGGAGCACCCTCGGCGGCGGTGCACAGCTCGCGCACCATCACCAGCACGTCACCAACCACCGCCGCCTGGGTGTGGCGCTCCTGCTCGGGCACCAGCCGGGACGTCAGCGCGGCGAGGCTCAGCGCCTGCCCGGCCGAGCTGTCCCCGACGCCGACCACCCCGGAGGCAACCACCACCGCGAAGGTGGAGCGCACCGGCAGGCCGTAGTGCGCTGCGCGGGCGCTGAGCTCCTGCAGCGACGCGAAGTGCCCGTGCAGCAGGCCGTGCACGAAGTCGCCGCGGGCCTGCTCCTGGGCGCCGTGCACGCTGCGCAGCCGCAGCATCTCGGTGCCCACGATGGGGACTGCCTGCTCCACCAGCACCTGGTGCTCGGCCAGGTCGTGCGGGTGCGGCTCGGTGGAGGGCTCCACCAGCACCAGCCAACCGTCGTGCCGACCGCCGAGCACGATCGGGCTGAGCACGCAGGCCACCTCGCGGCCCCCGACGGTGAAGGGCACCACCCGAGGGTGCAGCTCGGCGGGGTCACCGCCCGCCCCGAGGCGCTCGGCCCGTTCCTGGAACACCTGCGCCAGCTGGCGGGGCTCCACCATCCGTGGGTTGGCCTGCTCCATGGCCACCAGGGCGCCGGTGGCGTCGAGCACCGCGACGGGGCACTGCGACATGCGCGACATCTGGCTGCACAGCGCCGGCAGCTCGGCCCCGCGGTAGAGCAGCTCGGCCAGGGCGCGGTGCACGCTGAGCCCGTAGCGCAGCACGTGCGTCTCCCGGGCCAGCGTCAGGTCGGCGACCAGCCGGTTGACCGCGGCGAAGGAGACGGAGTCGGCGGTGGTGACCAGCGGCAGCCGGGCCGCCGCGGCGGCATCATCCGGGCCGGGTTGGTGCCCGTCCACCAGCAGCGCCGCCGCACCCCGCTCGGCCAGCGCGGTGGCCACCGCGTCCAGCCCACCGTAGCTGGGGATCTCGTGCTGGGCAGCGTGCACCAGCACCCCGTCGAGGCGGTCGTCGCGCTGTGCCGCGACCGCCCAGGGCACCACCCACTCCAGCGCGACCGTGGTCTCGTGCGGACCGGGGTGCCAGCAGGTGCGGCGCAGCACCGGCTCCTGCAGCAGTCGGGCCAGGGTCAGGACGTCTTCGTCGTGATGGTGCGGCACGGCTGGCTCCTCTGGGACAACATCCGCGCGACGCCCACCGCCGGCGGGTCCGGCGTGCGGGGGGCCACGAGGGTCAAACTTCCGGAAGCGACGACCGCCGTCCATGCGCAACGTGCACAACTGCACAGGGCCGATGATGTGCAGTGTGCACCGTGTCACAACTACTGGGTGTAAATGGCAGTTTCGGCTCGGTTAACAATCGGACCGCAACAGCTCTGGCCTAGCCGGACGAGGGCCCGTCGGTTCCCGTGAAGAGGTTGACAAGGCCGGAGGGTGCACTGGCGCCGAAGATGAGCTCGATGGTCTCGTGCGCGGCGATCGCTTCGGCCTCGCTGCGTCGGAACATCGCTTCCTCGTAGCCGGCGAGGGCGGCCTCGACGTCGTCCGGGTGGGCGGCGATCGCCTGGCCCAGCTCGGCACCGTCGAGCATCGCGATGTTCGCACCCTCGCCCCCGGGGAGGGTCACGTGCGCGGCGTCCCCCAGAAGTGTGACGCCGGGGACGCGGTCCCACTGGTGGCGGTTCGGGAGCCGGTAGATGCTGCGCAGAACGGGTCCGGTCTCTCCGTCGGCGATCAACGAGATGAGCTCGGGCGCCCATCCCTCGAGCTCGGCCGCGACGCGCGCCTTGGCGGCGGCGGCGTCGGTGAAGTCGATGTCGGCGAACCACTGGGCTGGACGGCTGAGCACGACGTAGGTGTGGATGGTCCCGCCCGGTTCGCGGTGTGCGAGGAACCCCTTGCCCGGAGCAAGGGCGTACAGCGCGCCACTGCCAACTACAGCCGCCGTTGCGGCATGGCGTTCGTCCACGTCGTGCAGGTACGTCTCCACGTAGCTCACGCCCGCATACGTGGGCTTCTGGCCGGAGAGCAGCTCCCGGACCTTCGACCACGCGCCGTCAGCACCGACCAGGACCTCGGCGCGGACCGCGGGCCCGCTCGCGAAGGCAAGCTCGTGCTGTCCTCGGCCGAGCGGAGTGGCGGAGAGGAGCTTCTTCCCCCACTGCACCGTGCCCGCCGGAAGGGATTCCAGGAGGATCCGTCGGATGTCGCCCCGGAGGGCTTCGGGGCTTGCCATGGAGCCGTCGTCGGGCAGCTCGGCAAGCACTGTGCCGTGTTGGTCGACCACTCGCTGGGCTGCGCCGCCCCGGTGGACGATCCCGCGGTACTCCCGGGTGAGCCCGGCGATCTCCAGCGCGCGCTGGCCGTTGTGCTCGTGCAGGTCGAGCTGCCCGCCCTGCGTCCGTGCCTCGGGTGAGGCGTCTGCGTCGTAGACGGTGACGGGAATGCCGTTCAGGTGCAGGACGCGAGCGAGGGTGAGGCCGCCAAGGCCCGCGCCGACGACGGTGACTGGAGTGATCATGGTGTCCCTCTCGAGAACTATTGGACCGTTGGTCCATCGGTACTTTGGACCTATGGTCCAATCGTGTCAAGATGGTGCTCATGACCAGCTCCACGCCGCGAGGTCCACGGCGCTCAGACGCGCTCTCGCGGGACCGGATCGTCGAGGCGACCATCGAGCTGCTCGACACGGCAGGCGAGAGTGGTCTGACGGTCCGGGCGCTGACGACACATCTCGCGACCGGTCGGGGCGCGATCTACCACCACGTCGCCAACAAGGAAGAGCTCCTTGCCGCGGCCACCGACGGCATCATCGGCCGAGTCGTGGCGCGTGCCGAAGGTGACGAGGGCCCGAGGCGGAGCATCCGTGCTCTGGCGCTGGGGATCTTCGACGCGATCGATGCGCATCCGTGGGTCGGGACTCAGCTCTCCCGTGAGCCGTTGCAGGCTGCGGTCTTCCGGATCTGGAAGGGCATCGGCGCGCAGCTTCACCGCCTCGGCGTGACCGGGTCGGCCCGGTCAGATGCCGGATCAGCGTTGGTCAGCTACATCCTCGGTTCGGCAGCACAACACGCGGCCGGCGCACGCCGGGTTCCCCGGGACGCGGATCGAGAGGCGTACCTCAAGGCCCTGGCGGCAGAGTGGACGCGGCACGACTCCGACCCCATCGCGCAGGAGACAGCATCGCTGCTCCACGAGCACGACGACCGCGAGCAGTTTCTCGCCGGAGTGGACATCTTCCTGGCTGGCATCACGACCAGCCACTAGGTGTCGCTCCTCGGTAGGTTCAGATCAGAGTGGGCATTGTGCACAGCGAAAAGCGGTTCAGCACGGGCACTCTCACCATTGGCGCCACTACGGTGAGCCGCCAGGCTGGTGGAAACGGTCCCCCCGGGGCTGTGCCCATCGTCTGACCGGCTCGCCCGGAGAAGGAGCGTCCTGTGCACCAGGTCTTCCGCATCACCCTCGACGACGCGCTGCCCGTCCTCGTCGCCGCCCGGGCCAAGGCCGAGGAGATCGGCGTCAAGCAGACCATCTGCGTGGTCGACGACGGCGGCAACGTCATCGCTCTGCACCGGCTGCCCGGCGCCCGCCTGACCGGCGTGGACATCTCCATCGCCAAGGCGTTCACCGCAGCCGGCCACGAGCGGGCCACGCACCTGTTCAACGAGCCGCCCAACGGCCCGGTCCTGCCGGGCAACGAGGCGTTCGGCATCCAGCACATGCTGCCCGGCAAGTTCGCAGTCTTCGTGGGTGGCTTCCCGATCGTGCACGAGGGCCAGATCGTCGGCGGCGTGGGCGTCAGCGGTGGCAACGGTGAGCAGGACAAGGCCGTGGGCGCCGCAGCGCTGCAGGCCTTTGCCGACCACGTGGCCGCGCAGCAGGCCGCAGCGAGCACCGTCACCGCCTGAGCCAGGCCAACACAGTAGGGGCGCACCCGTGGGTGCGCCCCTACTGGTGCGTGCAACCCTCGCTAGTCGGCGAGCGCGACGGTCAGCTCCACCTCCACCGGTGCGCCGGAGGGCAGCGAGGCCACCCCGACCGCGCTGCGGGCCGCGCGACCCCGGGGGCCCAGCTGGGCGGTGAGGGCCCGCGACGCCCCGTCGGCCACCCGGGAGTGCTCGGTGAAGCCGTCGACCGCGGCCACGAAGACGGTCATCCGCAGGACCCGCGCCACCCGCTCCAGGCCGCCGGCGGCCTCCGCGACGGCCAGCAGCGCGTTGCCCGCCGCCATGGCTGCGGCTTCTTGCGCGGCGGCCAGGTCGACGTCGTCGCCGACCGTGCCGCGCACCTGCAGCACCCCGGCGCGGCGCGGGGTCATCCCCGCGGTGAGGACGAGCCCGCCGTGCACCACCGCGGCCACGTAGTCGCCCTGCGGTGGAACCGCACTGGTGAATTGATCAGACACCGAGGGCCACCCCGTCCATCCGGGGGTCCGCGGCACCGGCGAGCACACCCCGGTCGTGGTCCACGCTGATCACCTGGGCGCTGCCCCCGGCGCCCCACGGGCCCATGTCCCGCAGGTCGTGCCCGCGCTCGGCCAGCTCGGTCAACACGGTCGCGCCCAGCCGGCTCTCCACCTGCAGCGTCTCCGGCTGGTGCAGCGCGTCGGCGTCGGAGCCGGGGTGCACGGTGTGCCGCGGCGCGCTCACCGCGGTCTGCGGGTCGACGCCACCGTCGAGCAGGTGGGCCAGCAGCTGGGTGTTCCACTGCACCTGGCCGTCGCCGCCCGGGGTGTTGCCCACGTGGCGCAGCCGCCCGGCCGCGTCGGTGACGATCCAGGCGTTGAGGGTGTGCAGCGGCTTGCGCCGGGGAGCCAGGGCGTTGGGGTGTCCGGGCAGCAGGTAGGACCCACGCGCCAACCGGTTGTTCAGCGCGATCCCGGTGCCGGGAACGCTGATCCGGGCGCCGTAGGTGAAGGCCAGCGAGGAGATTGCGCTGACCGCACGCCCCTCGGCGTCCACCGCGACGCAGCTGGTGGTGTCACCGGCCACCGACACCGGCACGGTGGCGGGATCGGGGCGGGCGCCCAGCTCGGCACGGGTCGCGGCCAGCACGGCCGGGTCCAGCAGCGCCCGCCAGGCGTCGTTGTCGGAGCCGCAGCTGCGGTAGCGGTCGGCGAAGGCTCGGCGGGCGGCCAGGGCAAGCAGGTGCACCGCCTCGGCGTCCCAGGTGCAGCGACCGGCCAGCCGTCCGTCGAGCAGCCCGGCCTGCTGCAGCACCATCCAGCCGGGCGTGGGCGGCGGCGTCTGGTGCACCACGTGCTCGCCCCAGGACGCGCTGATGGCGGCCTCGGCCGGGACGTCGAGGCCCAGCGGCCACTCGTCCCCGGAGAACGGCGCCCCGCCGGCCTGCAGCAGCGCCACCGCGGCCTCGCCCATCCACCCGCGGTGCAGCAGCGTGGGATCAGCGGCCAGCGCCTCGATGCTGGTGGCCAGCTCGGGGCAGGCCAGTCGCTGGCCCACCGCGGGCAGGTGCTCGTCCGGCAGCAGCCAGCGGGCCAGGCTCTCGTCGGCCCGCAGCGCCGCGGTGTGCTCGGCGATGTCCGCGCGGTTCTTCGCGGTGCACGGAAAGCCCGTGCGGGCGGCGGCCGCGGCACCCGACCACAGCTCGCTCAGCGGCCGGGTGCCGCCGCGGGTGTGCAGGGTAGACAGTGCGCCCAGCGCGCCGGGGGTGGCGACCGACAGCGGTCCGGTGCCGGGCAGCACCCGCTGGCCACGCTCGGCCCAGCTCTCCGCGCTCGCCCCGTCCGGACCGTAGCCACTGCCGTTGACCGTCCACACCTGACCGTCGGGCTCGCGGACCACGGCAAACGCGTCGCCGCCGATGCCGGACTGGCCGGGCAGGGCGATCCAGGACAGCGCGGTCATCGCCAGCACGGCGTCCACCGCGGTGCCGCCGGAGGCGAGAACCCCCGCCCCCACCTGGCTCACTGCCGGGTGGGAGCTGCTGACCATCCCGCCGGTGGCCAGGGTGGAGGTGCGCACCGGGCCCCAGCTGTCGGGCCAGGAGCCGGTGGACACGGTCACTTCGGCAGCCGGCGTCGCCGGGGCCCGCCCTCGAGCACGTCGCGCTCGGTGAGCCCGACCAGCACCTTTCCGTCCTCCTCGCGCACCGGGTAGGTGGCGATCGGCTCGGTGGCCGGCGGCTGGATGGGGGTGCCGCCCTCCAGCTCGAACACGCTGTTGTGGCAGGAGCAGCGGATGCCGTCGTCCTGCAGCTTGCCCGAGCTGAGCAGGCAGTCCAGGTGGGTGCAGTAGTTGGACGTGGCGTAGGCCTTGCCGTGCAGCCGGGAGATCGCCAGCTCCAGCTCGCCGTGCTCGGTGGTGGCGTAGAACCGGCGGACGTAGCCGTCCCGGACCTGCCCGGCGCGGCAGACCGCGACGAACTCGCAGGGCGGGGGTGACGCGTTGTCCACCGGGGTGCCGTTGGTGGGTGTGCTGTCGGTGGGGGTGGCCGCGACCTGCGGCTGGTGGTCGGTCATGCGCTCAGGTAGACGGTCTTGTCCACCGTGTAGAAGGCCATCATGGCGTCACCTGCCTGTTCTTTCGATGTCTGGGTGCTGCTGTCCTTGATGCCGCCGAACGGCGCGTTCATGGCCTGCCCGGTGGTGGGCTGGTTGATCTTGACCAGGCCGGCGGGGGCCTCCCTGGCGAAGCGCATCGCCCGGCCGAGGTCGGCGGTGACGATCGCGGCCGACAGCCCGAACCGGGTGTTGTCGGCGATGGCCAGCGCCTCGTCGAAGGAGCCGACCCGCAGGAACGCCAGCACGGGGCCGAACACCTCCTCGGTGGCCAGGGCGGAGAGTGGGTCGACGTCGGCGAAGACGGTGGGCCGCACGAAGTGTCCGTGGGCCAGCGCGCCGGCTTCCATGTCGCCGTCCTCCGGGCCGCCGGCCACGCGGCGAGCCCCGTCGGCCAGGGCCCGCTCGACGTGGCCGAGCACCGTGGCCTTCTGCCGGGCGGTGGCCAGCGGCCCCAGGTTCACCCCGGCGGCGGTGCCCGGGCCCACGGTGAGCGCCCGGGCCGCGGCGGCGACCCGCTCGAGCAGCTCGTCGTGCACCGACTCGTGCACCAGCACGCGGCTGGTGCCGGTGCAGGCCTGACCGGCCAGGCCGAAGGCGCCCTTGACGATCAGGGCGGTGGCCCGGTCCAGGTCGGCGTCCTCGAGCACCACCACAGGGTTCTTGCCGCCCATCTCCAGCTGGGTGCGCCGGCTGGCGGGCACCGCGCGGTGGATGGCCTCGCCGACCGGGGTGGAGCCGGTGAAGGTCACCGCGCCCACCCGGTCGTCGGCCACCAGGGCCTGGCTGACCTCCGCGCCGCCGTGCAGCACGGCCAGCGCGCCGCGGGGCACGCCGGCCTCCAGCAGCGCGTCCACCAGCCGCTGCCCGAGCAGCGGGGTGACCTCGCTGGGCTTGAACACCACGCCGTTGCCCGCGGCCAGGGCGGGACCGAGCTTGCGGGAGGGGATGTTCAGCGGGAAGTTCCACGGGGTGATCGCCGCGACCACGCCCAGCGGCGCGCGGGTGGTGAACACCCAGCTGCCCTCCGCCGAGGCCAGGGTGCGCCCGGAGGTGCGGACCGCCTCGCCGGCGTAGAAGCGCAGGTTCATCGGGGTGCGGCTGACCTCGAAGGCCGCCTCGGCCGCGGTCTTGCCCTCCTCGCGGACCAGGTCCTGCGCCAGGCTGTCGGCCTGTGCCTCGAGCAGGCCGGCGGCGCGCTCGAGCACCACCGCGCGGGCCTCGGGGGCGGTGTCGGCCCAGGTGCGCCAGCCGGCGGCGACGGCGCCCACGGCCGCGTCGGCGTCCTTGGCGCTGGACTCCGGGGCGGTGCTCACCAGCACCCGGGTGTCGGCGGGGTCGCGGCGCTCGAAGGACCGGCCGGTCACCGACTCCAGCCACTCGCCGTCGAGCAGGTTGCGGACGGAGCTTGTCATCAGACCACCACTTCTTCGTCGTACATCGCGTCGGCCAGCGTCTCCACCAGCTCGTCCAGGTCGGTCGTGTCGTCGCGGAGCTGCTCGGGGTCCACCGGCGCGGCCAGGTCGATCAGCTCGCGGGCGGCCATCACGTCCTCGCCGCGGTCGATGGCGGCGGCGGCCACCACCACGCCGTGGCGGAGCCAGAACAGCGATCCGTCCAGGCCCGCCACGTCGCCGCGGGTGACCACGACGTCGCTGGGCCGGATGTCGCTGAGGCCCAGACCCTGCAGGTTGACGTCGTACTGGTCGGTCCAGAACCAGTGCGGGCCGTCGAAGGTGGTGGGTCGGCCGGCGATGGTGGCGGCGATGGCGGCGGCCTGCTGCTGGGCGACGTCGACGTGCTCCACCCGCACCCGGCCGTAGCGCGGGTGGTCGTGGGCGGCCACGTCGCCGGCGGCGAACACGGTGGGCAGGGAGGTGCGGCCCTGGGCGTCGACGTCGATGCCGTTGCTCACCCGCAGGCCCGAGCGCAGCGCCACCGCCATGTCCGGCTCGATGCCGATGCAGACCACCAGGTCGTCGACCACCTCGGTGGTGGCGCCCACGCTCAGGTGCACGCCGTCGGGGCCGACGCGGACGTCCTGCACCGGCTGGCCCAGCGCCAGCTCCACGCCGTTGTCGCGGTGCAGGCCCATCACGGCGGCACCGATGTCGGCGCCGAGCACGCGGGACAGCAGCACCGGGTCGCGGTCGACCACCACCACGTCGGCGCCCCGGCTGCGGGCGGCCGCGGCCACCTCGGTGCCCAGGAAGCCCCCGCCCAGGACGCCGATGCGCCGGCCGGGCTGCAGGCGCTCGCGCAGCCGGTCGGTGTCGGCGAGGGTGCGCACGTGGTGCACCCGAGCACCGCCGACGCCGGGCAGCTGCCGGGCCTGGCCGCCGGTGGCCACCAGCACCAGGTCGGCGCGCACCGCGGAACCGTCGAACAGCAGCACCTCGCCGGTGTCGGCGGCGATCCGCTCCACCCGGCTGTCGGTGCGCACCTCGACGTCGTTGGCGGCGCACCACGGGGCGTCGAGCAGCCAGAGGCCGTCCTCGGTGGCCGACGTCAGGCGCTCCTTGGACAGCATCGGCCGCTGGTAGGGGCCGGTCGGCTCGTCGCCGAGCACGATGACGCGCCCGTCGAAGCCACGGCGACGCAGCCCGCGGGCGGCGGCGGCGGCCACGTGCCCGGCACCGACGACGACCAGGGTGGGGCGTGCAGTCATGGGGACACCTCGCTCGCTTCGTGGGGGGCTTCGGGGACGGCGACGGTGCCCCGGGGAGTGCTCACCCGGGGCACCGGGTCCAGGAGGATGCGGCCGTCGTCGGTCACCTGGACGGCGAAGACGGGCTGGCACAGGGCCTGGTCCTCGGCCTGGCCGGTGCGGGGGTCGAACTTCCACTGGTGGCCGGGGCAGATCACCTGCCCGTCCAGCACGGTGCCCTTGACCAGCGAGCGCTGCTTGTGGCCGCAGACGTCGTCGATGGCGTGCACCTCGTCGTCGAGGAGGAACAGGGCGATCGCCCGGCCCTCCACGACCACCAGCTTCTTCTTGCGTCGACTGAGCTCGCGGAGCTCGGCCACGTGCACCCAGCTGGTCACGCTGACCTCCGGTGTTGGGGGGCGGTGAAGGGGCCGGGGCGCCAGGCAGCTGCCCAGCGCCCCGGTCGATCCCGGTTGAGCGGAGTGGCTCAGGCGGTGACGAGGTCGGGCGCCACGTAGCTGTCGAACAGCGACTTGGTGTAGGAGTAGCGCATCTCCGCGCCCCACCGGACGAACTGCAGGCAGCGCTGCTGCAGCTCCACCGTGTTGGCGTGCTCCAGCACGATCTGGAAGCCGCGCTCGCCGTGCACCACGTCGGAGGTGATGTGCAGCTCGAAGAACTCGATCTCGTCCTCGGTGAAGCCGTACACGCCGCGCAGCGGGACGATCTGCTTCTTGTAGATGTCGGGCACCTGCGACTCCAGGCCGACGACCAGGGCCGCGGTGGCGACGACGAAGTGCTCGCGCATGGCCACGGCGTAGCACCAGGCCTGCAGGCCGCGGGTGACGGCGTTGGCGTTGTTCGGGTCCTCGATGCGCTCCTTGGTGGTGCCGCAGACCTCACCGAAGCGGATGAGCAGGTCGGTGTGTCGGATGTCGGCCAGCTCCTCCTCGTACATGTTCTGCAGCAGGAAGTCCTTGGCGTCCACGCAGGTGTCCGGGGTGTTGCAGTAGATGTAGCCCAGGTAGTCGGCGAAGGGGCCGACGTACTGGTAGTGGTTCTCCGCCCAGCGGGCGAAGTGGTGGCGCTGCAGCTCGCCGTCGGCCCAGGCTTTGCTGAAGGAGGCGTTCTTCGCCTCGCGGCCCTTGATCGCGTCCTTGAGGGCGGCCCGGAAGTCTTCCTGGTTGAGAAGCTCGGTCATGTCATGCCTTCCGTTCTCGGGTGGCTCGCGTGCTGATGGCACTAGTCAAGCGGCCAGCGAGCAGCCCGAGGACGGTCAAGTGGCACAGGGGTTTGCCCTGTTCCTGTGCACGGTGCCCAAGCTAGAGGCGGGTCGCCGTTCGGACGAGGTCGGCGACCACCCGGGAGCGGCTGTGCGTCGGCCACGCGATGACGGTGGTGACCGCGGGTGCGTCGACCACCGGGGCGGTGGTGTGGCTCTCGCGCAGCTGGGCGCGGACCGATTCCGGCAGGATCGCTGACGCCCGACCCAGGGCGATCATCTGCAGCACCTGGGTGTGGTCGTGGGCCTGCGGGCCAGGACCGTCGGGGTACGTGCCGTCGACGCGGGGCCAGCGGGGCAGCGGCAGTCCGGGCAGCGCGGACACCTCGGCGGTGGTGACGTGCTGGCGGCCGGAGAACGGGTGCCCGGCCGGCAGCACCGCCACCTGTCCCTCGGTGCACAGCTCCTCGGTGTCGAACCCGGCGGTGGCGTCGAAGGGCTGGTGCAGCAGGGCGACGTCGGCGCGGCCGTCGGCCAGCAGCTGCGCCTGCTCACCGATTCCACAGAGGACCACGTCGACCGTGGCCGAGCCGGGCTCGGCGGCGTAGGCGTGGAGCAGCTTGGCCAGCAGCTCGCTGGACGCGCCGGCCTTGGTGGCGAGCACGACGGCGGGCTCACCGGCTGCGGCCAGGGCGGTGCGGCGGGTGCGCCGCTCGGCGGCCGCCACCGCGGACAGTGCCGCGCGGCCCTCCTCCAGCAGCACCGACCCGGCCTCGGTGAGGGTGACCGCGCGGCGGCTGCGCTCCAGCAGCGTCGCGCCCAGGCGCCGCTCGAGCTGGCTGATGGCGCGCGACAACGGGGGCTGCGCCATCCCGAGCCGCTCTGCGGCCCGGCCGAAGTGCAGCTCCTCGGCGACGGCCACGAAGTACCTCAGCTCTCGGGTTTCCACCCCGCAACGATACCCAGACCCTCCCTGTATCGATACCCGTGCGGTATCACGGCTCACCCGATCGGTCTTGGACGCTGCCACCCTGGGCCGGGCACAGTTGCCGGCATGAGCGAACAGAGAACAGCGCTGGTGACCGGCGCGAACAAGGGCATCGGGTACGAGATCGCGGCCGGCCTCGGCCGCCTGGGGTGGAGCGTGGGGGTGGGCGCCCGGGACGAGCAGCGCCGCGATGCCGCGGTGGCCACGCTGCGGGCGGACGGGATCGACGCGTTCGGTGTTCCGCTGGACGTCACCGACGACGCCAGCGTGGCCGCAGCGGCCGAGCTGCTCGCCGAGCGCGGTGGCCTGGACGTGCTGGTGAACAACGCCGGGATCACCGGCAGCGCGGAGCAGCTGCCCACCTTGGTCGACCCCGCCACGGTGCGCGCGGCCGTGGAGACCAACGTCATCGGTGTCATCCGGGTGACCAACGCGGTGCTGCCGCTGCTGCGCCGCTCGGCCTCGCCGCGCATCGTGAACATGTCCAGCAGCGTGGGGTCGCTCACCCTGCAGAGCGCTCCCGGCTCGGACACCGGTCCCATCTCGGCCGCGTACTCGCCGTCGAAGACCTTTCTCAACGGCGTCACCGTGCAGTACGCCAAGGAGCTGCAGGACACGAACATCCTGATCAACGCCGCCTGCCCCGGCTTCGTCGCCACCGACCTCAACGGCTTCCGCGGCACCCGCACCCCGGAGCAGGGCGCTCAGGTGGCGCTGCAGCTGGCGACGTTGCCCGACGGCGGCCCCACCGGCGGGTACTTCAACGAGGAGGGGCCGCTGCCCTGGTGACCGTCGCCGCCAGGTCGATCGCGCGGGCCGGCCACGCGCCTCTTTGAGTACGGCTAGCGCAGCGGGTCGAGCTGACCGAGCACGTCCGGCACCGGATGCCCGGTGATCGCGTCCGCCAGCAGCCGCCCGCTGGCCGGCCCCAGGGCCACGCCCCACATGCCGTGCCCACCGGCCACGTGCACCCGGGGTGAGCGGGTGCGGCCCAGCAGCGGCAGCCCGTCGGTGGTGCACGGCCGCGAGCCCACCCACTCCTGGGTGCGGGCGGCCCAGTCCACCCCGCGCAGCATCGGCCGGGTTGCCGCCACGATCGCCTGCACCCGGCGCGGGTCCAGCGGGGCGTCCGGGCGGCGCAGCTCCATCATCCCGGCCACCCGCAGCTGATCCCCACCCAGCGGCGTGCAGGCCACCCGCTGGGTGGGGAAGTACACCGGGTCGTCCACCGGCGACTCGGTGCGCACGGTGAAGCTGTACCCGCGCCCGGCCTGCACCAGCGCCCGAACCCCGAACGGCCGGGCCAGGGTGTTCAGCCGGGCACCGGTGGCCAGCACCACCGCGTCGGCACTCACCTGCTCACCCGCCGGCCCCCGCACCTGCACCCCGCTGGCCGTCTCCCGCACCTGCCGCACCGGCCAGCCCGCCGACACCTCCCCGCCGCGGGCGCGCACCGAGTCGGCCAGCGCCGCGACGAACCGCGGCGGGTGCAGGAACCGCTGCCCGTGCAGTCGCAGCCCGGCCACCACGCCCTCGCCCAGCGGCAGCCCCAGTGCGTGCGTCTGCTCCCGGTCCAGCAGGTCGTAGGCCACCTTGCCGCCCAGCTCCTGCACCGCCTGCAGCTCACCCACCAGCACCTCCCGCTCCGCGACGTCGGCGAAGGCGGCCACGAAGGGATCGGCGACGTGGGTGGGCTCGGGCACTGGGTGCGGGCCCTCAGCCAGGGCGTCGTAGGCCTCCAGGGCCAGCGGGGTGAGCTGCTGGTACACCGCCAGCGCGCGCCGCCACCGGGACTCGGTGCAGTGCCGGGCGAAGCCCACCAGGAACCGCAGCAGCCGCGGGTCGGCGGTCAGCGGCACGTACACCGGCGAGGACGGCCGCAGCATCGCGCGCAGCCCGTAGCGCAGCACCGCCGGCTCGGGCAGCGGCAGGGTGAGCGCCGGCGTCAGCCAGCCCGCGTTGCCCCAGGAGGCGTCCGCGGCCACCCCGGTCGCGTCCAGCACGGTGACCCGCACGCCGCGCTCCTGCAGGAACCACGCCGCGCTCAGCCCCACCATGCCGGCGCCCACCACGACGACGTGCTCCGGTCGCGCTCCTGCACTCGCCACGTGACGCCTCCTGCCGCTTCGCACCAGCCCGCGTCGACTCAGTGTGGACCGCGACGCACCGGCGCGACAGGGTGGCGCCGGTCACCCACCCTGGGCCGCCATACTGGCGCGGTGATCATGGTCAGCACGGACGGCTCCTGCCTGCGCAACCCCGGGGGAGCCATCGGCTGGGCCTGGGTGAACCACGAGGGCACGTCCGCCTCGGGCGGCGCGGCGGTGGGCACCAACCAGATCGCCGAGCTGCAGGCGGTGCTGGAGGCCATCCGCGCGCACCCGGGCAGCGACGAGCTCTACATCGAGTCCGACTCCCAGTACGCCATCAAGTGCGCCTCGGTGTGGGTGCAGGGCTGGAAGCGCAAGGGCTGGAAGACCGCCTCCGGTGGGCCGGTGAAGAACCTGGAGCTGGTCAAGGCCATCGAGGCGGCCATTGCCAGCCGGGCCGGCAAGGTGCGCTTCCAGTGGGTGAAGGGCCACCAGGGCAACCACTTCAACGAGAAGGCCGACGTGCTCGCCGGCCAGGCCGCCCTGCTGGCCGCGGCCGGCAAGCTCCCCGTGGCCGCCGCCACGCCGGCACCGCCGGGAGACCTCTCGCTCTTCTAGCCCCGGGATGGTCCCGGCGGTGCGCCGGTGGCCCCGGGCACCCCGCCGCGACGGGCGACCTCCTGGGCGGCGCGGTCGATCGAGCCGTGCTCCAGCGCCGCCAGCGCCGACTCCCCCTCCCACACCAGGCGTCCCCGGCGCTTCACCCGCACGCGCATCCGCCCGCCCAGGTGCTCGATGGCCCCGGGCACGTTGCGTCGCTCGGCCGGCAGCGGCACCGGCAGCACGTGCGCGGCGTGCAGCGGGGAGCTGGCGTCCACGTCGACGCTCCAGCCGAGGCTGCGCCCGTGCAGCAGCCACCGCTCGTCGCTCACCTCCGCCCGCACCGGGGAGACCACCGGGTCGCCCAGGCGCACCAGCGTGCCGTCGGGCAGCAGCACCACCAGCGCGGTCACCTCGGTGTGCAGCGGCCCGGCGGTGACCTGCCCGCCGGCGAAGGCCACGCACACCTGCGGCTCGGCGAAGGCCTGCGCCTGCCCCCACCACCAGGAGTCGGGGAATCCCCCACGGCCCCAGTTCTTCTCCGCGTACACCTGGGCGCCGTCGAGGTCCCACCGCTCGCCGCCCAGCACGGCGCTGCCCTGCGCGCGACCGCCCAGCAGCCACGGGTGCCAGTACTGGTTCAGCGCCGGCACCGACTGGAACACGCTGGAGCCGCCCCAGCGCCGCCGTGGCCAGGGCACCGGCTCGGTGATGTGCACGTCCAGGCGCGCGTCCGGACCCAGGTCCACCGTCAGCCGGTCGCCCTCCCCGCGGAAGGCGGACCCGGCGTGGGCGCCGATGCCCACCGGGGCGGCCGCGCCCTCGTCGTGGACGGTGGTGCGCAGGAAGCCGTTGGGGTGGCTGGCCAGCCCGAGCGTGGCCCAGTGCCCGTCCTCGGCCCGGTTGACGCCGTTGAGGGCGAGCACCACCCGGCCGGTGTCGGGCTGGGTGAACCGCCAGAAGTAGCCCTCCATGGCCACGCCGTGCGCGTCGCGGGGGTCGCCGAAGGGCAGGTCGGCGCCGGTGGCCCGGTAGGCCTGCAGCAGCCGGCCCGGCAGGGTGCGTGCGGTGGCCGGCGTGGTGGGTGCGGTCATCGACGGATCATCCCAGCAGCGGGAACGAGCGGTGCCCGGCCTGCAGGGTCATCGACTCCTGCAGCGCGTCGACCACCTCCTGGTACTTGGCCTGCACGAAGTCCGGGTCCTCGGCCATCTCCGGGTCGTCCCCGACGTCCACCACGGGCAGGAACTCGGTGCGGATCTTGGCCGGCAGCGGCACCTGCGGGATCACGCCCGGGGCCAGCCCGAACGGGAAGCCCAGGGCGATGGGAAACGACTTGGCCCGGGCCACCTTGTCCAGGCGCAGCAGCCGGGCCAGGGTGCGGCCCTCGGTGAGCATGAACAAGGTGTCCGACCCGCCGACGCTGGCCACCGGCACGATGGGCACCCCCAGCCGGGTCGCGAGCTTCACGAAGCCCATCCGGTCGTCCAGGATGGCCTGGTCGCGCTGGGTCCATGGTCGCAGCGCGTCCACGTCACCGCCGGGCCACAGGATGACGTCGTGACCGGCCTCGAGCGCCTCGGTGATCGCTGACTTGCTGGCGGGGACGGTGCCGATCTTGCGGAGGAACTGGCCCCAGCCCGGCAGGGACATGAGCACGTCGTGCGCGGTCCCGTGCAGCGGACGGTCGGCACCAAATCGGCGATACCACTGAAATCCAGTCAAGTACGCCTCCACCGGCAGCAAACCGCTGGCGTGCACTCCGATCAGCAGGGCGGGCGATTTCGGAAGTCGTTCCCACCCTTTGATTTCCATCCGAAAGTACCAATCAAGCACCGGCTGTGAAGCCCAGACGAGAAATTGCTGAAAACGCTCGCCGGCACTGTCCAGGGAGTACTCGTTTGCCCGACGATCGATCAATCCCCGAAGTCCCCCAGCGGATTTCTCGTCCGACATACCTCTCCTCCCGTGGTTGTGACACGGATCGTGGTGCCTGCCAGACTCTATGGGGTGGGTCCGCAGTTCGCTCGCCGACTTCGGTGGGCGGCTTTGCGCCTGGGTGGATTTGTGCTGGATAACGGCATGGGTGCAAAACCGCATCGGGTCCGACGGAAATGGCGCGTCGTGCCCTACCCTCCGATGGTGGAGATGCGTTCAGCACTCCGACGGATGAAGGAGCCCAAAGACGTGCTCAGTGACCTGCCGTTGAGTGGTGTGCGCCGCCTCGTTCCGCTGCCCGAGCTGGTGGGTCGGCACGTCGGGCAGGTGGTCGACCTCCCCGGCCGCGGCCAGACCTACGTCACCGACATCGGCCGCCGTGAGGGGCCCACCCTGGTGATGCTGCATGCGCTCGCCTGCACCGCGATGCTCACCTGGTACCCGGTGCTGGAGGAGCTGAGCAAGCGCTACCGGGTGGTGCTGCTCGACCAGCGCTGGCACGGCCAGGGCATCCGGGCCGCGGGGTCCTCGCTGGACGACGCGGCGAGCGACGTGGTGGCGGTGGCCGACGCGCTCGGCATCGACCAGTTCGTCCCGGTGGGGTACTCGATGGGTTCGCTGGTGGCCCAGCTGACCTGGCGCCGGCACCCCTCGCGGGTGGCGGGCCTGGTGCTGTGCGCCACCAGCAGCTCCTTCAAGCGCAACAGCCGGGACCGCCTTGCCATGCGGTTGACCGAGATGGCGGTGTCCACCACGCGTCGTCGCGCCGAGCACCTGGCCACGCTGGCCCCGCACCCGTACCTGCCTGCGGAGGAGACCTACCGGTGGGTGCTGGGCGAGTTCCGCTCCACCAGCCCGCTGGCGCTGGGACAGTCGGTGTCGGCGATCAGCCGGTTCAACTCCTCGGAGTGGATCGGTGACGTCGACGTCCCCACGTCGGTGGTGATCACCGGGCGTGACCGCATCATCCCGCCGGGGCGCCAGCGCTGGATCGCCAACCAGATCTACGGCTCCACCAGCTACGAGATCCCGGCGGGGCACGCCTCCTGCGTGTTGAACGCGGAGAAGTTCAAGCCAGCGCTACTGGCTGCCTGTGCCTCCGTCGCCGGTCGGTTGGCTCCCGCCTGACGCTGCGGAGCTGGTCGAGCCGGTAGCCGTGCTGGGACCGGTGGCCTTGGCCGCCGTCTTGCGCGGTGCGGTCTTGCGTGGTGCGGTCTTGCGTGGTGCCGCCGCCTTCTTCGTGGCGGTGGACTTGGCGGCGGTCGTCGCAGCTGCGGTCTTGCTGGCACTGGTCTTCGTGGCGGGGGCCTTGGTCGCTGTCGACTTGGCTGCTGCCGTCCTGGGTGCTGTCGTCTTGGTCGCTGTCGCCTTGCTTGCAGCCGCCTTGGTGGCGCCAGCTTTGGAGGCGGTCTTGGTGGCAGCGCTGGTGGCCTTCTTCGCCGGCGCCTTGCGCATCGCCTTCTTGGTCGAGACTGCCTTCTTGGTCGGGGCTGCCTTGGGAGCGGTGGGGGCCTCCTTGCCGGTGCGCTTGCGCGCCGCGGCCACCAGCAGCTCGATCTGGCGCGGGACCTCGTCGGCGATCGCCCACGGGTTGGGCACCTGCTCGAGGCACGCGATGATGCCCACGTCCAGCTTTCCGTTGTTGGACAGCACCGTGACGTTGAGCCCCGCTCCGTGGAACACCGGGCCCAGCGGGTACAGCCCCAGCACCTCAGCGCCCAGGAAGTACATCGGGATGGGTGGCCCGGGCACGTTGGAGATCACCAGGTTGTAGACCACGGGGTGCCGCTCGGCCAGGCGCAGGCTGGAGTACGCCCGCACGGCCAGCCCGAACGTGGTGGGTGCCGCAAACTCCGCCCAGTCCTGCAGCATGGCGGCACTGATCGTCTGGTGGTGCTCCTTGGTGACCGCGTTGTCCGTGGCGATCGTCTCCAGCCGCTTGACCGGGTCGGCGATGTCGGTGGGCAACGACGAGAACAGGCCGGAGACCTTGTTGCGACTGCTCGCGCTGGCGGCGTTCTCGTCCTCGCGCACCGAGACCGGCACCATCGCCAGCAGCGGGCTCTCGGGCAGCTCGCCCCGAGACTCCAGGTAGCTGCGCAGGGCGCCGGCGCACACGGCCAGCACCACGTCGTTCACCGTGGTGCCGAAGGCGCGCTTGATCTCCTTGACGTCGTCGAGGTTGGCAGCGGTGAAGGCCACGCTGCGGTGGCCGGTGATGGTGCCGTTGAACGAGGTGCGGGGCGCGGAGAACGGCGGCGGCATGGAGTCTCCGCGCTGGTGGCGGACTATCCAGTCGCCGGCCAGTGCCACCGTCTCCGGCAGCAGCTTCACGATGTCCAGGGGGCGCAGCGCCAGGTGGGTGATCCCGTCGATCGCCAGGCGCAGGGCACTGGGCTTGCGGGCCGGACGATAGCTGGGGTCGGGCTCCGGGCGCGGGGCGTCCGGCTCGATGCCGCAGAGCGCGCCCAGCAGGTTGGCCCCGCTCACGCCGTCCACGCTGGCGTGGTGCATCTTGGTCATCACGGCGATCTTGCCGTCGGCCAGCCCCTCGATCACCCAGAACTCCCAGAGGGGGCGCTGGCGGTCCATCGGTATCCCGGCGATGTGCGCGCAGGCCTCGGCCAGCTGCTCACGCCCGCCCGGGGCCGGGATCGCGGTGCGGTGCAGGTGCCGGTCGATGTCGAAGTCGGCGTCGTCGATCCACACCGGGTGGTCGACATTCAGCGGCGAATCGTAAAGCTTTCGCCGAAACGCCGGAATTGCGCGGGTGCGCAGAAAGATCTCATGCTTTAGCTTGTCAAACGAATATCCGTCGGGAACGGTCTCCGGGTCAAGCTCCAGCAGCCCGCACACGTGCAAGAGCTGGGTCGGGGTCTCGAGGTAGAGAAAGCTGGCGTCAAGGCCGCTGAGGCGTTCCATTCCCGGGATGGTAGCCGCAAGATAGAACCAGTTCTAGGTAAAAGATAGGATTGCGCAATGGGTCTCGGACATGTGGGTAGGCAGGCGCTCCAGCTGGCGGCGATCGGAAATGCCGTACGGCCGTACGACAAGTCCTGGTCGGTGATTCCTGCCTTCTTCTCCGGGTGGCTCACCACCGAGCTGGCGCCGCACCTGCTGGCGCTCAACGCGGCCGGTGCAGCGCTGCACGTCCGCAGGCACGGCACCCGCGGGTGGGACGACCGGCTGGCGCTGGCGCTGCAGGCGGTGTCCGCCGCGGGCTACGTCAAGCTGATCCGTGACTCCCAGCTGGCCATGGGCGAGATCGAGGACGCGCTGCGGGAGGCGCTCGGCGACGACTACGCCTCCGGCCTGGAGCGGGAGCCGGACGCCGACGACCTGGCCACCCCCTGGGGCCAGCTGGCGATGCCCTTCCGGATGGCCAACGACGAGGTGGTCCGCGAGTCCAACATCGCCTACGCCGAGGGCGGGAAGCGCTACCGGCTGGACGTCTACCACGGCCGGGAGCCCCAGCAGGGCCGGCCGGTGCTGCTGCAGGTGCACGGCGGCGGCTGGGTGATCGGCCACAAGGCGCAGCAGGGCGTGCCGCTGATGCAGCACATGGCCGAGCGAGGCTGGATCTGCGTGGCACCCAACTACCCGCTCAGCCCCAGGGCGAAGTGGCCCGAGCACGTGGTGGCCCTCAAGCGGGCCATCGCCTGGGTGCGGGAGAACATCGCCGACTACGGCGGAGATCCCTCCTTCCTCGCCGTCACCGGCGGGTCGGCCGGCGGGCACCTGGCCGCGCTCTTGGCGCTGACCTCCGACGACAAGAGCTGGCAGCCCGGCTTCGAGGACGCCGACACCTCGGTGCAGGCCTGCGTGCCGCACTACGGCGTCTACGACTTCGCCGGCCAGACCAACACGGCCGCCGCGGTGCAGCGGCGCGAGGAGGTGCTGGGCCGGGTGGTGATGCCCGCGCGCTACGAGGTGGACCCGCAGTCCTACCTGCAAGCCTCACCCCTGGAGCGGATCACCGAGGACGCACCGCCCTTCCTGGTCATCCACGGGCGGCTGGACTCGCTGGTGCCGGTGGCCGAGGCGCGGGAGTTCGTCCAGCGGCTGCGGGAGATCTCCCACCACCCGGTGGCCTACGCCGAGATCAGCGGGGCACAGCACGCCTTCGACATCTTCCCGTCCATCCGCAGCGCCCACGTGGTGCGCGGCGCCGAGCGCTTCCTGAGCTGGACCTACCGGCAGGCCACGGCGCAGCAGCCGCCCACGCCGACCGACCCGGACGAGAGCGCACCGACGGAGGTCGCCGCGCCGCAGGGCTAGCCCCGAGCAAGCCTGCGGCAGGGCCGCGGGTGCCGGGTTGCTAGTGCAGCGCCGGCTCGGGAGCGTCGGCCAGCACGCACCGGGTGCCGGTGTAGATGGTGGGCATGCACTTGTTGCAGTGCACGCACAGGCCGGTGGTGCGGCCCTTGGACTGGTACTGGTTGATCAGGTCCGGCTCGCGCAGCAGGGCCCGGGCCATCGCCACGAACTGGAAGCCCTCGTCCAGGCCGAGCTGGATGGTGTCCAGCTCGTTGATGCCGCCGAGCAGGATCAGCGGCATGTCCAGCGCCGCCCGGAACTGGCGGGCGAAGGGCAGGAAGAACGCCTCCTCGAAGGGATACTCCGGGAACAGCATCTTCTTGCCGAACGCGCGCAGGCCCCACCCGACCACCGTCGCCTGGGTGGCGGCGAGCTCGCGCAGCGGCACCTCGCCGCGGAAGAAGTACATGCCGTTGAGCAGCGAGCTGCCACCGGTGAGCTGCATCGCGTCGAGGTGCCCGTCGTCCTGCAGCAGCCGGGCGAACTGCAGGCTCTCCTCCAGCCACAGCCCCTGGGGGACGCCGTCGGCCATGTTCAGCTTGGCGGTGACGGCGACGCCGGAGCCCACCACCTCGCGCACGGCGGCAACCACCTCTCGCGGGAAGCGCGAGCGGTTCTCGATGCTGCCGCCCAGGTGGTCCTTGCGGCGGTTGAGGTTGGGACTGAGGAAGGAGCTGAGCAGGTAGTTGTGCCCGAGGTGGATCTCGATGGCGTCGAATCCGGTGTCCACCGCGACCTGCGCGGCTCGGCGGAAGTCGCCCAGCACCCGCTCGAGCTGGGCCGGGGTGGCCGCCTTGACCAGGCCCATGCCCGGCGCGCTGAGGCGGGTGGACGGCCCCATGCTGGGCATCCGGTTGGACCGCTGGTCAGCGACGTAGCCGGCGTGGCCCAGCTGGGCGGCGACCAGCGCGCCCTCGGCGTGCACCGCGTCCGTGAGCCGGCGCAGCTCCGCGTCCTGCTTGCCGTCCATCACCAGGGTGTTGCGGTGCACCCGCCCGTCCGCGGAGACCGCGCAGTAGGCCACGGTGGTGAGCGCTGCCCCACCACGGGCGACGCGGGCGTGGAAGTCGATGAGGTCCTGGGTGATCGTGCCGCGCGGCATGACGCCCTCGAAGGTCGCGGCCTTGATGATGCGGTTGCGCAGGGTCAGCGGTCCCAGCCTGGCCTGCTCGAAGGGCACGGCACCGGTGGGCGCTCCCACGCCGGGCGTGCCCAGCGAGGCGCGGGTGGTGCTGGGCGTGCCGGGCTCGGGCGTGGTCATTGCTGGCCCCTCTCGGTGGGGTTGGCGAGGGCGCCTGCCGGTGCGGTCTGGCACATGGTGTCCATCAGGGCCTGCCGGATCGGGCGCCAGGTCAGGCCGAGCTCGGAGCGGGTGCGGGAGTCGTCCATGGGGGTGGCCGCGGTGAGCAGCCAGGCCGCCTCGTAGCTGATGCCTGCCGACATCGGCAGGAACCGTCCGACGAGGTCGCTGATCCGGCCCAGCGTCCGGATGGCGCCCTGGCTCATCGGGATGCGCCGGATCTTGCGTCCGGAGAACTCCTCCAGCAGGTCCACCATGGTCCCGAAGGGAACCATCTCGCCGCCGCAGACGTAGCGGCGCGGCCCGCGGCCTGGCTCCATCAGCGCCGTGTGGACGGCGGCCACGTCGCGCACGTCGATCATGGCCATGCCGCCGTCGAAGACGGGTGCCATGCCCAGCTGCAGCATGGCGGCCCAGCCCATCGCGGTGATGCCTCGCTGGGTGCCCGCGGCCGGGCCCACCACCGAGGAGGGGTAGGTGATGACCACGGGAGCGCCGCCGGCCTGCAGCCCACGGGCGATGCGGTCGGCGGCGGACTTGGTGCGCCCGTAGGCGCTGCGCCCGTCAGCGGTCTCGCTGTCCGGGCCGATCACCGGGTCCTTGCAGGGGAACAGCGCGCTGTAGCTGGCCACGTGCACGATCGGGTCGAGCCCCAGGCCGACCGCGCGGGTGAGCAGGGTGGCCGTCGCCTGGGTGTTGACCTGCCACATCAGCTTCTCGCGGCTGTCGTCCACCCCGACGATGCCCGCGGCGTGCAGCACCGCGTCGCAACCGATGAGCAGCTCGGTGATGACGTCACCGTCGCGGACGTCCCCGACCACGGTCTCCAGCGCGGTGACGTCCACGCCGAGCGCACCCAGGGAGTCCTGCGGCGAGTCGTCGGGATGGATCAGCAGGCGCACCTGGTGGCCGGCGTCGAGCAGCGCCTTGGTGGTGTGGGCACCCAGGTACCCGGTGCCGCCGGTGACCGCGATCTTCATCCGTGTCCTCTGCTCGGAGTGCGCCCCCCGCGGGCCAGCCACATCCTTGTTACGGTACCACTGGCCCCGAAAAAGGGGAATGGTTCTTCACCAGCTGTCGGGAGCTTTCATGAGTTCACCAGCCGCAGGACGTCCGCGCGACCCGCGCATCGACACCGCCGCGCTCGCCGCCACCCGGGAGCTCCTGCTGGAGGTGGGCTGGGAGGAGATGAGCATGCGCTCCATCGCCGCCCGCGCCGGGGTGGGCCGCTCGGCGCTGACCCGGCGGTGGCCGTCCAAGGCGCACCTGGTGCTGGACGCGCTGCTCGGCGAGGCGCCGGACCTCACCCCGTTCGCGGGCACCGACCGGCGCGGCTGGGTGCAGTGGGTCGTCGACGGCGCCAGCGAGCTGTTCTCCCGCCCGGAGGTGCGTGCCGCCGTGCCCGGGCTGCTGGCGGCGCTGCGCGACCGCGAGGACCTGCGCACCGAGCTGTGGCAGGGCTTCTCCGTCCCGGCCACCGCGATGTTCGCCGGTGCCGACGACGAGGGGCAGGCCCTGCGGAGCGCCCGTGCCGCCCTGGTGCTCGCCGGCGGGGCCGCCCTCCTGCTCAGCCTGGTGGCCACGGAGGACGACACCCCGCAGGTGCACGAGGAGATCGTTCGGCTGCTGGCGCCGATCGCCGACTAAACCAGCCCCTGGGCGTGCATCGCCTTGGCGACCCGCAGGAACCCGGCGGCGTTGGCGCCGAGCACCAGGTTGCCGGGCTCGCCGTACTCCTCGGCCGTCTCGAAGCAGTCGGCGTGGATGCGCTGCATGATCTCGGCCAGCCGCTGCTCGGTGTACGCGAAACTCCAGCTGTCCCGCGAGGCGTTCTGCTGCATCTCCAGCGCCGAGGTGGCCACCCCGCCGGCGTTGGCCGCCTTGGCGGGGCCGAAGGCCACACCGGCGTCCTGCAGCACCGCGAGGGCGTCCGGGGTGGTCGGCATGTTGGCGCCCTCGGCCACGGCCACGCACCCGTTGCGCACCAGGCGGACCGCGGCGTCCTCGTCCAGCTCGTTCTCGGTCGCCGAGGGCAGCGCCACCGTGCAGGGGACGTCCCACACCGACCCGTCCTTGACGAAGCTGGCGCCGGGCGTGCGGTCGGCGTAGTCGCTGATGCGGCCGCGCTCGACCTCCTTGATCTGCTTGAGCAGGTCGAGGTCGATGCCGTCCTCGTGCACCACGTAGCCACCGGAGTCGGAGCAGGCGATGACCTTGCCGCCCATCTGGTTGACCTTCTCGATGGCGTAGGTCGCCACGTTGCCCGAGCCGGACACCACCACGGTCTGGCCCTCCAGCGAGCTGCCGCGCGCGGTGAGCATCTCGGAGACGAAGAAGGCCAGGCCGTAGCCGGTGGCCTCGGTGCGCACGCGCGCCCCGCCCCAGCCCAGGCCCTTGCCGGTGAGCACGCCCGACTCGTGCCGGTTGGTGATGCGCTTGTACTGGCCGAACATGAAGCCGATCTCGCGCGCGCCCACGCCGATGTCGCCGGCGGGGACGTCGGTGTACTCACCGATGTGGCGGTAGAGCTCGGTCATGAAGGACTGGCAGAACCGCATGATCTCGCTGTCGGAGCGGCCCTTGGGGTCGAAGTCCGACCCGCCCTTGCCGCCGCCGATCGGCATGCCCGTCAGCGCGTTCTTGAACACCTGCTCGAAGCCCAGGAACTTCACGATGCCCAGGTACAGCGAGGGGTGGAAGCGCAGGCCGCCCTTGTAGGGGCCCAGCGCAGAGTTGAACTCCACCCGGAAGCCGCGGTTGATCTGCGGGTTGCCGGCGTCGTCCTGCCACGGCACCCGGAAGATGATCTGGCGCTCGGGCTCGCAGATGCGCTCGATCATGTTGAAGGTCGTGTACTCCGGGTGGCGCTCGAGCACCGGTGCCAGGGAGTCGACCACCTCGCGAACCGCCTGGTGGAACTCGCTCTCACCGGGATTTCGGCGCAGCACTCCCTCGTAGATGTGCTCGATCGTCGCTCGGATGTCCGACATGACGCCTGGGTCCTCTCCTCGGTGTCTGCGCGGCAGCGGGGGTGTGCACCGCGCACGGCGGAGCCGCGATGACCTGTCCGGGTCCGCGCGCTCCCCCTACAGGCTGGCACGAAGCCGGGAGCGGTCTTCGTCCACTACCGTCTTGCTGTGCTTCTCGCGGACCCCACCACCACCACCCGGGCGTGGCTGCGATCGCACCTGCGGGTGCTGCTGGGAGTGCTCGCCGGTCTGGTGCTGCTCGGTCTGGTGGAGGCACTCTGCGCGAGCCAGCAGCTCACCGGCCCGACCCTGGCGCTGCTCAGCGTGTACGTCACCGAGCAGCCCTCCGCGCCGGGCATCTACTGCGGCCTGCTCATCGCGCTGGTGCTCGCGCCCCGGCGGCTGTGGTGGCCCACGCTCGGCGCTGCGCTCGCGGTGGATGCGGTGCTGTCGCTGGCTCGGCTGGTGGTCAACGGCGAGGTTCGCTCGGTGGGCGCCGGCGCGCTGGTCGCCCTCACCGGCCTCGCGGTGCACGCCACGACTCGACTGCACGGCGCCGAGCGGCTCGCCGCCCTGCGGGGGCTGGGCTGTGGCGCGGCCCTGGTGGCGGCCACCGCGCTGGGCAACGTCTGGCTGGAGCTGACGGCGGCGCTGCGCCCGGAGGTGCTGGACGAGTACCTGGCGGTCGCCGACCACGCGCTGCTCTCCCCGGCGTGGCTGGTGGGCCGGCTCTTCGACCACCTGGGCGTGGTGGGCCACTACTTCTTCCTCACCGTGTACTCGATGCTGCCGCTGATGGCGGTGTTCGCCGCCGGGGTGCAGCTGTGGCGGGGCTGGCAGCGGCACAACATCATGCTGACCTTCGTGGCGGTGGGGCTGCTGGGACCGGCGCTCTACCTGTTGTTCCCGGTGGTGGGGCCGATGTTCGCCTTCGGTGCCGACGGTGGGGAGTTCGCCTACTCCACGCAGTGGCCTGACGTGGTACCCGTGGTCGCGGCACCCGAGCCCCTGCTGTTCAACGACTTCACCCCCCGCAACTGCATGCCCAGCCTGCACACCGCGTGGGCGGTGGTGATCTTCGTGCACACCCGGCCGATGGGGCGGGCGATGCGCGCGGTGGGCACGTTCTGGCTGGTCGGCACCCTGGCCGCCACCCTGGGCTTCGGCTACCACTACGGCGTGGACCTGGTGGTGGGCGCGGTCTTCGCCCTCACCATCGAGGCCGCCCTGCGCTCCCGCGTGCACGGCTGGTCGGCGGGACGGGTGTGGCTGGTGGCCGGTGGCAGCGCGGTGGTGGCCCTGCTGCTGCTCAGCTTTCGGTACGCCGCGTCGCTCTACGCCGACCGGCCGGCCGTGCTCGGAGTGCTGGTGCTGGCCGCGCTGGGGCTGGTCTGCGTCGGCTACGGCCGGCTGCACGGACGCCAGATCGCGACGCCCCGCACGGGCCAGGCAGCAGGGGGCACGGCCCCGTCCAGCTGAGCTGGGACACCGCACCGGCTCTGGGTGCTCCGACCGGGGCAGATTTGCTGTTTGCGCGATCTTTCGATACGCGCCGCGGAGTGTCTACTGTGATCCCGCGCACCTATTTGGCGCTGCCGACGTTGAGTACTCGGGGTCGGTGGCCAGGTCCGTTACCAGGATTTGACACCGCAGAGCTGTAACGTGTTCTAGTTAGTATGGTTCTTGTCACACTCAGAACCCGGCGGGCGTCACGTCTGCCGGTCGGCGAGGCGGAGAGGGGGCGGGCGCGACGATGGCGGTTCCTGCGCTGATCGACACGCCGTTGCGCAACCTCGGCAGCTTCTTCGCGATGACCCTGGACGTGCTCCGGTTCTCGTGGCGCCGTCCCTACCAGTGGGGCGAGTTCGTCGACCAGTGCTGGTTCATCGCGCGGGTCTCCATGCTGCCCACCGTCCTGGTGGCGCTGCCGTTCACCGTGCTGGTCAGCTTCACCCTGAACATCCTGCTCAAGGAGATCGGCGCGGCCGACCTCAGCGGTGCCGGCGCCGCGCTCGGCGCGGTCACCCAGGTCGGCCCGATCGTCACCGTGCTCATCGTGGCCGGTGCCGGTGCCACCGCCATCTGCGCCGACCTGGGCGCCCGCACCATCCGCGAGGAGATCGACGCGATGGAGGTGCTGGGCATCGACCCCATCCGTCGCCTGGTGGTCCCGCGGGTGCTGGCCTCGACCTTCGTGGCGCTGCTGCTCAACGGGCTGGTGGTGTCCATCGGCCTGCTCGGCGGCTTCTTCTTCTCGGTCTTCCTGCAGGACGTCAACCCCGGGGCCTTCGTCTCCGGGCTCACCCTGCTCACCCACCTGCCCGAGGTCGTGATCTCCGAGGTCAAGGCGGGTCTGTTCGGCCTGATCGCCGGGCTCGTGGCCTGCTACCGCGGGCTGTCGGTCAAGGGCGGTCCCAAGAGCGTCGGTGACGCGGTCAACGAGACGGTGGTCTACTCCTTCATGGGTCTGTTCGTCATCAACGTGATCGTCACCGCGGTCGGCATCAAGGCAACGGCGGGCTGAGTCGATGGCTATCGCGATGACCGGCAAGTTCCCCCGCACGCGGCGCGTGGGCCAGCGCTTCTCCGGGTCCACGGACAGCTTCGGCGAGCAGGCTGTCTTCTACTGGACCGCGCTGCGCTGGTCCTGGCGGGCGGTCACCCACTACAAGAAGGAGACCCTGCGGCTGATCGCCGAGATCAGCATGGGCTCGGGAGCGCTCGCCGTGATCGGCGGCACCGTGGTCATCGTGGGGTTCCTGACGCTGGCCTCGGGCGCGACCATCGCGGTGCAGGGCTACAGCTCGCTGGGCAACATCGGCGTGGAGGCGCTCACCGGGTTCTTCGCCGCGTTCATCAACGTGCGCATCGCCTCGCCGGTCATCGCCGGAATCGGCCTGGCCGCCACCATCGGCGCCGGCTCCACCGCCCAGCTCGGCGCCATGCGGATCAGCGAGGAGATCGACGCCCTGGAGGTGATGGGCATCCCCTCCATGCCCTACCTGGTCACCACCCGAGTGGTGGCCGGGCTCATCGCCATCATCCCGCTGTACTCGCTGGCCGTGATCATGTCCTTCCTGGCCAGCCGGTTCGCCACGGTGGTGATCTACGGGCAGTCAGGCGGGGTCTACGACCACTACTTCACGACGTTCCTGATACCTACCGACATCTTGTGGTCGTTCCTGCAGGCCATCTTGATGGCCGTGGTCATCATGCTGATCCACACGTACTACGGCTACACCGCCAGCGGTGGTCCCGCCGGCGTGGGTGAGGCCGTCGGCAACGCGGTGCGCGCCTCGCTCATCGCCGTGGTGGTGGTGACCCTGCTCGTCTCCCTCGCCATCTACGGCGGCACCGGCAACTTCAACCTGTCGGGATGAGGGGCTAGCCATGGTGCGACACCACTACAAGCTCGCGGCGCTGGCACTGGTCGTCGCGCTGCTGGCCATCGTCGTCGTGGCGCTGGGGATGTTTCGGGGCAGCTTCACCAGCACGGTGCCGGTCACCATCTCCACCGCCCGCACCGGCCTGGTGATGGATCCCGGCGCCAAGGTGAAGGTGCGTGGCGTCGAGGTGGGCCGGGTGTCGGAGGTGCGCGTCAGCGGTGACGACGCCGAGATCACCCTCGCGCTGCAGCCGGACATGCTGCGGCTCATCCCCGCCAACTCCGGGGTGGACATCAAGTCCACCACGGTCTTCGGTGCCAAGTTCGTCAACTTCCTGCCACCCGAGCAGCCCTCCGCCACGCCCATCGCCGCGGGTGCCCGGATCGCCTCGCAGAACGTGACGGTGGAGTTCAACACCGTCTTCCAGAACCTCAACCGGCTCCTGGAGGCCACCCAGCCGCAGAAGCTCAACGCCACCCTGGGCGCGATCGCCGAGGCTCTGCGCGGCCGGGGCACCCAGCTCGGCGAGACGCTGGACCAGGCCAACAACGTCCTCACCCAGCTCAACCCCAGCATCCCGGCCCTGCAGAACGACCTGCAGAAGGGGGCCATCGTGGCCGACGTCTACGCCGACTCGGCCAACGGGCTGCTGCGCACGCTGGAGAACCTCACCACCACCAGCAACACCGTGGTGGACCAGCAGGGCAACCTCGACCAGCTGCTGCTGGGGCTCACCGGGCTGGGCACGGTGGGCACCCAGGTGCTCAACACCAACCAGGCAGGGCTGGCCGACGTGGTCAGCCTGCTGCGCCCGACCACCGCGCTGCTCTACGAGTACTCCCCGGAGTTCACCTGCTTCTTCAAGGGTCTGAACACCGCCCGCGGGCTCGGTGAGGAGATCGCCGGCGGCATCAACCCCTGGATCGGCGTGGACACCTCGTTCATCGCCGGCGGCGACATCTACCAGTACCCGCAGAGCCTGCCCGTGATCGGCGCCTCCGGCGGCCCGCGGTGCAACGGCCTGCCGAACCTGACCCTGGACCAGCTGCCGGGGAAGTACCTGGTCACCAACACCGGCAGCAACCCCAACAAGCCGGGCACCAACGTCCAGACCCCGCGGGTGCCCGACATCATCGACTACCTGCAGGGCGAGCAAGCCGGAGGAGGCTCATGACCTCGGCCCGTTCCACCCTGGTCAAGCTGGGTGTCTTCACCACCGTGATGGTGCTGATCCTGGCCGGGCTGGTGGTCATCTTCGGCCAGATCCGGTTCACGCCGACCACCTCCTACCAGGCGTTGTTCACCAACGCCTCCGGCATCAAGACCGGCGAGCGGGTGCGCATCGCGGGCGTGCCGGTGGGCACCGTCAACGGGGTGAAGGTCACCGCGGACAACACGGCGCAGGTGGACTTCGAGGTGGACACCAAGTACCGCCTCGCCGCCAGCACCAAGGCAGTGGTCCGCTACGAGAACCTCACCGGCGACCGGTACCTGGAGCTGCTGGAGGGCTCGGGCAACCCGCTGCCGCTGGAGGACGGTGACTCGATCCCCGCCTCCCAGACCACGCCCGCCCTCGACCTCGACGAGCTGCTCAACGGGTTCAAGCCGCTGTTCCGCGCCCTCGACCCGGCCCAGGTCAACCAGCTGTCCTCGGAGATCATCATGGTGCTGCAGGGCCAGGGCGGCACCGTGCAGTCGGTGCTGGCCCGCACCGGCTCGCTGACCAACACCCTCGCCAACCGGGACCAGCTCATCGGTCAGGTGGTCACCAACCTCAACACCGTGCTCGACACCGTCGCCACCCGCAGCACCCAGTTCGACACCACGGTCACCCAGCTCCAGCAGCTGGTCAGCGGGCTCTCCGGGGACCGGGCGGTGATCGGTGACGCCCTGAACAGCGTCAACACCGGGACGAACCAGCTGACCTCGCTGCTGCTGGACGGCCGCGAGCCGCTGCAGGGCGCGATCAACCAGGGCAACCGGCTGGCCACCGTGCTGGACGAGGGCAAGGGCGAGATCGACAGCGTGGTGTCGCGGCTGCCCGAGACCTACGCGGCCCTGGTGCGCACCGGCGTCTACGGCAGCTTCTTCCAGTTCTACCTGTGCCAGATCGTGCTGAAGCTGACCGGCCCGGACGGCAAGCCCACCACGGTCACGCTGAACGACCAGAAGACGGGCAGGTGCGCGGCGTGAGGCGCTTTCGCGAGATGAACCCGGTGCCGATCGGGGCGGTCGGCATCGTGGTGACCGCGGGGCTGGTGATGACGGCGCTGAACTACGACAAGCTGCCGATCTTCGCCAGCGGCACGGAGTACCAGGCCCTGTTCCCCGAGGCTGCCGGCATCAACCCGGGCGACGACGTCCGCGTGGCCGGCGTGAACGTCGGCAAGGTCGAGAGCGTCAAGCTGAGCGGGCCGCAGGTGCTGGTGACCTTCACCGTCGGCGACAGCATCACCCTGGGGCAGGACACCGGCGTGGACATCGAGACCAGCACCATCCTGGGCCGCAAGGCGCTGGGGGTCCGGCCCGCCGGGCCGGGGGAGCTGCCGACCGACACTCCCATCCCCCAGGGCCGCAACACCTCCCCGTACTCCCTGACCGGTGCGCTGGGCGACCTCACCGACACGGTGGACGCCCTGGACACCAACCAGCTGAGCGAGTCGATGAAGACGCTGGCGGCCACCCTGCAGAACACCCCACCAGACCTGCGGAACGCGCTCACCGGGCTGACCAACCTCTCCGCCAGCATCAGCTCGCGCGACGCCCTGCTGCAGGACCTGCTCCGCAACGCGGAGAGCGTGACCACGGTGCTCTCCCAGCGCAGCACCCAGCTGAACACCCTGGTGCTGGACGGGAACACCCTGCTGGGTGAGCTGGACAACCGCAGGCGGGTGATCGGCGAGCTGTTCACCAACGTGCAGGCCGTCGCCAACCAGCTGCGTGGGCTGGTGGCTGACAACGAGGCCCAGCTCGGCCCCACCCTCACCCGGCTGAACTCGGTGCTGGACGTGCTGCAGAAGAACCGGGACAACCTCAACGCTGGCCTCGAGGGGCTGTCGAAGTACCAGATCACCCTGGGTGAGGCCGTCTCCAGCGGGCCGTTCTTCAACGCCTACGTGCAGAACCTGATCCCCGGCGACAACGTCAAGCCCCTGGTGGACGCTGCGCTGCAGCCCTACCTCAACCAGGCGCAGGCCGGCCAGCCACCGGCACCGGCTGCCCCTGCTGCCCCCGCACCGGGAGGTGGCCGATGAGCACCAGGTCGATGGTGGTCCGCGGCGCGATCATCGCGCTGGTCGTCGCGGTGCTCGCCGCCGCCACCTACGTGCTGCTGCCGGGCACCAAGCAGCACACCGTCGTCGCCTACTTCACCTCCACCACGAGCATCTACGAGGGCGACGACGTCCGCGTGCTCGGCGTGAAGGTGGGCACCATCGACTCCATCGAGCCGGAGGGCGACCGCGCCAAGGTGACGATGTCGGTGGATGCCGACCAGCCGGTGCCGGCGGACGCCAAGGCCCTCATCGTCGCCCAGAGCCTGGTCTCCTCCCGCTTCGTCCAGCTGGCCCCGGTCTACGACGGTGGGCCGGTGATGGCCGACAACGCGGTGCTCAACGAGGACCGCACCGCAGTGCCGGTGGAGTGGGACGAGATCAAGGACCAGCTGGGAACCCTGGCCACCGCGCTGGGCCCCAACGAGTCCAGCACCACCGGGGCGCTCGGGGAGACCGTGAACTCCGCCGCCGCCGCGCTGGACGGCAACGGGCAGTCGCTGCGGCAGACGCTGAACCAGCTCTCGCTGGCCATGAAGACGCTCTCCGACGGCCGGGACGACCTCTTCTCGATCGTGCGCAACCTGCAGGTCTTCGTCAGTGCGCTGGCGGCCAGCGACCGGCAGATCGTGGAGTTCGGCGGCCGCCTGGCCAGCGTCTCGGACGTGCTGGCCAAGAACACCACCGCACTGGGTGGGGCGCTGGCCGACCTGAACATCGCGGTCGGCGACGTGGAGCGCTTCGTGCGGAGCAACCGGACCGGGCTGTCCGAGGCGGTGAGCAGCCTCGCCGACGTCACCCAGGTGCTGGCCGACAAGCGCCCGGAGGTGGAGCGGATCCTGCACTCCGGACCCAACTCGCTGGCCAACTTCTTCAACATCTACCAGCCCGGGCACAACTCCCTGGTCGGCAACCTGGCCATCTCCAACTTCCAGAACCCGGTGAACTTCATCTGCGGTGGCATCGCTGGGCTCGCCACCGCCGCCGCGGACCAGAGCGCGAAGCTGTGCGTGCAGTACCTCGCGCCGTACCTGAACACGCTGAACTTCAACTACCCGGCGCTGGGCCTCAACCCGGTCAACGGCTACCGGGCCGAGCCGACCGACCTCCAGCTCAGCGAGCCCGGGCTGGACGTCGCCACCGGCACGCTGCCCGCGGCCGACAAGCCCGGCGCCCCCGGCTACACCGGGGTCAAGTGGCCGACCGTCGCCGAGCCCAAGGTCCCCGGCCTGACGGGTCTGCTGATGCCGGAGGGAGGACGTTGATGAGCAGGTCACGACGTGCGGCCGGGATCGGCGCGGCGGTGCTGGTCTCGTCGGTGGTGCTCGGCGGGTGTGAGTTCAAGGGACTGAACTCGCTGCCGCTGCCGGGCACGGAGGGCTCCGGGGGCGGAGCGTGGACGGTGCAGGTGGAGATGCCCAACGTCACCACCATCGACCAGAACTCCCCGGTGCGGGTGGACGACGTCATCGTCGGCAAGGTCAGCGGCATCGAGCTGGTCGGCTGGCACGCCAAGGTCACGCTGTCGCTGAACGAGGACGTCCAGCTGCCCGCCAACGCCACCGCGATGATCGGCCAGACGTCGCTGCTGGGTTCCAACCACGTCGAGCTGAACCCGCCGGTCTCCGAGGCGCCGGTCGGCCAGCTGCAGCCCGGGGCCACCATCCCGCTCAGCCAGGCCGGTGCCTACCCGACGACGGAGCAGACGCTGTCGTCGCTGTCGGTGGTGCTCAACGGCGGCGGGCTGTCGCAGATCCAGGAGATCGCCTCCGAGCTGAACAACGCGCTCAAGGGCCGCGAGGACTCGGTGCGCAGCCTGTTCACCCAGCTGAACACCCTGCTGACCGGGCTGGACACCCAGAAGCAGGACATCATCCGGGCGATGGAGGGCCTCAACCGGCTCGCCGGCCAGGTGGCCCAGCAGAACCAGGTGCTCGGCGGGGCGCTGGACTCCATCCCGCCGGCGCTGGCCGTGCTCAACCAGCAGCGCGCCGACCTCACCACCACGCTCGCGTCCCTGGGCAACCTCGGGTACGCCGCCACCCGGGTGGTCACCAGCTCCAAGGACGACCTCATCGCCAACCTGCAGTACCTCTCACCCAGCCTCGCCGCGCTCGCCGACGCGGGCAAGGACCTCCCGGAGAGCCTCAGCGTGCTCGGCACGTTCCCGTTCCCGATGAACTCCTTCAAGAACGCCTTCCACGGCGACTACGCCAACCTGGGCATCACCATCGACCTGACGCTGGCCCGCACCGACAGCGCCCTGCTCAAGGGAACGCCGTTCTACGGGGTGCTCACCCAGCTGCAGAACGTGCTCCAGCAGAACGCCGGGCAGGGCACCACCGCGGCCGACCCGCTGCAGGCGCCGCTGAACACCCCGCCGCAGCAGCAACCACCCAGCCAGGCGCTGCCCGGCCAGCCAGCAGGAACGGGGACCGGCCAGTGATCCTCTCCCGCTTCGTCCGCATGCAGCTCGCCATCTTCGCGGTGCTCACCGTCGTCGGCGTGACGGTGATGGGGCTGTACTACATCCAGCTGCCCGCGCTGGTCGGTGTCGGCCGGCACACCGTGACGGTGCAGCTGCCCGCCGCCGGTGGTCTCTACCCGTTCGCGAACGTCACCTACCGCGGCAACACCATCGGCAAGGTCTCGGCCGTGCGGCTCACCGACACCGGGGTGGAGGCGGAGCTGTCCGTCGACTCCGGCGCCGAGGTGCCCAGCGACCTCGACGTGGCCGTGAAGAGCGTCTCGGCCATCGGTGAGCAGTACGTGGACCTGATGCCGCGCACCGCCAGCGGGCCGTTCCTGCAGGACGGCGACGTGGTGCCCCTCGGCCGGGCCACCGTGCCCTCGGAGGTGGGGCCGCTGCTCGACCAGGCCAACGCGCTGGTGGCGAGCATCCCGCCCGGCAACTTCCGCAAGGTGGTGGACGAGTCCTTCAACGCCTTCAGCGGCTCCGGCCCCGACCTGCAGCGCCTGCTGGACAGCACCCGGCTGTTCCTGCAGGAGGCGCAGAACAACATCGGGCCCACCCGGACGCTGCTCGAGGAGCTCGGCCCGCTGCTGGACACCCAGGTGGTCACCAGTGACGCCATCCGGGCGTGGACCAGCAACCTGGCCACGTTCACCGACCAGGTCCGCAGCAGCGACTCCGACGTGCGTGCGCTGCTGGTGAAGGGCCAGCCCTTCTCCCGCGAGGCGACCGCGCTGTTCCAGGACCTGCAGCCCACGCTGCCGATCCTGCTGGCCAACCTGACCAGCGTCGGGCAGGTGGCGGTCACCTACAACGCTGCGCTGGAACAGGTGCTGGTGATCTACCCACCGCTGGCCGCCGCGCTGGTGTCGGTGGTGCTCCCCTCGGCCGGCACCGGCCGAGCCAACCTGGACTTCGTCTACGCCCTCAACACGCCACCGCCGTGCACCACCGGCTACCTGCCCGCCTCGGAGCGGCGGCTGGCCACCGAGGTGGACGTGCCCTTCACCCCGGACGGGTTGTACTGCAAGATCCCGCAGGACGCGGCCAACGGGGTGGCTGTGCGCGGCGTGCGCAACCTGCCCTGCGCCGAGGTGCCCGGCAAGCGGGCGCCGACGCCCGAGCTGTGCCGCGACCCGGAGGGTTACGTCCCCGTCGGAACCAACCCCGGCGTGACGACGCCGTCGCAGCCGGTGACGGCCCAGTCGGCAGCGGCGCCGGAGGTGCAGCCCACGCCTCAATCCGTCACGGCCACGGCACCTTACGACCCCGTTACCGGCAAGTATGTTGGATCGGACGGCAAGACCTACGCCCAGGCCGACCTCGCCATGGGCAGCACCTACCGACCCGGCATGACCTGGCAGCAGCTGTTGACAGCACCGACGGGATCAGAGCAGTAGTGACACGAAGTGAGCTGGTAGTGCAGCAACGTTCACGCAGGAGAGCCACCAGGGCCCAGGGCCCGGCGGCCGGTGAAGTCGGCTCCACCGCCCCGCAGCAGACCGAGACGGCGGAGGAGCCGCAGTCCACGGCCGCACCGACTGCATCTCCGGCGCCGACCGCAGCACCAGCACCGGCACCGGCTCCCGTCGAGGAGACCGCGAAGATCGAGCGTCCGTCGCTGGTCAAGGCGAGCACCGCCACCACCGCTGACTCCACCCCGGCTGCCTCCACCCCGGCTGACTCGGCCACGGCTGCCCCGGCCGGCGCAGGGCCCGACCTGCCCCCGTCGCGACCCCGGGTGCGCACCCTGGTGGGGGCGGGCGGTGCGCTGCTGCTGGTGCTCGCGCTGGCCGCGGCCACGGTGCTGCTGTTGCGTGCCACCACCTCCGCCGAGGACGACGCCCGGCGCGAGGCGTTCGTGCAGACCGCGCGGCAGGGCGTGCTCAACCTGACGAACATCCGGCACCAGACCGCGGCCGAGGACGTGCAGAACCTGCTTGACGGGTCCAGCGGGACCTTCGCCGAGGAGTTCGGCGCCGGCAAGGACTCCTACATCCAGGTGGTGCAGCAGGCGCAAGTCGACTCCGCCGGCACCATCGAGGCCTCCGCCCTGGAGCGGCTCGACGACAACACCGGGGTGGTGCTGGTCGCCTCCAGCGCCAAGGTCTCCAACTCCTCGTCCCCGCAGCCGGAGGACCGCAGCTACCGACTACGAGTGACCGTGGTCGACGATGGAGGCCGCATGACGGTCTCGAAGGTGGACTTCGTACCGTGAAGCTGATGCGCAGGGGCCGCGACGAGCAGCTGCCCAACACCGAGGACGGGGAGCCGGCCGAGACGTCGGAGACCGCGTCTGCCGGGACCGAGACGGCCAAGACCGAGACGGCCAAGATCGAGTCGGCCGAGGCTGCCAAGACCGGGTCGGCTGAGGCCGAGACCGAGACGGCCGCGACCGCCGGAGCCAAGACTGGGTCCGCGACGGCGAAGCCGGCCGCCACGAGGGGGGCCACCACCGCCTCGCCGCTGGCCGACGGCGTGCAGCGCCGGGCGCTGCTCGGCGCCGGTGCCCTGGTGGTCGTGGCCCTGGCGGTGGTGGTCGGAGTGCTCCTGACCCAGCGCACCACCGGCTGGCCGCTGCACCCGCAGCTGAAGACCACGGCGCTGGAGCAGGCGCGCACGGAGGCCGTGCAGGCTGCCTCGGACAGCGCCGTCGCGCTGCTGTCCTACGACCACACCACCGTGGACGACGAGCTGCGCAACGCCGCGGAGCGCACCACGGGCTCGTTCCGCGACGACTACACCAAGGTCACCACCGCCACGGTCGTTCCGGCGGCCAAGCAGAAGGCCGTGACCACCCGCGCCACCGTGGTGGGAGCGGCAGCCTCCACCGCGAGCCCGGACAAGGTGGACGCGCTGGTCTACCTCAACCAGTCCACCACCACCCAGGACGCGCCGGACCCGTCGATGTCGGGCAGCCGGCTGGTGCTGACCATGGAGAAGGTCGACGGCCGCTGGCTGGTCGCGGCCATGACCCCGGTCTAGCGCCCCTGGTCGTCCAGCTCCGCCAAGCGGTTCCACTCCTTCTTCTCCGCCCGCCACACCTCGTCGGTGCGGCCGCGCTTCCAGTAGCCCGACGCCGACAGCGCCGCCACCGGGATGCCCACCTCGGTGCGCAGGTAGCGCCGCACCGAGCGGACGGCGGCTGCCTCGCCGTGCACGAAGGCCTGTGCACCGGGGGACACGGTGAGCTCGCGCACGGCCGCCAGCAGCAGGTCGGGATCGGTGCTGTCACCACGGTGCAACCACCGCACCCGCATGTCGGCCGCGCTGGGCAGCTCCTGCTCGTCCGCGGGGCCGTCCACCTCCACCACCACCTGCGCGCGGGCACCTGCCGGCAGCTGCTCCAGCGCCACGGCGATGGCGGGCAGCGCGGTGGCGTCGCCCACCAGCAGGTGCTCCTCGGCGTCCGGGTCGATCGTGTAGCCACCACCGGGGCCCATCAGCGAGATCTGGTCGCCCGGCTGGGCGTGCAGCGCCCACGCACCGGCCAGCCCGGTGTCGCCGTGCACCACGAAGTCCAGGGTCAGCGTCGTGGCCGCGGGGTCGTAGGCGCGCACCGTGAACGTCCGGGTGCACGGCCACTGGTCCTTGGGCAGCTGCTCGCGCACCTGCTCCACGTCGAAGGGCATGCCATAGCTGGCGCCGGCGGGCGGGAACAGCAGCTTCACGTAGTGGTCGGTGCAGCTGCCCACCGGGAAGTCGCGCAAGCCCGGGCCGGTCAGCACCACGCGCACCATGTGCGGGCTCAGCCGCGTGCTGGAGAGCACCTCGGTGGCGATGGGCGCGCGCTTGGGCTTGGTGGCTGGCTGCGTCACCGCGGCCTCCTCAGGTTGGGTGGTCGGGCACGAGGGGAGAGGCATATGCTTGTTGGCAAGTAAGTGTAAGGGGAACCTGAGGTGAGCATGACACCGGTGAACACGGAGGACGTGGCGCGGCTGCGCTCGGCGCTGGGGCGCACCTCCCGGTGGCTGGACCGCAGCTCCCGGGGTGGTGACCTCAGCCGCTCGCAGATGTCCATCCTCGGCACGGTGGTCCGCCGGGGTCCGCTGGGCATCGGCGAGCTCGCCGACATCGAGGGGGTCAACCCCACGATGCTCTCCCGGGTGGTGGCCAAGCTGGACGAGCAGGGGCTGGTGGAGCGCCGGGTGCACCCGCAGGACCGCCGCGCGGCCACCGTGGAGGTGACCGAGCCCGGCCGCGAGGTGTTCCTGCGCATCCGGGCCGAGGGGACCCGGTTGCTGGCCGCGAGCCTGGAGGCGCTTCCCGAGGACCAGCGCGAGACGCTGCTCTCCTCGGCGGCAGCGCTGGAGACCCTCCTGGGCGTGGTCGAGGGCGGGCCCCGATGACCGGGGCCGCTCGCTCGCTCGGCCGGGAGACCTTCTCCTCGCTGGCCAACCCCAACTACCGCAGGTACTTCTTCGGCCAGGCCGTCTCGCTCATCGGCACCTGGATGCAGGTCGTCGCCCAGTCGTGGCTCGTGCTGGAGCTCACCGGCTCGGGCACTGCCCTGGGCACGGTGGTGGCGCTGCAGACGCTGCCCATCCTGCTGCTGGGGCCCTACGGCGGCGTCATCGCCGACCGGGTGGACAAGCGGCGGCTGATGATCGGCCTGCAGTCGATGATGGGCGTGCTCGCTCTGGTCCTGGGCCTGCTCATCTACACCGACACGGTGCAGCTGTGGCAGGTGTACGTCCTGGCCGCCCTGCTCGGGCTGAACAACACCTTCGAGAACCCGGCGCGCCAGGCGTTCGTGCTGGAGATGGTGGGCCCGGAGCACCTGCGCAACGCCATCAGCCTGAACTCGGTGCTGGTGAACTCCGCCCGGGCGATCGGGCCCGCGGCCGCCGGCCTCATCATCGCCACCGGCGGACTGGCGGTCTGCTACTTCATCAACGCCGTCAGCTTCATCGCGGTGGTGCTCTCGCTGCTCGCCCTGGACGTGTCCCGGCTGCAGCCGTCCCCGCCGGCGACCCGGGGCAAGGGTCAGCTGCGCGAGGGCTTCGCCTACGTGCGGCGCACCCCGACGCTGGCCATCCCGCTGCTGATGATGGCCCTGGTGGGCTGCCTGGCCTACGAGTTCCAGGTGGTGCTGCCCATCCTGGCCGACACCACGTTCCACGGCGGACCGGAGGCCTACGGGTTCATGACCGGTGCGATGGGGCTGGGTGCGGTGGTGGGCGGCCTGTACGTGGCCGCCCGCGGGCGCACCGGGCTGGGCACGCTGGTGACCAGCACCGTGGTGTTTGGGCTGACCATCCTGCTGACGGCGCTGGCCCCCAACCTGGTGACGGCGCTGCTGTGCCTGGGCCTGGTCGGCGCCGCCAGCGTGGCGGTGATGTCGAAGGGCAACTCCACGCTGCAGCTGGAAGCCGCCCCGCACATGCGCGGGCGGGTGATGGCGCTGTGGACCGTGGCGTTCCTGGGCTCCACCCCCATCGGCGGGCCCATCGCCGGCTGGGTGAGCGAGGAGCTGGGCGGGCGGGCCGGGCTGCTGCTCGGCGCCACTGCCTGCCTGGTGGCGGCCGGGCTGGGTGCGATGGCGGTGCACCGCCTGGGGGAGGTCACCGTGCGCGAGCGGGTGGACGCCGTGCGAGCCGGCCTCAGCCGCCGGCTGGTTCGCGTCCGGTGATGCCCAGCAGCCGGTCGTGCAGCGGCGCACCGGCCGGCACCGGCACCTCGGGCCCCAGCACGCCGGCGGCGCGCCACTGCGCGACGCGGGGGCTGAGCGCCTCCCACAGCGCCCGCACCAGGCTGGGCGACAGGACGCTGTCCACGTCGATGACCCTGGCGACGTCGTGCGCCCGGATGCCCCGGAAGTAGCTGGTCTGCCAGAAGTACTCGCGCGCGGAGACGTCGCCGAAGCTGCAGTGCACCACCCGGTCGTAGTCGTCGACCGCACACGCCGCCGCGCAGGCCCGCTCCACCAGGGCCGCAAAGGCGCGCTGGGGGGAGTCGCCGAGCAGGTCCCCGTCGTAGCGACCCGGGCCGACGTCCTTCATGGTGCGCCCGGCCAGCATGTCCGGCACCCAGGCGTCGTCGTAGGCGTGGTACCCGATCACCTGCCACAGGCTCAGCGGCGCGGCCGGCCGCGTGGTGAGCGCCGGCGGGAACGAGAGCGTCCAGTGCTCCTCCCGCAGCTGCTGCACCACGTCGTTGAGGGCGTTGTCGGCGAGCACGAACACGTCGGCGGCATCCATGGCCTGCCTCCCTTCGGTGACGTCGCCGCTCCCGGGCGACGGCGTCGGTGGGCCTCCCTCACCGACGGTAGGAGCAACTGGGACTGATTCCCACCGCTGGCTGCGGTTGACACTTCGCAGGGCCTGCCGAAAGGTCACGACGGTGGATGCGAGCAGAGACATGAGCAGTGCCGGGGCCGGCAGCGTGACGACGGCGGGCCGCGGTACCGCGGCAGAGCGACCGAAGCCCGGTCGCAGCACTCGCCGGGTGGTCTCCACCGACGGCGTCGGCCTGGCCGTGCACGTGCACGAGGTGCGGGACCCCGCGGGGCGGGGCACCGACCCGGACGTGCCCACGGTGGTCTGCGTGCACGGCTACCCGGACAACAGCTCGGTGTGGGACGGGGTGGTCGCCGAGCTGCGCCAGCGCTACCGGGTGGTCACCTACGACGTCCGCGGCGCCGGCGACTCCGACAAGCCCCGCGGCCGCAGCGCCTACCGGATGGAGCAGCTGGCCGCCGACCTGGCCGCCGTGGTGGACGCCGTCTCCCCGGAGCGGCCCGTGCACCTGCTGGCCCACGACTGGGGCTCCATCCAGACCTGGCACTCGGTGACCGGGGCGCGCCTGGCCGGGCGCATCGCCTCCTTCACCTCCGTCTCCGGCCCCAGCCTGGACCACGTGGGCGCCTGGATGCGCGACCAGCTGCGGCCCAGCCCGCGCGCACTGAAGGCACTGGCGCGCCAGGTGCTGCACTCCACCTACATCGGCTTCTTCCAGCTGCCGCTGCTGCCGGAGCTGGCGTGCCGCGCCGGTGTGCTCGACCAGATGGTGGAGCTCGACATCCGCAGGCACCAGAGCCCGAGCGGGCGGCACGTGCGCCCGCACCGGTCCACCGCGGACAAGATCAACGGGCTGCAGCTCTACCGCGCCAACATGGGCTCGCGCATCGGCGGGCCCACGGAGCAGCGCACCGACGTGCCGGTGCAGGTGCTCGCCCCCAGCGGCGACAGCTACGTCACCGCCGCGATGCAGACCGAGGCGCCCGCACCGTGGGTGTCCGACCTGCGCACCCGCACGATCGCCGGCGGGCACTGGGTGGTCAGCAGCCGCCCCGACGTCATCGCCCGCTGCACCAGCGAGCTGGTGGAGCACGTCGAGCACGGCACGCAGGCTCGTGACCTGGCGGTGGCGCACGCGTCAGCGCTGGAGGGCCGGCGCTTCGCCGGTCAGCTGGTGGTGGTCACCGGCGGTGGCCGCGGCATGGGCCGGGAGACGGCGCTGACCTTCGCCCGCCAGGGCGCCGACGTGGTGGTGGCCGACCTCGACGACGACGCGGCCGCCGAGACCGTGGACCAGGCCCGTCGGCACGGGGTGAGTGCGGCGGCCTACCACCTGGACGTGGCTGACGGCGAGGCCTTCGCCAGCTTCGCCGAGCAGGTGCGCACCGAGCACGGGGTGCCGGACGTGGTGGTGAACAACGCGGGCATCGGCATGGCCGGCCCGTTCCTGGCCACCACCGACGCCGACTGGCAGCGCATCGTGGACATCAACCTGTGGGGCGTCATTCACGGGTCCCGGCTGTTCGGGGCGCAGATGGTGCAGCGCGGGCAGGGCGGACGCATCGTGAACATCGCGTCGGCGGCGGCCTACGCACCCTCGCGCACCTACCCTGCCTACGCCACCACCAAGGCCGCCGTGCTCATGCTCACCCAGTGCCTGCGGGCCGAGCTGGGCCCGGACGGGGTCGGGGCGGTGGCGATCTGCCCGGGTTTCATCGACACCGACATCTCCCGCAGCACCGAGCACGTGGGACTGAGCCCGGCCGCGCAGGAGAAGCGGCGCGAGCACGCGGTGCAGTCCTACGGCCGGCGCAACTACACCCCGGAGCGGGCGGCGCGGCACATCGTGGAGGCGACCTACCGCAACACCCCCGTCGCCACCATCACCGCGGAGTCCAAGGTGTTCCTGGCCATGTCGCGGCTCACCCCGGCGCTGGCGCGCCAGGTGGCCAAGGTCGACCTGAACAACCTCTAGGCCGTCAGGGGTGGGCGCCGTCCTCGTGGTCGGCGTGCCCGGCCGGCTCCAGCTGGAAGGTGGAGTGCTCCACGTCGAAGTGCCCGCGCAGGCAGGCCTGCAGCTGGTCCAGGATCTGCGGGCAGTGCCCGCTGTCGAAGCAGCCGTCGGCCACCACCACGTGCGCGCTCAGCGCGGGCAGGTCGGAGGTGACGCTCCAGGCGTGCAGGTCGTGCACGTCGGTGACGTGCTCGATCTCCAGCAGGTGGCTGCGCAGCGCGGGCAGGTCCACCTGCTCCGGTGCCGCCTCCAGCAGGATGCGCCCCGAGGCTCGCAGCAAGCTGTAGGCCGCCCGCAGCATCAGGGCCACCACCACCAGCGAGGCGATGGCGTCGGCGCGGGTGAAGCCGGTGGCCATGATGACCGCGGCGGCCACCGCGGTGGCGAGGAACGCGTAGAGGTCGGTCAGCACGTGCTGGAACGCGCCCTCCACGTTGAGGCTGGTGCGGTTGGCGCGGCCGAGCACCCAGGTGGCGGCCAGGTTCACCACGACGCCGACGATCGCCACCACCAGCACCAGCCCGCCCTCCACCTCCGGTGGGTGGATCAGCCGGTCCACCGACTCCACGGCCACCAGCAGCCCGACCACCAGCAAGGTGATGCCGTTGACGGCAGCGGAGAGGATCTCGGCGCGCTTGAAGCCGAACGTCCACACCCCACGGGCGGGCCTGGCGGCCAGGTTCAGCGCCCAGATGGACGCCGCGATCGCGCCGGCGTCGGTGAGCATGTGGCCGGCGTCGGCGAGCAGGGCCAGCGAGCCGGACACCAGCGCCACCACCACCTCGACGGCCATGAAGCCCAGCAGCAGCACCAGCGCGATGGCCAGGTATCGGCGGTCGGCGTTGGCCGCCACCCCGTGGCTGTGCCCCTGGTGACTGCGCCCCTCGTGCTTGCGGCCCTCGCGACGGGGCTCTGCGTGCGTCTCACCCATGGCTCGCCACGGTCCCCGCCGCGAGACCGGACTGGCAAGGTGATGCATTCATGCGCATGTATGCATACGCTACCGGGTCGTGACCGGGATGGGTAGCCCTCGCCGGCACCGCGGTGGGCGCGATGCTTGACGCTGTCGGTGCACCTCTGTGCAATGAGTGCTGTCGGTCACGACGACGTGGCCGACACGTCATCACCAGAGGAGCTCGTAATGGACGATTTTCAGGGTCGCGTGGCGCTCGTGACCGGAGCCGCCCGCGGGCAGGGCCGGGCCCACGCCCTGGCCTACGCCGAGCGCGGTGCCGACCTGGTCATCTGTGACCGCTGCGAGGACAGCCCTGCCGTCCGCTACCCCTTGGCCACCGAGGCCGAGCTCGCCGAGACCGAGAAGATGGTGACCGACCTGGGGCGCCGGTGCATCTCGCAGAAGCTGGACACCGCCGACCGGCCCGCGCTGGAGGCGCTGGTGGCCCGGGCGGAGTCCGAGCTGGGCAAGATCGACATCGCCGTGGCCAACGCCGGCGTCTCGGTGATGGGCGGGGTGCAGACCCTGACCACCGAGCAGTGGGACGAGGTGATCGGCTCCAACCTCACCGGCGTCTTCAACACCATCACCGCGGTGGCGCCGGGAATGATCGAGCGCGGCTACGGCCGGATCGTCACGGTCTCGTCCATGCTCGGCCGCCAGGGCGGACCCGGGATGATCGGCTACTCCGCGTCCAAGTGGGGCGTCATCGGCATCACCAAGTCGGCCGCTCAGGACCTGGCCTACAACGGCATCACCGTGAACGCGGTGGCCCCGGGCAACATCTCCACCCCGATGATCCACAACGACACCATGTACCACCTCATGCGCGGTGACCTGGAGAACCCGACCTGGGACGACGTCGCGCCGGTGTTCGCGTCGTTGCACGTGCAGCCGGTCCCCGCGATCGAGTCCGAGGAGGTCAGCCGGGTGGTGCTGTTCCTCACCGCGGAGGCCAGTGCCCACCTCACCGGCATCGTGGTGCCGGTGGACGCGGGCGTCGCGGCGAGGGTGACCGCCTAGCTAGCGGACGCGGGCGAGGCGCTCCCGCCGGAGCTCGTCGATGTTCGGCATCGGCAGCGGCTCCAGCGGGGCGCCCACCGCCCACTCCAGCAGCCGGTCGGCCAGGTGTGGGTTGCGGGCCAGCACCGGCCCGTGCAGGTAGGTGGCGATGATGTGGCCGGCGCAGGCGCCCTCCACGGGCTCGCCGGCACCGTTGCCCACGCCGTGCACCACACGGCCCAGCGGGCGTGCGTCGGGCCCGATGGCGGTGGAGCCGCGGTGGTTCTCGAAGCCGGAGATCAGCTCGGTGGACCAGTCGCCGTCCGGGCGCACCGCGATCTCGCCGATGGTGCGGGTGGGCGCGGTGATGGTGGTGGTGACGTCCAGCAGGCCGAGGCCGCGGTAGCCGCCCTCCAGCTCGCCGACGTGGTGGCCCATCAGCTGCATGCCCGCGCACACCGCGAGCACCGGGCGACCCGCCTGCACCGCGCGGCTGAACGCCGGCTGCTGGGCCAGCAGGGCGGCGGCGGTGCGGCCGGGACCGTCCTCGCCCCCGCCGAGCAGGTAGATGTCGGCACTCTCCGGGATGTCGGCGTCGAGGTCGACGTCGAGCACCCGGGCGCTGATGCCGCGCCACTCCAGCCGGCGCAGCAGCACCTGGGCGTTGCCGCGGTCACCGTAGGTGCTCAGCAGGCTCGGGTAGAGCATCGCGATGGTGATCTCGGAGTCAGGCACTGGGAGTCACCTCCGCGATCAGCTCTCGGAAGGCGGTGTAGTTCGCGAACACGTCCACGGTCCCCTCTGGTGCGTGCAGCAAGGCCTGCCGCGGCACCGGCACGGTCTCGTGCTGCACACCGGCGTAGCTCAGCCGCACGGACAGGTCCTGGCACCGCTCGCCGGTGGCGATCACGGTGCGGCCGGTGAGCTCCTCGAACGGCACGTCCCACAGCCACGAGAGGTCCCGGCCGTCGGCCTCGCGGCCGTTGATGGCCACCACCACGGGGGTGTCGGTGGCGCTGAGCATGTGCAGCGTCTCGGTGGCGCCCGCCGGGTTCTTGGACAGCAGGAACCGCAGCTCACGGCCCTGCAGGGTGACGGTGCTGTAGCGGCCGCTGACCGCGCCCATCTGCCCCATCAGCGCGACGGCGGCGTCCAGGTCGGCGCCCAGGGTGTTGGCCGCGGCGATGGCGGTGACCGCGTTGAACCGGTTGAACCGGCCCGGCAGCGACACCGACAGCGGCAGGACGGCGCCCCCGCGCAGCAGCTCGGTGTCGGTCACCGTCCAGCCGGCCTCGGGGCGGCGCAGCCCGCACTCGCAGGCCCAGTGCCGGCCGTCGCGCACGAGCACCCGGGCGCAGCGCGGGCAGGTGGTGGAGTCGTGCAGCCACAGCGCGTCGCCGCTGACCCACTCCGCCGGGTTGGCGCTGCCGGCGGAGGACACCACCACCGGGTCGTCGGCGTTGGCCACCACGGTGCAAGCGGGGTGGCGGCCCAGTGCCTCTCTCAGCCTGGCGTCGAGGTGGCTGACCTCGCCCACCCGGTCGAGCTGGTCCCGGCTGAAGTTCAGCAGCACCAGCACGGCGGGGTCGGTGGCGTCGATGACGGCGGGCACGTAGGGCTCGTCCACCTCCAGCACCGCGAACGGCGCGCGCGGGGCCGCGCACAGTGCGGCCACCAGCCCGTCGGGCATGTTCGCGCCGTCGTCGTTGGTGGCGACGTCGGCCAGCTGGCGCAGCACCGAGGCGGTCATGGCCGTGGTGGTGGTCTTGCCGTTGGTGCCGGTGACCAGCACGACCTGGCGCCCGGCCGTGAGCTTGCGCAGCGCGTCCGGCTCCAGGGCGAGGGTGACGCGCCCGCCGATGATGCGCCCGGCGCCGCGGCCGGTGCGGCGGGACAGCCAGGCGGTGGCCCGGCCTGCGCGCACCGCGAGCGCCGTGCGCAGGGGCAGGCGCGGTGCGCTGGGCGCAGCAGCGAGCGGCCCCACGGGCGGCTGCAGGGGGGCGTCGGGAAGCGGAGCAGTAGTCATCGCTACTCATTATGCGGGGCGGGCAGAGCGGATCTAGCCGGGGCAAAAGCGACACGCCACGGTGCGTGCGTCACAGGGGCGTGTCCGCCCACCAGGACGCGAGGACGCGCAGTGGCCGGACTCACGGTAATCACAGGTGAACCACGAGATACTCAGGACTACTCCCTGTGCGGAAGGCATGCCATTGGACGCTCGCCCGGCCCCGCAGCAGAGCGGCCGTCACCGCCTCCGGGCCGCCGGCCGCAGCCGGGCAGCGTCGCTGCTGCTGCAGTCGGTGGCCCTGCTCTGCTCGCTGGCGGTGGTGGCCTGCACCGGCGTGGGCTGGTACGTGCTGCGCGACGTCACGCAGGGCATGACCACCTCGGACGCGCTGGCTGGCGGGGTCAGCGGCGAGGGCGTGGCGCCGTCCACCGACGGAGCGGTGAACGTGCTGCTGATCGGGCTGGACTCCCGCAAGGACCAGAACGGCGAGCAGCTGCCTGCGGAGGTGCTCGAGCAGCTGCACGCCGGCGACGGCACCGAGGGCGGCTACAACACCAACACGCTCATCGTCATGCACATCCCCCGGGACGGGAGCACGGTCGCGGCGTTCTCCATCCCGCGCGACGACTACGTGCCGGTGCGCGGGATCCCCGGGCGCGACCACGTCAAGATCAAGGAGGCCTACGGCCGCGCCAAGGTCGCTGCCGAGGACGAGCTGGCCCGCACCGGCGTCTCCGACCGGCGCACCCTGGAGAGCGCCGGGCGCGAGGCAGGTAGGCGGTCCACCGTGCAGACCGTGCAGGACTTCCTGGGTGTCACCATCGACCACTTCGCCGAGGTGAACCTGGCTGGGTTCTACGACATGGCCACCGCCCTCAACGGGGTGGAGGTGTGCCTGAACAACCCGGTGCGCGACCTCTACTACTCCGGGGCGGACTTCGTGGCCGGGCGCCAGACGCTCAACGGTGCCCAGGCGCTGGCCTTCGTGCGGCAGCGCCACGGGCTGGCCAACGGCGACCTGGACCGCACCCGCCGCCAGCAGGCCTTCCTGGCCTCGGTCACCCACAAGCTGAGCAGGGCCGGGACCTTCACCAACTTCTCCCAGCTGCAGAGCCTGATCGAGGTGGTCAAGCAGGACGTGGTGCTCTCCGCCGGGTGGGACATCCCCACGTTCGTCCAGCAGGCCACCAACCTCACCGGGGGCAACGTCGAGTTCGCCACCCTGCCAGTGGAGCGCTTCGACACCGTGGACGGGCAGGCGGTGAACATCGTGGACTCCGCCGCCGTGCGCAAGCAGGTGCGCATCGCCTTCGGGATGCAGGACCCGGATCCGCCAGTGCCTGCCTTCGCCGGCCCGTACACGGTGGACGTGCACAGCGCCGCCGGCTCGGGGGCGGCCAGCACGGTGTCCAGGGCACTGGTGGCCGCCGGGATGCTGGCCGGCGCCCAGGAGGTGACCGCCGCCGAGGCCACCGCGGTGACCTTCGGCGAGGGAGCGCGCGACACTGCCGACGTGGTGTCCGGGCTGCTGGGTGCCCAGGCGGCCACCCCCGACCCGGCATTGCCGATCGGCCGGGTGAAGGTGGTGCTGGGCAAGGGCTTCCGCGTCCCCACCGCACTGGCGCAGGACGCCAGGACCCGGCTGGCGCCCCCGTCGGCGCCGGCTGGTGAGGCGCCAGCCGGTGCGGCGCCGGCAGTCACCCCGAGCGGACCCCAGGCGCTGCCGGCGGACAGCTCCGGGATCCCCTGCGTGGACTGACCCCGCGGCACCTCGGCGCCGGTTCTGTCAGCCGGCGGGCTCGGCCTCCAGCAGCCGGCGCACCTCGGCGTTGAAGGCGTCCACGTTCTCCACGCTGGACATGTGCCCCACGCCGGGCAGCTGCACCAGCAGGTCGAGGTGGCCGTCGCGCTTGAGCGCCTCGGCCAGCCGCTTGGCGTGGCTGGGCGGGGTGAGCCGGTCGGCGGTGCCCACCAGCACGGTGGTGGGCACGGTGAGGTGGGTGAGCGACTCGCGCAGGTCCAGGCGGGCCAGCGCTGAGCCCCACTTGGCGCGGTCGCGGGTGCGGCTGCTGAGCACGATCTCCTCGCAGAAGGCGACCTGGGCCGGGCTGGCGCTGGGCGAGAGCGCGACGTACTTGACCGCGCGGTAGGCCAGCGGCGACGGCGGGCCGAAGGGCGTGGGGATGCCCACCGCGCCGCGGCCGATCGCCTCGGCGAGGCGGGGGAAGCGGCTGGGCAGGCGCACCACGGCGGTCTCGGTGAGCAGCGAGTCCAGCGCGGTGCTGGCCAGCAGCACCCGCCGGACGCGGCGGGAGACCTGGTCGGGCTGCTGCCCGGCCCACGCCACGATGCTCATCGCGCCCATGCTGTGCCCCACCAGCACCGCCTGCTCCTCCGGCGCCAGCACGTTCTCGAGCACGGCCTCGAGGTCGGCGGCCAGCAGCTCGGGGGTGAACCGGCCACGGCTGCTCCCGCTGGCACCGTGCCCGCGCTGGTCGTAGGTGACCACCCGGTAGGTGTCGGCGAGCGCTCGCACCTGGGGGATCCAGTACCGGGTGGAGCAGGTCCAGCCGTGGGCGAAGACCACCACCGGTGCGCCCTCCGGTCCGTGCAGCTCGACGTTGAGCCGGGTGCCGTCGGTGGAGGTGACCCAGCGCTGCTCCCCGGGCACGTCGAGGTCGTCGAGCAGCGGGGCCTGCGGGTCGGACCGCACCGCCTCGGCGTCGGCGTGGGCCTGGGTCCGCCACAGGCCGGCGCCGGCGGCCAGCGCGGCACCGGCAATCACCATCGTCTTGCGCAACACGGGCTCTCCTCGTCTCGACCGGCTCCGCGTCGCCGGGCGGGGGTGCGGAGCCCGCACCCATCCCCGGCGTGGCGCGGACGATGGTGACATCGTGCATGGTCACACTGGGTGTTGGGTGCCTCGGGTGGCCCGAGGACCTCGGGCGGCTCGATCGCGCGGCTCGAGACCCACCGACAAGCAGGAGGAGACGCAGATGCTGGGTGACGTGGGCGGGCTTGGCCACCTCAAGAGTGGGATCGACGAGATGAAGGGCGCGCTGAACCACACCAACGAGCTGCTCGAGGCCGTGCTGGTGGAGCTGCGGCAGCTCAACGGCGAGCGGATGGCCGGCATGGTGGACCAGCTGCAGGTGATGAACGACCAGCTGGGCGGGGCGGCGGAGCGCTCGACCGACTGACCCAGGGCTCAGTCGCTGCTGGGGGTCTCGCGCTCGTCCCGCTGCTCCTCGGCGGCGGGGCCCTCGGTGAGCCGGGAGGCGGCCGCGTCGAACGCGGCGGCGGTGGCCTCCTTCATCGCACGGCCGAAGGTGGCGTCCACGGCCTGCGCGGCGTGCGGGCGCAGCTGGTGGATGAGGGCCGCGATCTCGTTGAGCTGCTCGGTGCTGGAGGCCAGTGGCCGCCCGTCGTCGGGCAGCACGTGTCCAGCCAGCAGGTCGACGAAGCGCTCCGCCACGCGCGCCATGTCGTGCTGCAGCGCCTCGGCCAGGTCCAGCACCGCGTCGATGGGGATACCGGCGGTGACCAGGTCCCGGCCGGCGGCGAGCAGCCGCGGGCTGTTGACCAGGTAGCCAGTGCCCTGCCGGGTGAGCAGGCCGATCTCGCAGCCCCGCTGCAGCACCGCGCGGGACGCCTCCTTGCCGAACATCCGCCGCAGCTCCAGGGCGGACATCCGTCGCGGCCGCTCGTCGGTCCAGGGCTCGGCCAGCTCCTGCTCGATGTCCAGCAGGTCCTCCACCCGCCACCCCTGGGCCACAGCCGTGAGCAGCTCGTTGATGGTGGCGAAGGTGTAGCCGCGGTCCAGCAGCCGGCCGATCAGCCGCAACCGAGCCAGGTGGGAGTCGGAGTACCAGCCGGTGCGCCCCTGCTTGCGCGGTGGCGGGAGCAGTCCGCGGTCCTGGTACACCCGCACGTTGCGCACTGTCGTGCCACCCAGGCGGGCCAGCTCGTCAATGCGGTGCTCGGTCACCTGGACGACTATATCGACCGCCGGCGCGCCGCTCGGCGAGCGCGAACGCTGCGGCGCTCGTCGTCGGGCACCCCATCGGCTAGGTTCCGAGTGTGCAACGTTCACCCGGCCGCGCTCGCAGTGCCGCGACCCGGGTGGTGGGGCACGTGCGGGAGCTCGACCGCCACCCCCGCGCCGTGGAGGTGCTGCGGCGCCTGCGGCACTCCATGCCGGGTGATCCTGGCCTCGGCGACCCGTTGTCGGTGGCCGGCACCAGCGGCATCTCCACCGTGGTGCGGGTGGCTGACCGGCTCTTCGACGAGAGTCCCCGCGCCTCCCGCGAGGCCGGCCTGGGCGTGCTGCAGCTGTACCAGTCGCTGGCGGAGCGCTTCGGCAAGGGCCAGGGCAGCAGCGAGGTGACGCTGCTGTTCACCGACCTGGTGGGCTTCTCCTCGTGGGCGCTGCGCGCCGGCGACGACGAGGCGCTGCGCGTGCTGCGCGCGGTCTCCGCGGCCATCGAGCCGCCGATGCTGCAGCGCCGTGGACAAGTGGTCAAGCGGCTGGGCGACGGTGTCATGGCGGTGTTCCCGTCCGCCCAGCTCGCCTTCGACGCGGCGGTCGCGGCCCGCGAGCAGCTGGCCGAGGTCGCCACCGACGGGTTCACGCTGCGGCTGCGTGCCGGGGTGCACACCGGCTGTCCCCGGGCCATCGGGGGCGACTACCTGGGGGTGGACGTCAACGTCGCGGCCCGGCTGGTGGAGAAGGCCTCGGCCGGAGAGATCCTGGTGTCGGAGCCCACGCTGGCCGGCCTGGACGCAGAGGCGATCAGCAGCCGGCCCAAGAAGACCTTCCGGTTCACCAGGGTCAAGGGCGTCCCCGACGACCTCAAGGTCTACGTGGTCGAACCACAGGGCCGCTGATCTCGCACCCGCGGCAGGCCACGACTGGCTGCCAAAGCCGCTGTGCAGCAACAAGGGCAGGGATCTCATGGGTCGCGGAAAACTAACCGTCCGCTAGGACTGTTTTCCGGGTAGGTTCGTGGCGGAGTAACCCACGCCACACTTGAGGGAGCCATGCCCACCCTGCCCCAGCGCGTCCTGCACGAGCTCAGCAAGGTCACCGACCCGGTGCACAACATCGCCGTGATGCAACGGGCCGGGCTGGTGAACCTGACGCGGCCCGACCACACCTTGGCCTCGATGGTGGCCTTCCGGCGGTTGGGGCCGGTGGCCGGCGCCGCCGTCGCGGCGGCCGCACGGGTGCCCGACGCGGTGGCGCTGGTGGACGAGCGACGCTCGCTGACCTACCGCGAGCTGGACCTGCGCACCAACGCCCTCGCCCGTGCGTGGGGCACCCAGGGGATCACCGCGGGATCGGTGGTCGCCGTGCTCTGCCGCGACCACGCAGGGCTGGTGGAGGCGATGATCGCGACGGCCAAGATCGGTGCGCGCCTGCTGCTGATGAACACCGGCTTCAGCGCCCCGCAGCTGGCCGACGTGGCCCAGCGCGAGGGGGTCACCGCGATCGTGTGCGACCAGGAGTTCGCCGGGTTGCTGGCGGAGCTGCCGGAGTCGGTGCTGCGCTTCCTGGCCTGGACCGACGAGGCGCGCCCCGAGCTGTCCACGGTGGAGGAGCTGATCAGCTCCACCGACAGTGGGCCGGTGCCGCGCCCCGCGCAGGTCGGTGGGCTGGTGCTGCTGACCAGCGGCACCACCGGCACCCCCAAGGGCGCTCCCCGGCAGGTGCGCTCCCCGCTGGCGTCGGCGCACTTCCTCGAGCGCATCCCGCTGCGCCGCGGCGAGGCCACCTTTCTGGCCGCCCCGATCTTCCACGGGACCGGCCTGTCGCAGTTCCTCATCATGATGGGGCTGGGCTCCACCACCGTGGTGCGCCGGCGCTTTGATGCCGAGGCCACCCTGGCCGCCGTGGCCCGGCACCGCTGCACCGCGCTGGTCCTGGTGCCCACCATGCTGCAGCGCATCCTCGACCTCGGCCCGGAGGTGCTGGCCCGTCACGACACCTCCTGCCTGCGCATCATCTTCACCGCCGGCTCCGCGCTGTCGCCGGCGCTGGGCGAGCGCGCCACGGCGGAGTTCGGCGAGGTGATCCACAACCTCTACGGCTCCACCGAGGTGGCCGTGGCGACCGTGGCCACGCCGGCGGACTGGCGGGCAGCGCCGGGCACCGTGGGCAGGCCGCCGCACGGCTGCACGGTCAAGCTGTTCGACGCGGAGGGTCACGAGGTGACTGCCCCGCACACCCAGGGCCGGATCTTCGCCGGCAGCGGGCTCGCCTTCGGCGGCTACACCGGTGGCGGGCACAAGGAGCTGATCGACGGCCTGCTCTCCAGCGGCGACGTCGGGCACTTCGACGAGGAGGGCCGGCTGTTCGTGGACGGCCGCGACGACGACATGATCGTCTCCGGCGGGGAGAACGTCTTCCCCCTGGAGATCGAGAACCTGCTGGTCCAGCTGCCCGGCGTGGTCGATGCCGCCGTGGTGGCGGTGGGCGACGTGGAGTTCGGTCAGCGGTTGCGGGCGTTCGTGGTCCGGGCAGAGGACAGCAGCCTGGACGAGGACCAGGTGCGCGCCCACGTGAAGAGCAACCTGGCTCGCTACAAGGTGCCCCGCGACGTGGTGTTCCTCGACGAGCTGCCCCGCAACCCCACCGGGAAGCTGCTGCGGCGCGCGCTGGCCGAGATGCCCGCCTAGACCAGGTGGGCGCGCTGCAGCAGCACCCGTGAGGGGCCGCCGACCAGCCCCACGTCGTCCAGGAAGGACAGCGTCCGGGACGCGCCGTGCCGCAGCTGGGCGTGGTAGTGCTGGTTGTTCCGCACGGCCCGGCGCGCCTCCCGCACGTCCAGCCCCGCAGCCGCGTAGACGTCCGGGTGCACCAGGCTCTCCACCACGGTGAGGGCGGTGGCGGCCAGCACGGCACGCACCCGGGCCCGCTGCAGGGGGGTGATGTCCTGCACGCGGCGGACGATCTCCTCCCGGGCGAAGCGGATGTGGCGCGCCTCCTCCAGCACGTGGATCTTGCTGATGGTGCGGCTGATCGGCTGCACCCGCTCGTCCTTCATGAAGTCGCGCTGCATCACGTCCAGCAGCTCCTCGACGAACAGCGTGCCGCCGTAGGCGACGGCACCGGTGGCGGTGGCGGCGAAGCCGCGTCCCAGCTCGAGGACCAGGCGCTGGGGCCGGTATGAGGGGCACCCGAAGGCGGCCGCGCCGCGGGCGAACATCACCGAGTGGCGGCACTCGTCGGCGATCTCGGTGAGGGCGAACTGGAAGTGCGGCTCGGTGGCGTCGCGGCCGTACATGTCCCGCACCAACATCTGCATGAGGATCATCTCGAACCAGATTCCGGCCCCGCTGATGCTGGCGACCTCGTGCTTGGTGAGCGTGACCCGTTGCTGGTGGGTCATCCGGTCCCACAGCGACGTCCCGTAGAGCGACGACCACTCCGGGCTCAGGCCGTAGAGGTCGTCCGGCACCTCAGCGGCCCAGTCCACGTCCACGGCAGGGTCGTAGGACTTCTTGGCCGAGGAGGCGAGCAGCCGGGTGGCGGTCTGCCCGCGGTCGGTGACCGGCCAGGCTCGGCTCCTGGTGCTAGCCGCGGATCTGGCGGCGGAGGTGGTCGAGGTGCTCATGGTCGCTCCCGGTGAGGCGGCTGCTGTGGCCTGAGTCACCACCTTAACGTGACAATGCTCATTGGGACAATGCCGAACGTGCGCGCAGGTCGAGTTCAGCGGCCCGGTGACCAGCAGGGTTGCCGACATATCTGTCAATCAATAGGGTCAGCGGCCGCGGTGCATCCGGTTCGTACCGCTCCGGGTGGGCCCGTTCGGGTCTGTCCGACATTGACAAAGGAGAGTCATGATCACCCTTGGCGTCATCCTTCTGGTTATCGGCCTGCTGGTCAGCGTGCCTGTTCTCACCACCATCGGTGCCGTGCTCCTGGTCGTCGGCATCGTGCTCTTCGCCCTCGGTGCCGCGGGCCGCGCGGTCGGTGGCCGCAAGCACTACTACTGACCTGACTCAGACGCAGAACGGCCCCCGTCCACGGACGGGGGCCGTTCTGCGTACTTCGCCGACGGCTCAGTCCTTGAAGACGTCCTTGACCTTCTCGCCGGCCTGCTTCAGGTTGCCCTTGGCCTGGTCGCCCTTGCCCTCGGCCTGCAGGTCCTTGTCGTCGGTCGCCTTGCCGGCGCCCTCCTTGGCCTTGCCGCCGAGCTCCTCGGCCTTGTTCTGTGCCTTGTCCGCAAGTCCCATGACAGGTCTCCTTCACGTCGCTGTGCCGGAAGCGCGCCCGATGTGCCGGACGTGCAGTACGTCCCACCGTAGCCCGCCAGCTGTTGTCCTGCAGCAGTGCTGGTCACGGGTGGCACCACGCGTCAGCCGCGCTCGCGGATCCCGTCGGTCGCCATGCTCAGGTCCCCGCAGGTGACGCCACTGGCGGTGTCGGCCGCGCCGGATCCCGGCAGGGCCGCCACTGTGTCGCTGGCTCCGTTGCGGGCCGAGGTGCCCTCGATCAACACCTGGGTACGGGTGACGTCCACCGACTGCCCGGAGTCGTCCAGGCGCTGGTTGAGCCCCACCAGGGTGCGGCCGCTGCTGCCCTGCACCTGCGAGCAGCCCACCCCGGTGCCGTTGCCACGCAGGCCCAGGTCGAACCGGTAGGTCTCGCCCTGGGCGTTGTGGGCGGGGAACAGCCCGCAGTTGCGCACCACGAACAGCTCCACCGTCCGGCCGTCACTGACCAGGGCCGCGATGGTGCTGCCGCGGCCGTCGGGGTCGGCCACCAGCGCAGAGCGGGACCCGCCACCGGCCAGGTCGACGGGCAGGCTGAAGGTGGCCCCGGAGGCGGTGGTGATGCCGAGGGTGGTGCCGCGGTCGAGCCACCCGGTGTCGCGACGGCCGTCCCCGTCCACGTCGATCACCTCCCGGGTGCTGGAGGTGGCGGGTGCGCCGCCGCCGGTCGGGGCGCAGCCGGAGGCGGCCGGCTTCACCGGGGTGGCGGAGGTGGAGCCGGTGGTGACCGGTGGTGGCGCGGGCGTGGTCGCCGAGGGGGTGCTGCTGGGCGCCCCCACGGTGCTGGTTGCCGCGGCCGAGGGCACGGCGGCGCTGCTGGGCGCCGGCGCGGGGGAGGCGGAGGTGTCGTCGCTGGAGGAGCAGGCGCTGAGCGCCAGTCCGCCCGCCAGCACCAGGGCTGTGGTCGCGCTCCGTGCTCTCATCGCGTTCTCCATCCGTGCAGCGCTCGAGAAGTGCTCCGAATGGCGATCATACGACTACTGAAAGTGATGTCAGATCACTATTCGATCGCATCCTCCGGCCGCACGGACGGCTGGACCCGATGCAGCACAGGCGATTCGCGGAGGGTGACGACGCAGCTCGGCTGGAGTCCGATCAGGACCGCAGCGTCGCCTGCACCCGGCCGCCCACCACCTGGGTGTCGAACACCGGCTGGTCTGCCGTCGCCGGCCCGCGCCGCACGGCACCGTCGGCGAGGGCGAAGACGCTGCCGTGCCACGGGCACTCCACGCACAGCTCGCCCGCGGCGTCACGGCTCACGGTGCCCTGGTGCAGCGGCCCGTCGGCGTGCGAGCACTGGTCGGCCAGCACGTGCACGGCGTCGTCCTGGCGCAGCACCATCACCGGCACCGGGCCGATCATCCGGCGGACCGCCTCGCCCTCGGGCAGCTCGGTGAGCGGACCCAGGTCGGTGCTGCCGCTGGGCACGACGTCCGGCACGCCCTCCGCCCGGTTGGCGCCCATGGCCATGCTGAAGCTCAGGTGCCCTCCCAGCGAGGCGGCGATCCCGGACACCGCGAAGCCCGCCAGCGCGGTCAGCCGACCCGCGGTGCGACGTCCTCGACGACGCTGCGCCAGCGAGCCCAGGTACAGCAGGCTGGCGACGCCGTTGGCGGCGGCGTGCACCAGGCCCACCCGCTGCTGGTCGGGCTGGCCCTGGCTGTAGTCGGCGGCGCCGGTCACCGCGGCGGGGACGCTGGCCAGCAGCCCCACCGCGAGCAGGGTGTCGGCGTCGCGTCGGTCGCCAGGCAGCCAGTCCAGGATCACGGCGCTGGCGAACGCGCCGACCGGGAGCTGCACCAGTGCTGGGTGCAGCGGGTGCCCCAGCCACACCCCGTGCAGCGCGTCGCGCACCGGTCCGCGGGGCAGCACCTTCTCGATGGCGGCCGCGTAGAGCCCCGCCGGCTGGTCCAGGCCGGCCTGCTTCTCCAGCGCGTGCGCCGGCTCGTCCACCCGCAGCCTCATGCCGGGACCTCGTGAACGCCCTCGGCGAACTCCTCGATGATCTTCGCGCAGAACGCGTCCAGGTCACCGGGGTTGCGACTGGTGACCAGGCCGTTGTCGGTGACCACCTCCTCGTCCACCACGGTGGCGCCCGCGTTGCGCAGGTCGGTGCGCAGGCTCGGGTAGGAGGTCAGCGTGCGGCCCTGGGCCACCCCGGCGTCGATCAGCGTCCACGGCCCGTGGCAGATGGCGCCGATGGGCTTGCCGGCCGCGGCCATGTCGCGCACCAGGCGGACCGCGTTCTCGTCCATGCGCAGCTTGTCGGGGTTGACCGTGCCGCCGGGCAGGATCAGGCCGTCGAAGTCCTCGGCGGAGACGTCCGCGGTGACCGCACCCACCGCGAAGCTGTCCGCAGGGTGGATGTCGGAGTTCATCGCCTGGATCTTCCCTGCGCTGGGGGAGACCAGCGTGACCTGGGCGCCGGCGGCCGCCACGGCGTCGCGCGGCTGCACCAGCTCCACCTGCTCGACACCGTCGGCGGCCAGGATGGCGATCCGCTTTCCGTCCAGCTCGTTGCTCATCGGCTCTCCTGTCGTCCTCGCGTGGGTGGGGCGCCCGGTTGCTGGCAGCGCCTCACCGTGGAAACCAGCCGCCGGTGCGAACCTGGCGGCCGTCCCGAAAGTAGCGCTGCCCATGGGCACTCGCAGGACGAGACCGCGATGCGGGGGAGGTGTCCGGCGTGTACTCAGCGGCGGAGCGCGCGACCGGCGCCTTCCCCCAGCGGTGGCGGGCCGTGAACCGTAACCTCAGGGACTGCCCGTCAGCGTGCGCGCAGGCGGGCAGCAGCCCGTGCCTCAGCAGTGACGCTGGCGCCGCACCGACTAAGGAGATCGCACGATGACCGAAACCCAGGGCGTCAGCACCAGCAAGGACGTCAGCTCCCGCGAGTCCTCGTCGCCACTGGCGACCTCGACCGGCAAGACCACCATCGCCGACACCGTGGTCTCCAAGATCGCCGGGATCGCCACCCGCGAGGTTGCCGGGGTGCACGCGGTGGGCGGCGGCGCGTCCCGCGCGGTGGGGGCGCTTCGCGAGCGGATCCCCGGGGCGCGCATCAACCACGCCCAGGGCGTGGCCGTGGAGGTCGGCGAGCGCCAGGCCGCCATCGACATCGACATCGTGGCCGACTACGGCGTGGGCATCGCCGAGCTGGCCGCGGGCATCCGTCGCAACGTCATCGGCGCGGTCGAGCGGATGACGGGGCTCGAGGTCACTGAGGTCAACATCGACGTCCACGACGTGTACCTCAACGACGGGCAGGACGACAACGGCGAGGACACGCCGTCCCGGGTGCAGTGACCGCACCACGGGCGGACGGATCCCCGGCGGGCAAGGCTGCCGCCGGCGAGTCCGCTCCGCCACCGCCCGACCGCGCCGACCAGCTGGCTGCGGCGGTGCTCGCGGTGCCGGGGGTGGCGGGCCTGCACGGCGGCATGTTCGGTGAGGCCGCCACCTACCTGCCCGGGCGCAAGGTGGCCGGGATCCGGCTTGCCGACACCGGCACCACCACGGTGCACGTCACGGTCGTCTACGGCCGTGACATCGACGAGGTCGCCGCGGCGGTGCGCCGCGCCGCTGCCGCGCTGATCGACGGACCGGTCGACGTGGTCGTCGAGGACGTGGCGGTGCCCGGGGCCGACCCGCTCACCGAGATCGCTCGACCGAGCTCACCCCAACCTTGGAGCACAGCATGAACGTCACCACCACTGGCCTGTACGCGGGACTGCTGCTCGGAATCGCCGCGGCTGCGGGCGGCTTCAGCGGCTTCCTCATCGCCATCGTGCTGGGGATCCTCGGTGTCGCCGTCGGCGCGCACTACGACGGGAAGCTCGACCTGGGTGAGCTCTTCCGCGGGCGCAACCGTGGCTGAGCACCCGGTGACGGACCGCTCCTCGACCGTCACCGCCGAACCCGGGGAGCGCGGCTCGCTGACCGTGCACGACCGGGCGGTGAACCGGGTGGCGGAGTACGCCGCGCTGCACACCGAGGGCGTGGTCCGCCAGTCCAGCGGGTTGGGCTGGATGACCGGGCGCGGACTGCCCAAGGTGGACAGCAACGTCAGCGGCGGGCACGTGCGGGTGAAGGTCAACATCGCCACCGAGTGGCCGCGGTCGGTGGCGGCCGTGACCGCTGCCGTGCGCGACCAGGTCGCCGACCAGCTCGGCGAGTACACCGGCCTCACCGTGGACCGCGTCGACGTCCGGGTGGACGACGTGGTGCACACCGACCTCGCCGAGGCCCCGAGGACAGTCCAGTGACCGCCGCGGCCGCGCAGGGCGGCACCGGCGCAGAAGCTGCTGCCGGCGCCGACCAGGAGGAGCGCACCGGGCGGCACCGCAGCGAGGCGGCAAGTCCGGGGCTGGCCGGGCGGACCCCGGTGGCCGCTCCTGGCGCAGCGTCGGTGGGCATCTTCCTGGCCGGCGTCGTCATCGTCATCGGACTGGTGGGCATCCGTGAGGCCGTGCTCGGCAGCGACGCGCTCGACGGTGAGTCGTGGGTGGCCGAGCTCGGCGACTGGGTTGACGGTCTGACCCCGCAGACCTGGATGGTTCCGGTCGGCGTGGTGGCCATCCTGGTGGGCCTCTGGTGGCTCTACCTGGCCCTCAAGCCCCGCCGGCGGACCGAGCTGAAGATCACCAGCGACGGCGGCCTGTGGATGCGGCCCCGGGACGTATCCCGCATCGCCGCGGCCACCGCGGACGACGTCGCCGGCACCACCACCGCCCGCGCCACCACCGGCCGACGGCGGGTGACGGTGACCATCACGGCCGCCCGCAAGGAGGCGGACGCGCTGCGGGAGTCGGTGGCCGAGGCGGTCAGCACGCGCCTGCAGGCGCTGGATCGCCGACCGAGCGTGAAGGTGCGTACCAAGATCAGCCACGACGGGGGTGCCTCGTGAGCAGGGTGACGGTCGGCATCGACCGGTTCTTCGCGTTCGTCATCGGCGCTGCGCTGGTGGCGCTCGGCGTGCTGGGCATCCTGTGGCAGGCCGACGAGCTGCCCTGGGCGCAGGACGCCCTGCAGGCCTCGTGGATCGTCACCGCCACCGAGCAGGGCTGGTGGCCGTGGGCGGCCGGCGCCGCCGGTGTGGTGCTCGTGCTGCTAGGCCTGTGGTGGCTGGCGGCGCACGTGCCGCGCGCCCGCCTCACCGAGATCCGGCTGCCCGGCAGCGGGACCCGAGGCATCCTGCGCGCCGACGTCGGGGCGGTGGCCAACGCCGCCGCCAGCTCGCTCGGCGCCACCCACGGGGTGCGCTCCGCGACCGGCCGGGCCAGCCTCGACCGGGGCCGGCCGACCATCGTGCTCACGGCGACGGTCGACCCCAGCGCTGACCTGGCCACCGTGCGCGACGCCGCGGAGCGGGTGCGCGAGGAGGTGGACTCGGCGCTGGACGGCTCCGAGCTGGCGACTCGGCTGCACGTCCGCGTCGCCCGCAGCTGAGACACCACAGTGACGAGAGAACCGCCCCCCGCGCGTGCTGCGCTGGGGGCGGTCCTTCGTCCGGGGTGCGTTCGGTCAGCGGGTGCTGACCACGCCGGTCGCCGCGTCCCAGAACAGCGAGCCCCCTTGGAAGTCGCTCTGGCGGCCGCCGGGCACGGCGCGCTCACCACTGGTGGGATAGCCCAGCGCGCCACGCTCCCAGCCCTGCGCCGACCACGCCTGCTTGATCGCTCCGCGCACCTCGTGCGCACCGGTGGTCGGCGTCCAGTAGATCGACCCGCCCTGCAGGTGGTTGTACCGCCCGCGCCCGTCGGGGGTGCCCAGCTCGTCGGTGGTGGGGTAGCCCAGCACACCGGCCTCCCACGAGAGCGCGGCCCACTTCTGCTTGATGTCACCCCGGATCGACTGCGCCCCGGTGGTGGCCGTCCAGTAGATCGAGCCCTGCTGGAAGTGGTTGTAGCGGCCCTTGCCGTCGGGCGTGCCCAGCTCGTTGGTCACCGGGTAGCCGTGCGGGCCCGCCTCCCACGTGAGTGCGCCCCACTTCTTGTCGATGTCGCCGCGCACCTCGCGCGCGCCGGTCTTCGGCGACCAGTACAGGGCCCCACCACTGGCGAAGTTGTTGTACCGACCGGCGCCGTCGGCCGTGGACAGCTCGTCGGTGACGGGCAGGCCGAGCGGCGAGGACGGGCCCCCGAGGGCCAGGTACTGCTCCAGGATCGCGCCGCGCACCGCGCGGGCGCCGGTGGATGCCGACCAGTAGACGACGCCGCCGGCGAAGTTCTGCGCCCGCCCGCCCGGCACCGCGTACTCGCTGCTGGTCGTCGCGCCCAGGTAGGAGCGGGTGCCGCCGAGGGCCTGGTGGTGGGCGAGGATGGCCGAGGGGGCTCCGACGGACTGCTTGCCGCCGACGCCGCCGTTGGACAGCGAGGCCAGGGTGCCGGAGTCGCAGCAGAAGTGGGAGATGTCCACCCCGGTGCTCACGCCGGGGATGGTGCCGCGGTCGGTGTACTGCCAGAACGTCCAGCTCGTCCAGCCGCCGGGCAACGGGGTCTTGGGGGCGGAGGCGCCGTTGTAGTCGGCGATCCACAGCGGGTACTTGGTGAACGCGGTGCTGTTGGCCATCGCCGAGCGCCAGAAGTACGGGTAGGTGTAGATGATCGGCGTCCGACCGGTCAGCGAGGTGATGGTCTCCAGCCAGGTGCGAGCCCAGGCCACCAGCTCGGGGGGCGTGAGACCACCGGAGTCCTCGAGGTCGAGCACCGGAGCCAGCTCGCCGGCGCCCTGCATGGTGCCGGCCACCGAGACCATGTAGCGGGCCTGCGCCGCCGCCGATCCGGGCACCCGGTCCGGGCGGGCGTAGTGGTAGGTGCCGCGCACCATCCCGTTGGCCTTGATGGCCGCCCAGTCCTTGGTGAAGTAGGGGTTGGTGTAGCCCACACCCTCGGTGGACTTCACGAACGCGAACTCGCGCCCGTTGTTCTTCACCTTGGCCCAGTCCACGCTCGCCCCGTTGGGGTGCTGGTGGCTGGACACGTCGGGTCCGCTGATGGCTGCGGTGGCCACTCCGGCGGCGACGAGCACCATCAGGCCGGCCAGGAGCGTGGCCACGGTGGCTCGGGGGCGGCGCCGCGCCGCGCGGAGCGAGATCTGCATGAACGTGACACTAGAGGTACCAAAGTGACAACGGGGAAAATTGTTACCAAAGGGATTACTTTGCGTCCCTTGGCTATTGCGGCTGACGGGGCCGGTCCGCCCAGGTCCGCCCTGGTCAGGGCTTCGGTCCCGGACGCTGCTGCGGTTTCTCCCCGGTCTTCGGCTCCGACCGCGTTGGGGGCTGCTGGAAGGTCACCGTCACGTCCTCGAAGCCCTTGTGCCGGGTGGCCTCCGCCCGCGTGGTGTACACCCGGCGGTCCCCGGCGGTGAGGTCGACGTTGTCGGTGAAGGGCGTGAGCAGTGCCCGCGGGTAGAGGTGGTCCACCCGCACCACGTTGGCCTCCGCGCACAGCACCACGACCAGTGCCGCGATGTAGAGGAAGGCGATCAGCCCGAGCACCAGGGCGAAGACACCGTTGATGGCGCTGGCCCTTGCGATCACCCGCTGGACGAAGGTGGCCCCGAACACCTGCAACAGCTGCCAGGCCACGGCGGCAGCCACCGCCCCGGGCAGGACGTTGCGCAGCGTGAGCTTGCGGGTGCTGGCCAGCCGGAAGGTCAGCGAGAAGATCCAGCTGTTCAGCACCACGGTGGTCAGCATCAGCAAGGTGCCCACCCCGGGCCCGCGGATGCCGAAGCCGTCGGCGTAGCGGGCGAAGATGGACAGCGCGGTGATGCCCAGCACGGCCAGGCCCACGGTGGCGATGAGCAGGACGCTGCGCCCGCGGGCGGCGAAGGGGTTGGGCCGGTTGTTGCGCGGCACCCCCCAGGCGGTGTTCATCGCGTGCTGGGTGGCCTGGGCGACCCCGGAGGCGCCGTAGAGGGAGCCCAGCACGCCGATGCTGACGGGGACGAACCCGCCGGTCATCCGGTCGGGGTGCTGCAGCTGGTCGCCGATCACCGGAAACTGCCCCACCGCGGAGTCGATCAGCTGCTGCTGCAGCTGGACGTCGTCGGAGAGGACGTAGCCGAGCACCGTGGAGGACAGGTAGAGCAGCGGGAACAGCGAGACGAAGGCGTAGTAGGCGATGAGTGCGGCGAGGTAGTTGCCCTGGTCGTCGAAGAACTTGTAGACCACGGCCAGCGGGTACCCGGCCCACCGGTGCCGCCGCTGGAAACCGTCCACCCGCTCGGTGAAGGTGCCCTTCATCGTGGCGCCCCTACCACCGGCGGCAGGTCACTGCTCGACGCCGTCAACGGTGGTGGTGACGCCGGCACCGGCGAAGCAGCGCAGCCCGGCCACCGCGGCGGCCTCGGCGTGCGGCTCCGGGTAGCTCCAGCAGACGTCCTCGACGTCGCCATCGGGGCCGGCGAGGCTCCAGTAGGACGCAGTGCCCTTGTAGGGGCAGACGGTGGAGGTGTCGCTCTCCCGCAGCGTGGCGCGCACGTCGGCCTCGGGCAGGTAGAAGCGGGCGGGGAAGCCGGTCTCGAACAGCGCCACCGGGTGCCGGCTCTCGGCCAGCACGGTCTCACCGTGGCGCACCACCACGTGCCGGCTGGACGGGCGTACGTCCACCCGGTGGAAGGGGTCGGTCGGGGGGCCGAAGACCTGCTGGTCCTCCTCGTACCACTCGTCCACGGCGTCCGTCCGCAGCGAGCACGTCCCCGCCACGGCGGCGGCACCGGGCAGCGGGTCGGCGTAGAACCAGGCGGCGTCAGGGACCAGCCGGCCACCCACCCGCAGGTTGTAGTAGCTGGCGTCGCCCTTGAACGGGCAGTGCGTGCGGGTGTCGCTGCGCTCCAGCACGCCGATGCTGAAGTCGTCCACGGGCAGGTACCAGACCGGCGGCAGGCCCGTCTCGTGCAGCATGACGGCGCGGTCGGTGCTCAGCACCGTGGTGCCGTCCAGCACGGCGGTGACCCGGCGCGGCTCGGGGTGCGCGTAGAGCGCGTGCGCGGGCAGTGCCGACCAGATGTCGCCGTTGAGGCGGCCCTGGGCGGGACGTGCGAGCGGGCCGAGGCCACGGGTCAAGGACATGGCGCGAGCCTAGTGGTGGGCTCCGCGCGGTGCCGCGCAGCACGAAGCCGCCCGCACCCAACGACGGTGGGGGCGGGCGGCTTCGGAGCGCGGCGGACGGCGCTGGGCGTCCGCAGTGGTCAGGCCTGCGGGCCGGCCTCGATCTCGATGGTGATCTTCACCTTGTCACCGAGCACTACACCGCCACCCTCCAGGGGCATCTCCATGTCGATGCCGAAGGCGCTGCGGCTGATCTCCGTGCTGGCCTCGAAGCCGGCGACGGGGCCGTTGCCCATGCCCGGGCTGACGCCGTTGAACTCCACGGCCAGCTCGACCGACTTGGTCACGCCGTGGATGGTGAGGTCGCCGACGAGGGTGAACTCGGAGCCGGAGCCCTGCACCCCGGTGGAGCGGAAGGTGATGGTCGGGTACTTGTCCACCTCCATGAAGTCCGCGGAGCGGACGTGGCCGTCGCGCTGGGCGTTGCCGGTGTCGAAGGAGTCGACGGCGATCTCGGCGCTCACGGTCGGGGTGCCCTCGGCGGGGACCTCGATGGTGCCGCTGAAGGTGTGGAAGGAGCCCCGCACCTTGCTCACCATGAGGTGGCGCACGCTGAACGAGACGCTCGAGTGGGTGGGGTCGATGGTCCAGGTGCCGACGGACAGGTCGGGCAGGGCGAGGGTGGACGTCATGAGTGCCTCCAGGTGCGTGGTTGAACTTTCAACAATACTAACAGGCCGGCGCTCCGACTTGTTCCCACGGCACCGACTGGCTGCTGGTGGCCGCGCTGTTCGCCATCGTCAGTGCGGGCCGTCGCCCTCGGGGTCCTCGTCGTCCGGATCGAGGTTGGTGGAGCGGAAGAGCACCGCGAAGACCAGCCAGCCTGCGGCCGCCACCAGCGGGAAGCTGATGAGCCGGTAGACGACCACGGCGGGCAGCGCCGTGACAGCGGGCAGTCCCGCAGCGACGAGGGTGGCGGTGAGCGTGCCGTCGACGATGCCCAGGCCGCCCGGGAGCAGCGGCACGCTGGAGACGATCTTGCCGGCGGTGAAGGCGATGAGCACCCCGCCCACGCTGGGGTTGGCCCCGGCGGCCAGGCAGGCCGCCCACAGGCACGCGACGTCGGCGATCCAGTTGGCCAGGGCCCACCAGGAGGCCCGAAGCAGATCGGGGACGCGCAGCTGCACCGCCTCCAGCTGCGACAGGATCTCCCCGACGCGCTCCATGCCCTTGTCGGCGGGCTGTCCGCGCACGGCGTTCCAGCCGTGGAACAGCGGGCGCGCCATGGTGACCAGGAGGCTGGGCCGGGTGACGAGGAGGCGGACACCGAGGATGAGGACCAGGGCGAGGACGATGGCGGTGACCAGGCCGGCGATGTTGGAGGCGCTGCCCGCCAGCAGGCCGCCGGTGACGGCCACCAGGGCAAGGGTCCCGGTGGCGAGGACCCCGCTCATGGCCAGCTGCCACGAGGCCACCACGCGACTCGCCCCCCACTTGCGGGTCTGCCGGAAGGTGAAGGTGGTGGAGAACAGCGGCCCACCGGGCAGGCTGACGCTCAGCGCGTTGGCGGCGTAGACCACGGCGGTGGAGTCACGCTGGCGCACCGGGACCTTGGCGGCGGTCAGCAGGGTGCGCTGCAACCGGCCGAACGCGCTCATGGACAGTGCCTGTGCCGTGATCGACGCGGCCACCCACCACCAGCTGACGTCGCCGAGGCGCTGCCAGGCGTCGCGCAACGACGGTGCCAGCAGCACCACCTCGACGGCGAGCACCACGACGAGGGCGGTGCCGGCGACCCAGCGCAGCACCCGCATCCAGCGCTGGCGCTGCGCTGACGGGGAAACGCCTTGGTCGCCTGGCACCACTGGAGGGTAACGATGATGGCTGCGCTTGTGGCGCACGCCCGCCGCCACGGGTCGACGTCGCTCCACCAGCGTCGATTCGCGCTGCTTGTCCGGATGCGCGGAGCCGCTCGACGCCGGTCGTGGCAGGGTGCGTGCGTGGGTGGCGAGCCGCCGAGGCGTGCCGTCACCGGAGACAACCGCTACCCGGAGGTGTGAGTCAGTGCAGGATCTGGTCGCGGTGATCGGCGGGAGCGGCTTTTACTCGTTCTTCGACGACGCCGACACGGTCACCCTGGAGACCCCGTACGGGGCTCCGAGCGGACCCATCACCATCGGCGAGGTGGCGGGCAGGCAGGTCGCGTTCCTGCCGCGCCACGGCGTTGACCACGAGTACCCGCCGCACAAGGTGAACCACCGGGCCAACCTCTGGGCGCTGCGCAGCGTCGGGGTGCGGCAGGTGTTCGCCCCGTGCGCGGTGGGCAGCCTGCAGCCGGAGCTGCCCGCGGGCTCGGTGGTGGTGCCCAACCAGCTCGTGGACCGCACGTCTGGGCGCGCACACACCTACTTCGACGACGGCGGCGTGCACGTGGAGTTCGCCGACCCGTACTGCCCCGACCTGCAGGCAGCGGCGCTGCAGCCGGGCGTGCTCCCCGGCGGGGCGATGGTGGTGGTGGAGGGCCCGCGCTTCTCCACCCGGGCGGAGAGCCAGTGGTTCGCCGCGCAGGGATGGAGCCTGGTGAACATGACCGGGCACCCCGAGGCGGTGCTGGCTCGGGAGCTGGCCCTCTGCTACACCCCGATCGCGCTGGTCACCGACTTGGACGCCGGCATCACCGCCGGGTCCGGCGTGCGGGCGGTGGACGTGTTCGCCGAGTTCGGCCGCAACATCGGCCGGCTCAAGGACCTGGTGCGTGCGGCAATCGCGGCCGCACCCGTCGAGCGGGACTGCCCCTGCGGACGGGTGCACGACGGCATCACCCTGCCCATCACGCTGCCGTAGCCGCCGCACGCTGGCTGGCTAGCTGGCGAGCGAGGTGGGGGTGTGGCTGGCGATCTCGACGCGGTCGCGGCCCGCCCGCTTGGCTGCGTAGAGCGAGGTGTCGGCCACCTCGAGCAGCTGCTCGACGGTGACCCCGTGGGGGCGCGGGCAGAAGGCCACCCCTACCGAGGCGGTCACCGGGGTGCCGGCGATGCTGCTCGCAGGGATGCACGCCCGGATGCGCTCGGCGATCTCGGTGGCCTGGCGCAGCGTGGGTCCCTCGAGGAGCACCACGAACTCCTCCCCACCGAATCGGCCCAGGAGGTCGTGGCCGCGCAGCTCCACGCGCAGCACTCCGGCGACCTCGCGGATCACCCGGTCGCCCACCAGGTGGCCGTGGTTGTCGTTGACCAGCTTGAAGTGGTCGAGGTCGATGAGTATGACGCTGACCGGCACCCGGGCGCGGGCGGCGCGGCTGAGGCCCTCCCGAGAGCGCTCCTGCCACGCGGTGAAGTTGAGCAGCCCGGTCTTGGAGTCGGTGCTGGCTGCGACCTGCAGCTCCTTCACCAACGAGCTGCGGTGGAGTCCAGTCAGCAGGCCGAGCACCAACGGGGTGAGCCAGGGCATGTGCAGCACGAACAGCGCGGTCACCAGGCCCAGCCCCAGCGTCATCATCTCGAAGCCCACGCTCTCCCGGTCCGGGAGCAGGGTGCGCAGTCGGGTGGGTCTGCTGGCCAGGCCCATGCCCGCCATCAGCACGCCCAGGTTGACCACGGGGAAGACCGCGAGGGCACCCAACGTGGTGACGGCAGAGAGGAGTCCGCCGTTGAAGAGGCTGCCGCCAGCGAGGTTGAGCACCCCCGACGCCGCGAGGGTGGCCAGGACCATCGTGGCCGTGGTGAACATGAGGCGGTGCGGCCGGGCAGAACGGTGTCGGTGGCACAGCAGGAGATGGTGGCCGTACACCAGCATCAGCAGAATGGCTGCGTACCCGGCAGGCAGGCTCAGTGCGCCGGCGAAGGCCCAGACCGACTTGTGGTTGGACCAGATGCGGTCGCTGCCGAGGTAGCGCTTGAACCGCTCGATCCGATCGGCGGCCTCGCCGTAGAGAATGCCCATGCTGGCCAGCAGCAGGAAGTGTGACGGCACCCCGGAGCGCTGCTCGCTGTCGACGGTGATGAACACGGTCAACCCGACAGTGAACAGCTCGACGCCGACGATGAACCAGCGCGCGCTGCGCGGCAGGGTCCACAGCTGCCACTCGCGAAACCACGTGATCAACGACCGGGGCGCGGAATCGCCGATGCCGGACTGAGTGATCACGAGCGACCGCCCCCAGTCCGGCGCACCTTCGTGGCTGCCACTGGATGTGAGCAGTTCCCCCTGCGCCCGGCTGACGATACAGCAGCAGGGCTGAGCCAGGTGGGTGAAGTTCCCGTCTGGGCAGGAGCGTCAGCAGGGCTTGGCCACCAGCGGAATTCGGCTGCTCCGGAGGCGCGGGCCCGGTGGTGGCGCTCGAGCTGGCAGGTCACCGACACGCGCGAGTCGACCAATCCAGCACCTCCACCACATCGGCGAAAAAAGTCGCACAATTGGGCTGGAAGGTGACTGGATGCGCCATTGTTCAATGGCGGCTGACAGTGCACTGAGTGCTGCCCCCGATTGGAGAGCGAGGTGACCTTGATGCGCGGTTTCGAGTGGGGCTGACGAGTGAGCTGGCGCGTCCCGACGCGTCCAGGGTGCACGGCCACGGCGAGAGTGGCTTCTTCCGTACAGCCTGGTGAGCGACGTGGGGGCGTGTCCCGTGTGCAGTCCGAGCTGTGGCTCGGCGAGGAAAGCTGAGGAGGTGACTGCGATGCGTGGTTTCGAGTGGGGCTGACAAGAATTGTCCAGCAAAGGCGTGCAGCAGTGCGGAAGGGGGTGCCGGCAATGCGTGGATTCGAGTGGGGCTGATGGGCGGAGCAGATGTGTGTGCGGATCAGACAGGAAGGTGATGCGAGTGCGCGGATTCGAGTGGGACTGAGGTACGACGGCGGGGCCCGGTGATCTCGCCGGGGCACGCCGTCGTCTCAGTGGCCAGCGCGTCTCAGTGGCCAGCGCGTCTTGGTGGGCAGCGCGTCTCAGCCGGGCTGTTCCGTCACCGCAGGGCCACGAGGTGGGGACGCCACGGGCACCTCGGCTACCACGTCGGTGGACCGTGCCCGGCGCAGCGCCAGCGGGGCGGCCAGGGCGACCCCGAGAGCGCCTGCGGCGGCAACAGCGACGGAGACGTTCCACAGCTCGGCGGCCAGGCCCCCGACCAGCAGACCGACACCCTGCGCGGCGAGCAGGCCGGCCGACGCGATGCCGATGGCCTGGCCCCGCTGCGGGCGGGGCACCGCGAGCACGTACTCCACGACGATCTGCACCTGGTAGGCCGAGCAGAGGCCGGACACGGCCCACAGCAGCAGGGTGACCTCCAGGCCTGGTTGGAGGCCGCAGAACAGCAGCGGCACGCCCGCGGCCACGGCCAACGGCCCCACCAGGGCGGTGCGCAGCCGGTGCGGCAGCAGGCGCACGAACAACAGCGATCCCAGCAGGACGCCAGCGGGGCCCGCGGCCAGCAGCAGACCCACGGTGCGGGCGCCGCCGCCGAGGGAGTCTGCGTACGGGGCCGCCAGCCCTTCGGGAACGACGAACACGCCAGCCAGCCACGCGAGCCCCACCAGGGACCGCAGCCGGCGAGTCCGGAACACCAGGGTGAGACCGTCGACCCAGCCGTGGCTCCCGGTGGGCACGCCGTGCCGGGCCGCCGGCCTGGCCCGCACGTGCAACCGGATCAGCACGGCAGACACCACGAAGGTTGCGGCGTTCACCGCCAGGGTGGTGTGCGCCCCCACGGCGGCCACTGCCGCGCCGCCGACCGCGAACCCGAGGAGCTGGCTGCCCTGGGTGGTGGCGATCCGAAGACTGGTACCGAGGACGAACCCTTCCCCGTCGAGGACCTCCGCCACCAGTGCGGTCTCGGCGGCTCGCCACGGGGTGCCCACGAGGACGGACACCACCAGCAGGGCTGCCACCACTGCCAGCGGCATGCTGGGCAGTGCCATCAGCGCCAGCAGGCCTGCGCGCAGCAGGTCGCCGCCAACGAGCAGGCGGCGGACGGGCAGGCGGTCGGCGAGCGTGCCCAGCAGGATGCTGCCGAGCAGCGCCGGCAGGTAGGTGAGGGCGTAGACGCCGGCGGTGAGGATTCCTGATCCGGTCTCGCTGAACACCAGCACCGACAGCGCCACGCGAGCGAGCTGGTCGCCGAACATGGACTGGATGTCGGCGAACCACAGCCAGCGGAACTCCCGCACCCGGAGCACGTCGCCGAACGTCGGCGGACTGGTGGCCGAGCGGGCGCCGTCGGCCTCCTGGCGTGCTCCCACGGGCTCCCGCCTCCCTGCTGCGACTCACCTGAGCGCGAGGAAGAAGCACTGCTCCGCAGGACGTTCCGCCCCCAGGTCGCTCGGGGGCACTCTAGGCGGTCTGCCGGTCGGGGGCGGGCGACTCGCGTGGATCCGCCACCGGGCTCTCCTTCGACGCTGAACGCACCCATTCGCCCGGTCAGCGCAGGTCAACGCTGTTTCTGTCCAGCACCACGGCACGTGGGATGCGCCACTTCGTCGCGCGGAGGCGCGACAACACTGCAAATGTACGAACAGGAGTTCAGTCGAGAGCCCGTCCGTCCCCACCCTTTGGATTGCTGAAGAGAGGAACGACCAACGTGTCCGACAATGACACCAGCAAGATCATCACCCAGCTCCGCATGCTGCTGCAGCTGACCAACACCGAGGCCCAGATCGCCCAGGCTCGGCAGGCCCAGGCGCGCACCGATGCGGTGCGCCGCGAGCTGGCAGAGAACGAGAAGAACTCCCGTACCCGCGCCCTGCAGATCGAGCGTGTGCTCCGCGACGTGGGCGGCGTGCCCGACGTGGTGTCCCCGCTGCTCGGCCGGCTGGCGGCCATGGTCAAGACCGTCGTCGAGCAGGCGGAGCCGCTGGACGGCGCCCTGCTGGAGGACCTGTCCCTGGAGCACCAGCTCTTCGACCGCGCCCGCTACCTGAAGGTGCTGGCCACCAGCGCCGACATGGCGCGCGTGCGCACCCTGGCCGAGCGCCTCGAGGTGGCCCACCAGGCCACCATCGACTGGCTGAGCACGGTGCTGGCCGAGGAGGCGCTGGGTGGGCCGACCGCGCTGCGTCCCACGCCGCTGCAGGCGGTCGCCGGCACGGCCACCCGCATCGTCAACAGCCCGGCGCGCTGGTCTGCCGATGGCCTCAACCGCGCCGTGGCCACGGTCAAGCAGACCCGCAGCAAGGCCGAGGACTTCGCTGACGACGTGGCCGATCGCGCCAGCGACGTCGCGGACAAGGCCGGCGACGTCACCGACGCTGCCCGCGAGGCGGTGGCTGCCGGCCGAGACGCCAGCATGCGCCAGGCCGAGAAGGTGGCCCGTCGCGACGGCAACTCCAACGCTGCCGAGGCGGTGCACGACAGCCGCAAGAGCAGTGGTCAGCTGAGCGCGTCGGAGCTGCCGATCAAGGGCTACGACTCGATGACCATCACCAAGGCCGTGGCCGCGATCAAGAAGCTGAGCGACCCGGACGACGTCCGGACGATCATCGCCTACGAGGAGGCCCACAAGAACCGCAGTGGCGTCGTCTCCGCGAGCCAGACGCAGCTGGCCTCGATCGCCAAGGATGTCGCCGGGATCGGTTGATCTCTCGGCTGCACCAGCTGAGCACCGCCCCAGCCGAACGGCCAGGACCCCGCACCGGGGACCTGGCCGTTCGGCCGTGCCGGCCACGCCGAACCGCCCGGTCGCGGAGAACTGCCTAGCCTCAGCCCATGCGGGTACTGCTGACCGGCGCAGCCGGCTTCATCGGGGGACACGTCTGGGACGCGCTGGCGGCAGGCGGGCACGAGGTGGTGGCGGTCGACGCGATGCTGCCGCTCGCCCACGGCGAGCAGGCGCCCACGCCGGACGGGGTGCGGCGCCTGGACGTGCGGGACGCCGGGGCGCTGGCGGCGGCGCTGCACGGGGTGGACGTGGTGTGCCACCAGGCGGCCATGGTCGGCGCCGGGGTCGATGCTGCCGACGCACCGATGTTCGCCGACCACAACGACCTGGGCACCGCCGTGCTGCTCGCCGCGATGGCGCGGGCCGGGTGTGTGCGGCTGGTGCTGGCCTCGTCCATGGTGGTCTACGGCGCGGGGCGCTACACCTGCCCGGTGCACGGCGAGGTCGAGCCGTCGCCGCGCACCACGGCCGACCTCGACGACGGCCGCTTCGACAGTGCCTGTCCTCGCTGCGCCGAGCGGGTGGACTGGGCGCTGGTGGACGAGGCTGCGCCGCTGCGCCCGCGCAGCACCTACGCCGCCAGCAAGCTCGCCCAGGAGCACTACGCACTGGCCTGGAGCCTGGCCACCACCGGGGCGGTCACCGCCCTGCGCTACCACAACGTCTACGGCGAGCGGATGCCGCGCGACACTCCCTACTCCGGGGTCGCAGCACTGTTCCGCTCGGCGCTGGAGGCCGGCGAGGCGCCCCGGGTGTTCGAGGACGGCCACCAAGCACGCGACTTCGTGCACGTGCACGACGTGGCCCAGGCGAACCGCCTCGCGGTGGAGGCGGCGCTCGCCGGCTTCCAGCCGTTCAACGTCTGCTCCGGGACACCGGTGACCATCGGCGAGGTGGCCGCCACGCTCTCCCGTGCGCACGGCGGGCCGGCGCCGGTCACCACCGGCCAGTACCGCCCCGGCGACGTGCGGCACGTGGTGGCCAGCCCGGAGCGGGCGGCCCGCGTCCTCGGCTTCCGGGCGTTGGTGCAGCCCGAGCCAGGCATCAGCGCCTTCGCCACCGCCCCGCTGCGACCGCGGCCCGGCAGCGGTTGAGGCACTTCCCCCTGGTGGCGAGCACGCTGACACTGGAGGGGTGACCGATCCGGAGCTCGCCTTCCCCGCCCGCCTGTGGCGTGGGCTGGCACGTCACCGGCCCCCGGGGCTGGGCCGCACCCGTGCGTGGCGCTCGCCGCTGCGCGGTCCGTGGCTGACGTCGGTGCTCGGGCTGGTGCTGCTGGTGGGACTGCCGGTCGTCGCCGTCACCGGGCTGCTGTCCTACGTCGCCTACGGTCCGCAGCTCAACCAGGCCATCCCCGCCGACGTGGGGTGGCTGCACCTGCCGTTCTTCGAGTGGCCCACCCGACCGGTGTGGCTCTACCGGCTGAACCAGGGGCTGCACGTGGGCCTGGGTCTGGTGCTGGTGCCGGTGGTGCTGGCCAAGCTGTGGTCGGTGGTGCCCACGCTGTTCGACTGGCCGCCGGCCCGCTCCCTGGCGCAGGTGCTGGAGCGGCTGTCGCTGCTCGCGCTGGTCGGTGGCATCCTCTTCGAGCTGGTCACCGGTGTGCTGAACATCCAGTACGACTACGTGTTCGGGTTCAGCTTCTACACCGCCCACTACTTCGGCGCCTGGGTGTTCCTCGCCGGTTTCGTGGTGCACGTGGGGCTGAAGCTGCCGCGCCTGGTGACGGCGCTGCGCTCGGTGTCGCTGCGCGAGGTGCTGCGGACCTCTCGCGCCGACACCCGCCCGGAGCCGCCCGACCCGGACGGGCTGGTGGCCCTCGACCCCGCCCCGGCCACGCTCAGCCGGCGCGGGGCGCTGGGCCTGGTGGGCGGGGGTGCGGCGCTGGTGGCGGTGGTGTCGGTGGGGCAGACGGTGGACGCGCTGCGCCCGCTGGCCTTCCTGCTGCCCCGCGGCCGCGACCTGGGCGACGGCCCCAACGACTTCCCGGTCAACCGCACCGTCACCGCCGCGGGCATCAGCACGGACCAGGCCGGACCGTCCTGGCGGCTGGAGCTGAGCGGGGCGGGCACCCGAACGCTGGACCGGGCCCAGCTGCTGACCCTGCCCCAGCACACGGCGGTGCTGCCCATCGCCTGCGTGGAGGGCTGGTCGACCACCCAGCGCTGGAGCGGCGTGCGGCTGCGGGACCTGGCGGCGCTGGCCGGGGTGGCGGACCCGGCATCGGCGCTGGTGCAGTCGCTGGGGACCAGCGGTCCGTTCAGCCAGGCGGCGCTGCAGGCCAACCAGGTGCTCGACCCGGACTCCCTGCTGGCCCTGCGGGTCAACGGGGTGGAGCTGTCCGCCGACCACGGCTACCCCGCGCGGGTGATCGTGCCGGCCCTGCCGGGGGTGCACAACACCAAGTGGGTGCGGGCCCTCGAGTTCCGGGCGGCCTGAGGTGTCGCCGCGCCCCGCTGTTGGCCGGGCCGTGCAGGCGTTCCGGGCCTTCTACGGCGCGCACCCGCTGCACCTGCTGGCGATGCTGGCCAGCTTCGCACTGGTCGGCTACGTGATCACGGTGCTCACCCCGGAGGCGCTGTGGAACCGGGAGACGTGGTGGCAGTCCGTCCTGGTGTGGTTCCTCGGCGCGGTGGTGCTGCACGACCTGCTGCTCTTCCCGCTCTACGCCCTGGCCGACCGGTCCCTGGTCACCGGGCTCCGGGCGGTTCGTGGGCGCTGGCCGGGCCGCCCGCTGCGGGTCCCGGTGGTGAACTACGTGCGGGTGCCGGTGCTGGTCAGCGGGCTGGCGTTCCTGCTGTTCTTCCCCGGCATCGTCGAGCAGGGGGCGCAGACCTACCTCGCGGCCACCGGCCAGACCCAGCAGCCGTTCCTGCGGCGCTGGCTGCTGGCGACGGCCGTGGTGTTCGGTCTCAGCGCGCTGGCCTACGCGGGGCGGGTTGGGCTGGCCCGCACCGACGAGGAGCCGGGTCGCTAGCCCTCACCCTCGCCGAGCTTGCGGTACAGCGTGCCGATCACCGGGGCGGACAGGGCCCGGGGGGCGTAGCCGCCGGCCACCGACATCACCTTGCCCACGATGCCTGGCACCACACGCATCTTGTTGCGAGCCAGTGCGTCGATCGACTCCTTGGCCACCGACTCGCTGGTCACCCACACCGAGTCGGGCAGCACCTTGTCCACGATGGACGCCTCAGCCGGGTCGGGCGTCTCGGTGCGCACCGGACCGGGGGCCAGCAGCGTCACGTGCACGCCGGTGCCCTTGAGCTCGTGGCGCAGCGACTCGGTGAAGGTGTTGGCGAAGGCCTTGGTGGCGGCGTAGGTGGCGTTGTTGGGCACCGGCAGGTTGCCGGCGGCGGAGCCGGTGACCAAGATGGCGCCGCTGCGGCGGGCGAGCATGCCGGGCAGCACCGCCAGGGTCAGGTCGTGCACCGCCACCGCGTTCAGCTGCACCAGGTCGCGCTCGAACCCGGCGTCCAGCTGGGCCACCGGGCCGAAGGTGGCCACCCCGGCGTTGTTGCACAGCACGGAGATCTCCCGCTCCGCCAGCTCGCCGGCGAGCTTCTCCCGGGCCACCGGGTCGCTGAGGTCGACCGCGCGGACCTCCACCTGCACGCCGTGGCTGCTGGTCAGCCGCTCGGCCAGCGCGGTGAGCAGCTCGGTGCGCCGGGCCACCAGGATCAGCGAGTACCCGCGCTCGGCGAGCTCGGTGGCCAGCGCGGTGCCGATGCCCGAGGAGGCACCCGTCACCACGGCGCGGCTGTCGGCGGTGGGGACGGGCAGGCTCATCAGGGTGCTCCTTGGGGCGAGGGCGGGCAGGCGGCGGCCGGCCCACGGTAGCGAGGCCGGATCAGCCCTGCCGCTGGGAGGTGACGGTGCCGATGGTGCAGGCCTTGCCCTCCGTGCCGCGGGTGGTCACCCGAGCAATGCTCACGGACCGGCCGCGGTGCACGATCTCCACGGAGAAGGTCAGCTCGGCGTCCATCGGCGCCGGACGCAGGTAGTTCATCCGCACCGAGCTGGTGATGCCCTCCGGCATGATCTCGGCGATGGCGTGGTGCGCGGCGATCTCCGTGCCGCCCAGCAGCACCCCGCCGTGGGTCATGCTCAGCGGGTTGGTCAGGTCCAGCGAGGGCGCGAGGACCAGGTCGGTGCCGTGTTCGGTGGGCTGCAGCCGCGCACCCAGCGTCCCGAACAGGTCGCGGTCGCCGGAGGGCTCGGTGAGCGGCCAGTCGTCGGTCTTGGTGGGCATGGTGACGCCCTCGGGCAGCGGGATGTAGCGGCACCAGGTGGTGGCCACGGCGATCAGCCGGTCCTGGTCGTCGAGCACGCGGCACTCGGCCACGCCGCCGTCGCGGTGGGCGTGCAGCATGCGGGACTCTGCCCGCAGGTCCGGTGAGCTGGTGCGCTCGTCGGTGCCGCGCGGGTCGACGTCGGGCATCCGCACGATGTCCATGGACAGCTCGGAGGTGACCGAGGCCTTGTCGGCCGGGCGCTGCGTGAAGATGCGGTGGCCCACCGAGTCGTCCACCAGCACGCCGATGGCGCCGGCCGCCGGCTGCCCGTCCGGACCGATCATCCAGGCGCCGGTGCGCATCCGGGTGATGCTGACGTCGCCGAGGTCGTCGGGCGGGCCCACTCGGAACAACGACTCGGGAGTGTGGGTCCGGGTGGTCGCAGAGCTCTCGACGGGCATTGGCTGAGCCTAGTCACGCCACCGTTCACCGCCTCCCACCTGCGCGTGTCGTGGTCGAGCGCTAGCCCCTGCGGGGCGCGTGGCCCAGACTGTGTCCACATCGGAGCAGGACGGGAAGAGGCAGGGCATGGGCACTGGGGCACGCAGGTTCACCGGCAGGCTGGCTCGTCGACCGGGGGCGGTGCTGCTGAGCGCGGTGCTCGCCGTGACGGTGCTGGACGGCGCTCTGGCGGCGGCTCCGGCCCAGGCGGCCCCAACCCCCAGCGCCGAGGACGCCCAGCCCTACCTGGTGGGGCGCGGCATCGGCGAGGTCACCGGGGAGGCGGCCGACGCCGGCATGCTCGGCTACGCCGACCTCGAGCAGACCACCGCGGGCATCCACCAGCGGCTGCGGGCCCGCACGTTCATCGTGGTCGACCGCGCCAGCAACAAGCGGCTGCTGCACTCCACCGTCGAGGCGGGGCTGATGTTCCAGAGCGTGCGCGAGGAGGTGCTGCGCCGACTGGGTGAGCGCTTCCCCGGGGAGTTCGGCGAGGACAACGTGCTGCTCACCGTCACCCACACGCACTCCGCCGGTGGTGGCACCGCCGGGCACGGCCTCTACAACGTCACCACCCTGGGATACCGCCCCAAGACCTTCGAGGCGCAGGTCGCGGGCATCGTGGACTCCGCGGTGAAGGCGCACGACGACCTGCGTCCGGCACAGCTGAGCGTGTCCCGGGACCAGCTGACCGGCACCAGCGCCAACCGCACCAAGGTCGCCTTCGACCGCAACCCGGCCGAGGACAAGGCGCACTTCCCCGACGGCATCGACCCCACCTCCACCACGCTGCAGGTGACCAGGGACGGCCGGGTGGACGGCGCTATCAACTGGTTCCCGGTGCACGGCACCAGCATGTCCACCCAGAACAGGCTGATCAGCCCGGACAACAAGGGCTACGCGGCCTACCAGTACGAGCACGACCACGCCGGGGTGGACTACCTCGGCGGCGACGACCCCGCCTTCGTCGCGGCCTTCGCCCAGAGCAACTCCGGGGACATGTCGCCCAACCTGGACCTGCACGAGGCTGAGGGCGAGCAGCAGTTCACCAGCTCCCAGGCCGTCGGTGCCCGGCAGTCCGCCTCCGCCCAGGCCCAGGTTGCGTCGAGCGCGTCGGCCGCGCCGCTGTCCGGCGGCCTGGACACCCGCACGGTCTACGTGGACCTCAGCAACGTGGAGGTGCGTCCGGAGTTCACCGGCGACGGCGCCACCCACCGCACCTGCAGCCCGATCCTGGGGGCGGCGTTCGCCGCCGGCAGCACCGAGGACGGCGGCGGCGGGGTCGCGCTGTTCAAGGAGGGCCAGTACGGCGGCAACCCGGTGCCGGCGGCGCTGAGCACGGTGCTCTACAACCTCGACCCGGCACTAGGGGACTGCCAGGGCCCCAAGGAGCTGCTGCTGCCGGTGGGCCTGGTGGACAACGCCGTGCAGACGGTGCTGCCGGTGCAGCTGGTGCGCATCGGTGACTTCTACCTGGTGGCCATGCCCACCGAGGTCACCGTGGTGGCGGGCCTGCGGCTGCGCCAGCAGGTGGCCGCCGCGGTGGGCACCTCGCTGGACAACGTGCTGGTGCAGGGCTACTCCAACGCCTACGCCCACTACCTGACCACGCCGGAGGAGTACGACACCCAGAACTACGAGGGCGCCTCCACCATGTTCGGCCGCTGGCAGCTGCCTGCCCTCGAGCAGACGGTGTCCGGGCTGGCCACCGCGATGGCCGCCGGGGAGCCGGTGAGCACCGGGGGCCCCAAGCCCGACCTGGGCGCGAACCAGCTGGTCAGCCCGGCGGGCCAGGTGCTCTTCGACACCACCGCAGTCGGTTTTGGCACGGTGCTCACCCAGCCGGCCGCCAGCTACGCCCCAGGCGAGCGCGCCACCACGGTGTTCTCCGGGGCCAACCCGAACAACAACCTCCGGCGGGGCGGCACCTTCCTCACCGTGGAGCGCCAGGACGGCGACGGCTGGACCCGGGTGGCCGACGACGGCGACTGGTCCACCCGCTTCGGCTACGCCCACGACGGGCTGACCGGCTCCGTGGTCACCATCACCTGGGACGTCCCGGCCGCAGCGGCGCCGGGCACCTACCGCATCACCTACTCCGGTGACGCCAAGAACCCGTGGGGTGCCATCACGCCGTTCACCGGCACCTCGCGCCCGTTCACCGTCACGGGGTAGCACGCACACAACGGACGGGAGGCGGGACCGAGTGCTCGGTCCCGCCTCCCGTCTGGTGTGGAGCGGCTGTGAACCAGCGACTACTTCGGCTGCAGGCGCGCGCCACCGTCGACGCGGACGACCTCGCCGTTGGCGTAGGTGTTGGTGATGAGCTCCAGCACCATGGAGGCCAGCTCGTCGGCGGTGCCCAGGCGCTTGGGGAACAGCACGTCGCGCTTGAGCTTGTCCTTGAACGCCTCGGAACCCTCACCCTCGCCGTAGATGGGGGTGTCGATCAGGCCGGGGGCGACGCAGTTGACCCGGACGCCGATGGCGGCGAGGTCGCGGGCCACGGGCAGGGTCATGCCGACGATGCCGCCCTTGGAGGAGGAGTACGCGGCCTGGCCGATCTGGCCGTCGAACGCGGCGACGGAGGCCAGGGTGACGATGGCACCGCGGGAGCCGTCGGCGTCCACGGGCTCGGTGCGGCCCATGGCGGTGGCGGCCAGGCGCACGCAGTTGAACGTGCCGATCAGGTTGATGGTGAGGACCTTGGTGTAGAGCTCCAGGTCGTGGGCGGAGGAGAACTGTCCGTCCTTGCCCACGGTGCGGGAGGCCCAGCCGACACCGGCGGCGGCCACCAGGCTGCGCAGCGGGCCGAGCTTCTCGGCGGCCTCGACGGCGGCGATGACCTGGTCGGGGTCGGAGACGTCGGCGCGGACGTACTCGCCGCCGATGGACTCGGCGACGGCCTTGCCCTTGTCGTCCTGCAGGTCGAGGATGACGACCTTGGCGCCACGGGCGGCAAGCTGGCGGGCGCTGGCCTCCCCGAGGCCGGAGGCGCCACCGGTGACGATGGACGAGGTTGCGGTGAGGTCAAGCACTGTTGCAGCTCCTGTACAGATCGGCCGCGGGGCGGCGACGGCTCGTCCTGGCGGGGCGCAGGCCGAGGGGGTCCTCGTGGGACTCGACGGGCCTGAGCCTATCGCGGTGACCCGGCCCGGCGGTGCCCGTCGCGCCAGGGTGTTCAGCTCACCGCGCGGTCGGGGTTAAAACCGGCTAGGGTCCTCCGCCCGCCATTTGAGCTGAGGCCATTTCGGCGCCTTGTCTGCACCACTCAGTTTTGATGTTTCTACATTTAGTGACTAGGTTGACGCAGTACGCATTCTGAAGCAGTCGGGATCTACATGAATTCGCCGCAGTTCCACTAGGCGGTGACTCCGGTGGTCCAGCCCTCAAGCGGCTGACCATCCTGATCCCAAGGAGCAACATGAGCAGCAACCAAGGACCCGCAGTGCGCACCGATGGCGGCCACGCGCAGGTGGACAACCGCACCCCGCGCCGCAGCACCGAGACCAAGATGGCCACCAAGACCACCGAGCTGATCGTGTACGTCGTCGCGGTTCTCGCGGTCGCCATCACTGCGCTCATGGTCAGCGGCAACGACGAGGGCACCCAGGACCCGTTCGGTGCCGCTGAGGCGCTGCGCTACATCACCTGGCTGAGCATCGGCTACATGATCGCCCGTGGCCTGGCGAAGTCCGGCAGCCGCGAGAGCTACAACGGCTCCTGACCGGCCGCCGCGCTCCGCGCGGCAGCACGAGACGATGTCCCCTCTCCGCAGTCGCGGAGAGGGGACATTTTCCTGCACTGCACTCCGTGCGCCGGCGACAAGGGTGGAGCGCCATTTCCGGATCGGCGGTCGCGGACTCTCGACGCCACCCTTGAGCCATTTGTGACGTGTGCCGCAGGAAAAGGCGGTTGGGTCGGGGCGGCCTCAGCTCAGAGCAGGCGAGGGATGTTGCGCCGTCGAGGACCGTCTTTGCTGGCTGGTCGGTCACGGTGGGCATGGTGTCTCCTCGCTGACCCGGTTGGGGGATCAGGCGGGTGCTGCGCCAGACGGGTGGTGCTGAGTCAGGTGGCGGGGTAGCGCACCGGCATCCGCTTGATCCCGTTGATGAACATCGACCGCAGCGCCCGGGGGGGCTCGGTGGGGGTGATGTCCGGGATGCGGTCGGCCAGCACGTCGAACATGATCCGGACCTCCGCCCGCGCCAGGTTGGCGCCCAGGCAGAAGTGCGGGCCGCCACCGCCGAAGGCCACGTGCGGGTTGGCCTCGCGGCGCACGTCAAAGGTGTCCGGCTCGGCGATGGCGGCGCCGTCCCGGTTGGCTGCCGTGTACATCAGCAGCACTCGCTCGCCCCTGCTCACCTGCTGGCCGCCCAGCACGTAGTCGCGCATGGCGGTCCGCTGGAAGTGCATCACCGGGGTGGCCCAGCGGATGATCTCCTCCGCCGCGGTGTCCAGCGGCCGCTCGGTCTTGAAGATCTCCCACTGCTCGGGGTTGTCGAAGAACGCCTGCATCCCGTGCGAGATCGCGTTGCGGGTGGTCTCGTTGCCGGCGACCGCCAGCAGCAGGAAAAAGACGTCGAACTGCTCGGAGGTGAGGTTGTCGCCGTCGATCTCGGCCCGCAGCAGCCGGGAGATGATGTCGTCCTTGGGGTTCGCCCGGTGCTCGGCGGCGAGCTCGTCGGCGTAGACGTACATCTCCATGGACGCGACCTGACCATCCGCCGGGGAGGTCTGGTACTCCGGGTCGTCGAAGCCCACCATGCGGTTGGACAGCTCGAAGATCTTGGCGCGGTCGGCGTTGGGGATGCCCATCAGCTCGCACAGGGCCAGCAGCGGCATCTCCGAGGCGATGTCCTCCACGAAGTCGCCCGCACCCTGGGCCAGGGCTCGGTCGACGATCTGGTGGGCGAACTCGGTGAGCTGCGGCTCGAGGCTGCGGATGGTGCGGGGAGTGAAGGCCCGCTGCACGATGTTGCGCAGGTGGCTGTGCTCCGGGGGATCGATGTTGAGCATGAGCAGCCGCATGGTCTGCAGCTGCTCCTCGGGCTGGCCGAAGGTGTCGGCGCTGATGATGGTGCCGCGCTCGTAGGAGGAGAAGACGTCGGGCTGGCGGGACACCTCCTCGATGTCCGCCCGGGTGGTCACCAGCCAGAAGCCGTCCCCGGAGGTGCCCGGTGCCGGGTACCAGGACACGGGGGCCTCTTCGCGGATGGTGGCGAACTCACCCAGGGGCTGGCCGGCAGCGAACGTGTCCGGATTCATCAGGTCGACGTTCACCGGACAACCGCGCTTGGTGGGGGTGTGGCCTTGCTCAGACGCTGTCATCGGACGATCCTCCGATCAAGTGCGCTGCGTCACACGACCAGAACCACGGTAACCAGCGCAGATGGGCCGGTCAAGAACATGTTCTACCGAGGAGGGATCCATGGCTCGTTCGTTGAACGTCGAGGTTGACGCCACCTGCATCGGCTCGGCGTACTGCCGCGGCAGCGCCCCGGAGGTGTTCCTGGAGGGACCGGAGCGGCAGACGGTGGTAGCCACCAACCCCGTCCAGGACTCCCCGGAGGTGCAGGAGGCGATGGAGAGCTGCCCGGTGGAGGCCATCTCCGCCACCGACGCGCAGACCGGCGACGAGGTGTTCCCGTGAGGGCTTCCGGCCAGCGCCGGCCGGTGGTGGAGGAGCTCCGTCCGATCCTGCGCGGTCTGCTGGGCGAGGACTTCCCGCTGCGGCTGCGTGCCTGGGACGGCTCCGAGGCCGGACCACCCGACTCCCCGGCAACTCTGGTGATTCGCACGCCGCGGGCAATGCGGCGCTTCCTGTGGAGCCCGGACGAGCTGGGCCTGGGCCGCGCCTACGTCAGTGGTGACCTGGACATCGAGGGTGACCTGTACGCCGCGTTGTCGCTGCCGGACCTGCTCGCCGCCGAGGAGCGCCCCGACCTGTCGCTGAGCTGGCCGGACCGGCTCGGGGCGGTGCGCACCGCGCTGCGGCTGCGGGCGGTGGGGCTGCCGCCGGCGCCGCCGCCGGAGGAGTCCCGGCTGCGGGGCCGCCGGCATGCGCTGCGCCGGGACGCTGACGCCATCGCGCACCACTATGACGTCGGCAACGAGTTCTACCGCCTGGTGCTGGGCGAGACGATGACCTACTCCTGCGGCTACTGGCCGACCCCGGAGTCCACCCTGGACCAGGCGCAGGAGGCCAAGTACGCACTCATCGCCACCAAGCTGGGCCTGCGCCCGGGCATGCGGCTGCTGGACATCGGCTGCGGCTGGGGCGGGATGGTGCTGCACGCCGCCCGCGAGCACGGCGTGCACGCGGTGGGGGTCACCATCTCCACCGCCCAGGCCGAGCTGGCCCGCAAGCGGGTGGCCGAGGCCGGGCTCAGCGACCTGGTGGAGATCCGGCTGCAGGACTACCGCGAGGTGTCCGACGGGCCCTACGACGCCATCTCCAGCATCGGCATGGCCGAGCACGTCGGGCAGGAGCAGCTGCAGGTCTACGCCAACCAGGTGCACGGGCTGCTGGCCCCGGGTGGGCGGCTGCTCAACCACGCCATCTCCCGGCGGCCCGGCCCGGTGATGGACCCGCGGCGCAGCTTCCTGGTGCGCTACGTGTTCCCGGACGGCGAGCTGCACCCGCTGGCCACCACTGTGGACACCTTGGAGCAGGCGGGGCTGGAGGTGCGCGACGTGGAGTCGCTGCGCGAGCACTACGCACGCACCTGCCGGGCCTGGGTGCAGCGGCTGGACGATCGGTGGGACGAGGCGGTGGAGCTGGGCGGTCCGGGCCGGGCGCGGGTGTGGCGGCTGTACCTGGCGGCGTCGGCGCTGGCGTTCGAGCAGCTGCGCACCGGCCTCAACCAGGTGCTGGCGGTGCGTCCGGACGCCCAGCTGCGCAGCGGCCTGCCGCCCACCCGCGGGGAGTGGCTGGGCTAGCGGCTGCGCCGTGGCCCGGCGAGCACCCGGGCCACGGTGCGTGGGCTGACCCGGCCGAACGCCAGTCCCACCTCCACCAGGTCGTCGAACACCACCTGGTCGGCGGCCGCGGCCCGGATGCCCGCGCGCACCAGCAACCCGCTGGAGGACAGCCGGGCCACCGCCGCGGTGTGCCGCTGGTGCGAGCCGAGCCGGGCACGCAGCGCCGTCCGGTAGCGCCCGCCCGCCAGGTGGCCCAGCCCCTGCCTGATGGCGGTGGCCGCGGTGCGGCCGGCGACGATGCCGCTGGTCACCGCGTGGTAGATGCCCTCCCCGGTCATCGGGTTGACCAGCCCGGCCGCGTCGCCGACCAGCAGCACCCGGCCCTGCGGGTGCGGCCACCGCCACGACGACAGCGGCAGCAGGTGGCCCTTGACCTCGGCCACGCCGTCGGTGGCGCCGGGCAGCAGCTCGGCCAGCCGCCGCAGCAGCAGCGCACGGGAGGGCGGTGCCCCCGCCGGGTGCAGCAGCTCCCCGTAGCCCACGTTGGCGTAGCCGTCGCCCCGGTCGAACGACCACGCGTAGGCGGGCTGGGGCCCGTGGCCGTAGGCGATCACCTGCTGGGCGGCACGGGCCGTCGGGGTGGGGGCGTAGCCACGAAGCGCCAGGGCCCGCCGGCGCACCGGCGTCAGCCCACTGGCGCGGCGCACCAGGGACTGGGCGCCGTCCGCCCCGACGAGCACCGTGGCGGAGAGCTTCTCGTCCACCACGACCCGGTCGGGGTGCGGGCGCACCGCGCGCACCCGGTGCTGGGCCAGCTCGGCACCGGCCGCGGTGGCTGCCGCCACCAGGCGGGCGTCCAGGACGGCACGCGGCACCACCCAGGTCTGGCGCGCCAGTGGCCGGCAGACGCTGTCGGCGCCCAGGTCCAGCCGCAGCTGGGGCACGGGCGTCCAGTCGTCGAGCATGCCGTGCACCCCCACCTCGGCCAGGGCGTCCAGGACGTGCGGGGTCACGCCGTCACCGCAGGTCTTGTCGCGGGGAAAGACGTCGCGGTCCAGCAGCAGCACCCGCAGGTTCGGGTCGACCGACAGCGCGCCGAGGGCGGTGGCAGAGCCGGCGGGCCCGGCGCCCACGACCACCAGGTCCCAGTGCGCGGTCCGTGCTGGTTCGGCCGTCATCGCCACCCCCTCGCCCCGCCGGCAAGGCTACGGCCGAGCCGCGGGCAGCGCTGGGAACATCAGCACGCCCCCAGGCGGTGCGGCGGCCGGTTAGGGTGACCAGGACACGTGAGACCGTGTGGCGCAGAAAGCGTTTGCGGACGGGACGAGGTTCGGGGGAGGCCCCAGATGACGTTGACGACCGTGCCGGACCTGATCCGCGCAGCATCAGCGGCGGCGAAGGACCTGGCTGAGCAGGTGGGCGCGGTGAAGCTGCCCGTGGTGGCCGACACCGTGGAGACCGCGCTGCCGGCGTCGCAGAGCGCCTCGGCAGCGGCGACGCTGGGCACCGCGTGGAAGGCGCGGGTGGACAGCCTGGCCAGCCAGGTCGACACCCACGCCACCGGGCTCAAGACCGCGGCCGAGGCGTACTCCAGCCAGGACGGTGCCCTCGCGCGCGACTTCCGGGCCGTGCCGTGAGCCTCACCATCGGGGACGTGCGCCGCTGGTCGTTCGGCGGGGTCGACTCGGCGGCGACGGCCGCGCTGGGGCACCGCGGCACGCTCGTGGGACTGCAGGACGAGCTCGACGCGTCCGCTCGACCGGCGCAGTGGCAGGGGGGTGGCGCCACCGCCGCCGAGACCCGCCACGGCGAGATCTCCGAGGCGCTGCGCCGCACGGCCGCCCAGGCCGCGGCCGTGGCCAGGGCGCTGGACCAGGCCGGGGCCACCGTCACCACGCTGCAGCAGATGCTCGGCGAGGCGGACACCCTCGCCTCGCAGCACGGCTTCAGCCTCGGCGACGACGGCGTGGTCCGGGACGTCTCGTCACCCGAGATGTGCCTGACCGAGGCGGCGGAGGCCGACCGGGTGCGGATCCGCGACGAGCTGGTGACACGGCTCGAGCGGGTGCTGGCCACCGCCACGGACATGGACGCCGACCTGGCCAAGGTGCTGCTGGCCGCGGCGCACGACGAGATCGACGACGGTGACGGGACGAGCCTGTACGGCGCGGGCGCCACCGGCAGCGACTCCGGCCGCCTCAGAGCGCTGCCCCCGCCGGAGGACGGCTCGCCCGCGGAGAACGCCTCCTGGTGGGACAGCCTCACCCCTGCGCAGCAGCAGGACTACCTGAGCAACCACCCAGACGTGGTCGGCAACATGGACGGCGTCCCGGCCGAGGTCCGCGACGAGGCCAACCGGGCGCGCCTGGCCGACGAGCGGGCGGCGCTGGAGGCGGAGGCCGAGCGGCTGCAGCAGAACCTGGACGACAACGTCTTCGGCGGAGCCTTCACCTTCGACGACGGGCGGCTCGACGTCGTCAACAACAAGCTCAAGGACCTGGATGCCATCGAGGCGACCCTGGAGGGCGACGACAAGCAGCTGCTGCTGCTGGACAGCTCTGGCGACATGGTCAAGACGGCGATCGCCACCGGCAACGTCGACACCGCCGACCACGTGTCGGTGTTCACCTCGGGGCTCGACTCCAACACTCGCGACAGCCTGGAGGGCTACGACAAGGACCAGTCGGCGCTGCGGCAGGAGACGCTCAGCCAGCTCCGCCTGGACGGACGCTCGGACGAGACCGTCGCCACCGTCACCTGGATGGGTTACGAGGCGCCCTCGATGGGCGGGTTCCTCGACGACTTCGACAACGACGACATGGTCACCAACGACGGGGCTGCGCAGAAGGGCGCGGACAACCTGAGCAGCTTCCTCAACGGCATCGACGCCTCGCGCCCGACCGACCCCAACCTCACGGCGCTCGGCCACTCCTACGGCTCGCTGACCACCGGGCTGGCCCTGCAGCAGGGCACCGGGGTGGACAACGCGGTGCTCTACGGCTCCCCTGGCCTGGGCACGTCGCACGTCGAGGACCTGAAGGTGCCGGAGGGACACGTCTTCGTCGCGGAGGCCAAGAACGACCCCGTGGCCGACTTCGCCGCGTTCGGCTACGACCCCAACCAGATGGACGGGGTGAACACGCTGTCCACCGACTCGGGATACACCCCGGACGGGGAGGAGCGCTCGGGCTCGGAGGGGCACAGCGAGTACGTGAAGGACGGCACCATGGCGCAGTACAACATGGCCGCGGTGATCGCCGGCAACCGCGCGGACATCGTGGACGGCGAGCACTTCGGTGCTGGTGACGTCGTCAACTGGAACCCCTTCCTGTGACGGCTGTCCGGCGAAGCGCCGTGGCCGTCGTCATCGCCACCGCTGCCCTGCTCGTCGGGTGCAGCACAACCTCGGGAGAAACCATGAATGCCGACGAGGCCCGTTCGGTGCTGCAGGCGCGGCCCAGCTCCGCGGAGGCCACCGCCTCGGTGGTCTCGCTGCGCGACGCCGTCGCCCAGGCGGTGAGCCAGGCTGCCGGTGGGCTGGAGTGGCAGCCGGTCGGCGAGCAGAGCAGCGCCGGCTGTGGTGCCCCCTTCAGCGGCCTGGACGCGACCACGGTGTTCGTCGGCGACCTGCTCGCCCCCCGGGCCATTCACGAGCAGTGGGCGGCCGCCCAGGAGGCGGCCCAGCGGCTCGCCGCCGACGCCGGGTTCACCGAGGTGGTGGTCAAGGTGGACCGGCCCGACAACCACCAGGTTCGGTTCGTCTCGCCGGACGGGGCCTACCTCGACCTGGGCACCAAGGTCACCACGCTGGTGAGCGGCGCGACGGGCTGCCACCTGCCCTGACCTGGTCGGGTGCGGGTGGGGCCGATCGTGGCCCTGCCGCCCGGGGCCCGATCGGCGTATGACTGGTGGGAGGGTCTTTCGCGGTGTTCGACGCGCGTGGGCCGCGCAGGCCTGCCGAGAGGACGCCCCGATGTCGCACCCAGCCACCGCTGATCCGTCTCTTGCCGAGCTCTACAAGGACCTGCACCGCCACCCCGAGCTCGGCTACCAGGAGCACCGCACGGCCGGAATCATCGCGGATCGGCTTGCCGCGCTGGGCTTCACCGTCACCACCGGGGTGGGCAAGACCGGCGTGGTGGCGGTCCTGCAGCGCGGCAGCGGGCCGGTGGCCCTGCTGCGGGCGGACATGGACGCCCTGCCGGTGAAGGAGGAGACCGGACTGGACTATGCGAGCACCGCAACCGCCGTGGACGAGGCAGGCAACACCGTGCCGGTGGCGCACGCCTGCGGCCACGACCTGCACATCACCTGCCTGCTGGGCGCCGCGGAGACCCTCGCCGCCGACGGCGCGGGCTGGGCAGGCACGCTCGTGCTGGTCTTCCAGCCGGCGGAGGAGCTGGGGTCCGGTGCGCAGGCGATGGTGGACGACGGGCTGTTCGAGCGGTTCCCCCGGCCCGACGTCGTGCTGGGCCAGCACGTGGCCCCGCTGCCCGCCGGGAAGATCGCCGCGCACCCGGGCCCGGCCTACGCAGGTTCGGACTCGCTCAGCGTGCGAATGATCGGCAAGGGCGCCCACGGCTCCATGCCGCAGAGCTCCATCGATCCCGTCGTCATGGCGGCGGCCACGGTGCTGCGGCTGCAGACCATCGTCTCCCGAGAGGTTCCGAGCACCGACGTCGCAGTCCTCACCGTCGGCGCGCTGCGCGCCGGCGACGCGGCCAACGTCATTCCGGGGGAGGCCGAGCTGAGGCTGAACCTCCGCAGCTACACCGAAGCGGTTCGCCAGCAGATGCTCACGAGCGTGGAGCGCATCGCAAGGGCCGAGGCGGCCGCCGCGGGGGCTCCGGAGCAACCCGTGATCACCGAGACGGAGCGCTTCCCCATCGTGGTGAACGACCCGACCGCGCTGTCGAGGACGCTGGAGGCGTTCGCCCAGTGGCTGGGCGCGGGCAACATCATGGACCCGGGCGCCGGGGCCGGCAGCGAGGACGTCGGAAACCTCGCGACCGCGGCCAACGCCCCGCTGTCCTACTGGCTGCTGGGGGGAACCGATCCCGCCCTGTTCACCACCGGCGACCTGACCGATCCCGCCATGGCGAGCATCCCGTCCAACCACTCGCCCCGGTACGCCCCCGCCATCGAGCCGACCCTGAGCATCGGCGTGAGCGCGCTGGTGACGGCGGTCAGGACGTGGCTGCCGGCCTCGTGAGCCTGGGGGTGGGTGGGTGCCGTTGCATCCGCGCCCTGACCTGCGCCGACGGGGCAGATGGAATGCACGGCGGGGAGTGGTCGCTGCACCTGGGGAGAAGCGAGCACCGACTCGCGGCCACTCGATCGCAAGGAGAACCACATGTCTTCCGTGCTCATCGTCGTCACCGGCGCCAACCACTGGACCCTGTCCGACGGCACCCAGCACCCCACCGGCTTCTGGGCCGAGGAGCTGCTCAGCCCGGTCTCGGTGTTCCGCAAGGCCGGTGTCGACCTGACCTTCGCCACCCCCAACGGGGTCCGGCCCACCGTGGACGAGGGCAGCCTCGCCCCCGACGCCGTGGGCGGGCAGGAGGCGTCGGACAAGCTCCGCGCCGAGCTGGACGCCCTCGCGGACGTGCTGGCCAAGCCGGTGCCGCTGGAGGAGGTCTCTGCTGGTGACTACGACGCAGTGTTCATCCCCGGTGGGCACGGCCCGATGGAGGACCTTGCCGTCGACCCGCAGCTGGGCCGGCTGCTCATCGAGCTGCTCGACGCGGGCAAGGTGGTCTCCTCGGTGTGCCACGGACCGGCGGCCTTCCTCCCGGCTGTGCGCACCGACGGCAGCTGGGCCTTCACCGGTCGTGACCTGACCGCCTTCACCGACCAGGAGGAGACGCAGGCGGGGCTGGCTGACAAGGCGCCGTGGCTGCTGGAGGACCGGCTGCGCAAGGCGGGGGCGAAGTTCGAGCTGGGTGCGGCCTGGGAGCCGTACACCGTGGTTGACGGCACCGTGGTCACCGGCCAGAACCCGGCGTCGAGCACGCGGGTGGCCGAGCTGGTCGTGGAGCAGCTCAACGCTTCCTGAGGCAGGAGGAGCTCAGCGAGCCTCGCGACACGCTCGTCCGCTACACCGCCCACCTGCGGTCCGCAGGGGCGACATTCACCGAAGGAGAACAGCCATGAAGACCCTGTACACCGCCGAGGCCCTCGCTACCGGAGCCGGCCGCAACGGCCACGCCCGCTCCTCCGACGGTCGCGTCGACTTCGACCTTGCCGCGCCCAAGGAGATGGGCGGGTCCGGGGAGGGCACCAACCCCGAGCAGCTCTTCGCCGCCGGCTACGCCGCCTGCTTCCACTCCGCGCTGCAGATGGTGGCCCGCGAGGCCAAGGTCGACATCGGCGACTCCAGCGTGGGCGCGCAGGTCAGCATCGGTCCGCGGGAGGAGGGCGGCTTCGGCCTGGCCGTCACCCTCGAGGTGACCCTGCCCAACACCGAGCACGCGCAGGCGACCGAGCTGGCGGAGAAGGCTCACCAGGTGTGCCCGTACTCCAACGCCACCCGCGGCAACATCGAGGTCACCCTCGTGGTCAGCGACGACTGACCGCTCAGTCGTCGACGCCGAGGCGGCGGGCCAGCTCAGCTCCACCGACCCTGCGGATCAGCTGCGGGTCGGCGCAGACGACGAGCTGGTCGCGCGCCCGGCTGAGCCCGACGTAGAGCCGCTCGCGGATGCGGGAGTGCTCGGCCAGGGAGTTCACCGCCAGGGCCACGGCTCGCCGCTCCAGCCCCTTGAAGCCCAGCACGTGGCCGTAGAACACCTGCTCGCTGTCCCAGAAGCTGTCCCAGTAGGCCTCGTGGCCCTGCTGCTGCCGCTCCTTCTGCTCGGGGTGCCGGCTGCCGGTGGTCAGCAGGGCCACGTCCTCCGGACGCCAGCCTGCCTCGAGCAGCGCCTCCACGGCGTCGTCGGCGCAGTCCACGGCGTCGTCGCTGCTGCAGGGCACGAAGCGGACGGCTGGGCCCTCGCCACCCTGCAGGCGCATGCGCTGCCCGGCGAGCGGGGTGAACGACTCCGCGATGGGCCGGGTGTTGCGCAGGTTGGCGTCCAGGATCAGCGGGACCAGGGGCACCGGCGGGCTGCCGTATCGCTCGAACACCCGCTGGCCCTCGTCGCTGAACACGTACAGTCCGCTGCGCTCGGGGTCCTTGAGCGCGGCCAGCACGGGGTACCACCACGAGTCGGCGAAGTCCTGCGCCTCGTCGACCACCACCGCGTCGAAGCGCTGACCGGGAGGGAGCGCCTCGGCCAGCTCCGTCATCTGCTGGGGCAGCCGCTGCTCGAAGAAGCGGGGCGCCTCGTCGGAGTTCTCCGGTGGCCCCTCGTCGGCACCCCACCGCATCCCCAGCTCGTGCAGCTCACCCACGTAGGCCGGCCGCTGGTTGCGCGGCCACTCAGCGCACAACCGCCGCAGGTACGAGGCCAGCCCGTGCGAGTAGCACAGCAGCGCCACGCGTTGTCCTTCCCGCGTGAGCCGGCGGGCCTGCTCGCAGGCCAGGTAGGTCTTGCCGCTGCCGGCGCCGCCGCGCACCTCGATGCGGTGCAGCGCCCTCGTCGCGGACAGGATTGACGACTGGGCCTCGGTGAGCCGGTCCGCGGCGTCCTCGTGCTCCATGGCGCGAGCGACGACGTCGCGCTGCGGCAGCATGCGCCCACCCAGCACCTCCTGCACCACCTCGACGTCCTCGGGGTTGGCGCACCGGTTGGCGCTGGCCTGCTGGCGCAGCGCGTCGCGTGCCAGCTCGGCGATGCTGCCGAGCTGGGTGCGGTCCACCACCGACCACCGGGGACAGTCGGGCAGGGCGAAGTCCATCTCGACGGCCGCGTGCGGGAGCACCACCAGGTGCGCCCACCGCACCCGACCGCGGCGGCCCCAGCGGGGGTCGGACTCGAGGTAGCTGCGGAGCGCGTACTTGGCGCCGCGGACCTGTCCTACGGGGTCGATCGGTCCGTGCCGCTGCCGCCAGGACTGCCCGTCGTGCCAGACGTCGCCACCCTTGACCTCGATGGTGACGATGCCGGCCCCGTCCAGCACAGCGACCACGTCGATCTCGAAGTCCTTGGCATGGTTGGTGACCCGCTGGCCGGCGACGAGCAGGTCCTTGCTGCCGCACTGCTCGCGCAGCGCGTCCCACACGACCTGCTCGGCGCCGTTGGCCAGGCGCGGACTCTCCGGTAGCAGTGTTGGCACTGTCGCATCCCCCGATGTGTGTGGTGAGAACCACATCATGCCCAGGGGGGTCCGACAGCTGTGCGCAGCGTCAGGCGCGGCGGCGCTTCTCCAGGGCGGCGAGCCCGGCGGCGACCCCTCCGGCGGCGGCCACCCACGGTCCGGCCACCAGGATCGGGTCGATCCAGGTGTGCGCGTTGTCCACCCGCTTGCGGCCGAACCGCGAGGTCAGGCCGTGCCCGGTCAGCTCGGCCCGGATGCCCGTCTCGGTGATCGGGTTGTCCGGGTGCAGGGTGAGCAACGACCGCACGTGGCTGCCGACGGCGTCGACCCGGTCGGCGCCGAGCAGGATGAGCCAGTGCGCCGCCCGGGCCTCGCTGTACCGGCGGTAGGCCAGGCGCCGGATCGCTCCGGACACGCCGTGCAGCGGCGCCGACGTGCCGAACACTGGGGTGAGCATCGCGTGCTCGATGGAGCGCTCCCGGGGCTGGTGCTCGGGCTGGCGCTCCGGGAAGTCCCAGTGCGCGCCGGTCGCACCGGGGTCGAAGCGCAGCTTGGGCACCGAGGGACGGTCCTTGGGGTCGAGGTCAGCGCCCCACCCGGGGATGCGGGCACGCAGCTCGTCGGCGGACTCGGGTGGCTGGGGCCGGTCGGCGGTGTAGGTCATGTGGCGCTCCTTCCGAGCTAGCTGGCGTCCGGCACGATGATGGGCTTGATGACGTCGTCGAGCTTGGCCGAGAACAGGTGGTAGCCCTCGGCGATGTGCTCGAGCGGGATGCGGTGCGTGACCAGCTCGTTCGGCTTGATGTAGCCGTTGCGGATGTGCTCGAACAGGCGCGGCCACTGGCGCTTGACCGGGCACTGGTTCATCCGCAGGGTCAGCCCCTTGTTCAGCGCGTCGCCGAACTTCACGGCGCTGAACATGGGGCCGTAGGCACCCATCACCGAGATGTTGCCGCCCTTGCGCACGGAGTCGATGGCCCAGTTGAGGGCAGTGGGTGAACCGCCCTGCAGCTTGAGCTTGGCTGAGGTCACCTGCTGGAGGAAGCTGCCGTCGGCCTCTGCGCCCACGCACTCGATCACCACGTCGGCGCCGAGGTAGTCGGTGGTCTTCTTCATCTCCACCACGATGTCGTCGTACTCGGCGAAGTTGCGGGTCTCGGCGTGGGCGAAGGTGCGCGCCTTCTCCAGCCGGTACTCCAGGTGGTCGACCACGATCACGCGGCCGGCACCCATCAGCCAGGCGGACTTGGCGGCGTACAGCCCGACGGGGCCGGCGCCGAGGACGAGGACGGTGTCGCCCTCGACGATGTCACCCAGCTGGGCACCGAAGTAGCCGGTGGCCAGGGCGTCGGTGCACAGCAGCGCGTCCTCCTCGTCCATCCACTCCGGAATGATCGAGGGCCCGACGTCGGCGAAGGGCACGCGCACGAACTCGGCCTGGCCGCCGTCGTAGCCGCCACAGGTGTGCGAGTAGCCGTAGATCCCGCCGACCGCCGTGGCGTTGGGGTTGACGTTGTGGCAGTTGGAGTACAGCCCCCGCGCGCAGAAGTAGCAGGCGCCGCAGTAGACGTTGAACGGCACCATCACGCGGTCGCCGCGCTGCAGGTTCTGCACCGAGGGGCCGACCTCCTCGACCACGCCGATGAACTCGTGGCCGAAGGTGTGCCCGATCCGGGTGTCGGGCATCATCCCGTGGTAGAGGTGCAGGTCAGAGCCGCAGATCGCCGCCTGCGTCACCCGGATGATCGCATCGTTGGGGTGCTCGATCTTGGGCATGTCCTTGTTCTCCACCCGGACCTTGTAGGGCCCGCGGTACACCATCGCTCGCATCAAGCCTCCAGGGCGCAACATCGTCTGGTGCAGGACCGCGCCGCGACGTGGCGGCGGGTGCTTCTAGATCCGATACGGACCGTCCCGCGGAGCGTGCCCCGAGTTTGCCACCCCGGGCGGCCGGGCACTCGCTGAAACCTGGTGTGGCAGCAGGAGTGCCCGGCGGGGTGGGCGTGCGCGGTGGGTCAGCCGGTGGGGCCGGAGAGCTTGAAGACGATCCCGGTGGGGTCGGCGAGGGTGGCGAGCCGGCCGAAGGGCGTGTCCTCCGGCGGGCGGATCACGGTGGCGCCCAGCTCCCGGCCCTGCGCGACCGAGGCGTCGGTGTCCTCGGTGGTGAAGTAGATGCTCCAGCCGGTGTGGTGGTCGTCCGGGAACCTGCTGACGTCCATGATGCCGGCGCTCTGCGACGCACCCTCGCCCAGCGTGGTGTAGCGGAAGTCTTCCGCGTCGCTGGCGGTGTGTGCGTCCCAGCCGAAGGCGTCCCGGTAGAACTGCACGGTCTGGTCGTAGCCGCGGGTGTGCAGCTCGAACCACGCCGGAAAGCCCGGCTCGGCCAGCGCGCCGAAGCCAGGGTGGGTGCCGGGCTGCCAGGCGGAGATCGGGTGCTGGCCGGGGTCGGCGTAGACGGCCATGGTGCCCAGGTCCATCACCGGCATCGGGGGGACGAGCACCGCGCCGCCGTGGGCGGTCACCGACGCGGTGGTGCCCTCGACGTCGTCGGTGGACAGGTACACCGACCACGCGTCGGGGCCCCCGGAGGAGCCGTCGTTGGGCATCCCCCCGGCCGCCAGCTTGCCGTCCCGGCTGTACTGCACGTAGTTGCCGTACTCGGGCCCCATGTGCGCAGCGGACCAGCCGAGCAGCTCACCGTAGAAGCGGTCGGCACGGTCGAGGTCGGAGCTGAACAGCTCGATCCAGACGGGTGCTCCGGCGAGCGCGGATGCGGTGGGCGTGCTGGCGGACTGGGAGGACACAGGCTCGGTCATGACGTCTCCTTGGGGTGGGTGGTGCTGCCATCTCCCGGGCAGACGCGGCGCCGGGCGCCGATTCATCGCCGGACTGGCCGCTACCCCGCAGCCGGCGGCGCCTCGGCCGAGTGCAGCACCCCCAAGAAGGCGCCGAGGGCCCGCAGGCCGTCGGTGGAGGTGGGCGTGATGCGCCGCAGCAGCGGCGAGTGCACCAGGTAGGCGGTGTGCATGGCCCGGGACAGCGCCACGTTGAGCCGGTTGCGGTTGAGCAGGAACTCCACGCCGCGGGGCAGGTCGTCCCCGCTGGAGGTGGTCATGCTGACGATCACCACCGCCGCCTCGCGGCCCTGGAACTTGTCCACCGTCCCCACCGCCACGTCCGGGTAGCCGGCGTGGTCCAGGCCGCGCCGCAGCGCCACCACCTGGCGGTTGAACGGGGCGACCACCAGCACGTCGGACTGGTCGAGCGGCCGGGGCGCGGCGTCGACGTCGGTCCACTCGGCACCGAGCAGGCCGCTGACCAGCTGCACCACTGCGGCCACCTCCTCGTCGCTGCGGGTGCGGTTGTCGTGGTGGTCGACGTCCACCAGGTGCACCCCCGGGGCGACGCCGGCCAGGGTGCGACGGATGCACTGCTCGTGGGAGTGCAGGGCGCCCTCGTACTGCAGCGCCGAGACCGGGGCACACACCTCCGGCCGCATCCGCCAGGTGACGTCGAGCAGGTAGCCGTGCGTGGCCGGGATGAGCGCGTGCTCGCCCAGCACGTGACCGAGCGCGGAGACGTCCACCGGCTCGGGGTGCTGGCCCTGGCTCACCTGGGGCAGCTGCTGGGGATCGCCGAGCAGCAGGATGCGGCTGGCCGCGGAGCCGGTGACCAGGGCGTCGGGCAGGCTGAACTGGCCGGCCTCATCCACCACCACCAGGTCGAGCGGGTGCTCGCGCACCGCCGGACGCGCGAAGGTCCACGCCGTGCCGCCCACCACGTAGCCGCCCTCCTGCGCGGCCATCCAGTCGACCAGCTTCTTCGGGGTCTGCCACGTCTCGGTGCCGCGCGGGCCGCTGGCGGGGACTTCCTTGGCCACCGTGGCGCCGAGGGCCACCACCCGCTCCAGCAGGTTCTCCACCGTCTTGTGCCCCTGGGCGGTGACCCCGATGCGCCAGCCCCGCTGGGCCAGCGCCGCGATCACGTGGCTGCCGACGTAGGTCTTGCCGGTGCCGGGCGGTCCCTGCACGGCCAGCACCCCGTGGTCGAGGGCGGCGACCGCGGCGGTGATGTCGGCGACGTTGTCCTTGGTCCGCGGCAGCGGGGTCACCGGCGGGCAGGCGGTGAGCAGCGCGAACCAGGCCGCGCGCGGCGCGGGATCGTCGAGCAGGTGCTCGCCGAGGCCGCAGAGCACCGCCTCCAGGGCCGCGGTGTGCGGCGGAGCGGCGGGGGTGAGCGCCAGCGGAAGCTGCGTCCACCCCTCGCTGCCCTTGGGTGCACGCTCGGTGAAGCTGACGGAGCCGACCGCGACCGTGAGGTCTTTGGCGCCGGTGTGGGTGGCGCGGTCGGAGTCGGCGCTGGGCTCCAGGTGCTCGGGCAACGGCGAGCCGTAGACGACGAACGGTTGCTGGCCGAGGCTGGCGACGTCCTCGGGGGTGGACACCGTGTCCGCGGTGACGGTGCGGGCCAGGTTGCTGCGGGGCGTGGGCTTGGCCCACTCGCTGCCCTCCGCGCACTCCAGCACCACCACCGCGTCGTCGTCCACCAGCTCGGTCAGCGGACGACGCAGCCGGTCGAAGTGCTCCCACCAGAACGTCTTCTGGTTGCGCCGGTGGTAGCCGAGCGCTGCGGCAACCAGCGCGGTGGCTTGCTGCTCGGGGGTGCGGTCGGCGTCGGGCACCCCGGTGCGCAACCGCTCGGCGAGCAGCTCGGTCTCCGGCGTCTCCCGCTCCACCACCTCGGCCGGGGGCAGCGGGGCGGAGGTGGTGGTGGCCTGCAGCGACTGCAGCCACTGGTGCAACCGGTGGGTGCTGACGCAGTCGTACTCGTTGTAGTCGCGGATCGACTCCAGCAGCTCGTCGGCGGCGGCGTGGCGCCCGGCGCGGCGGTGCTCGACGGCCTGCTCGTACTGCACGATGGAGTCACCGGCGTTGGTCACGTCGCCGGTGCGCAGCTGCGCACCCATGTAGAGCGGCTCGAGCTTCTTGATGGAGTAGCTCTCGGTGGACACCCGCACGGCGCGGCGGACCACTCCGTAGAGGTCGACCAGCCGCCCGTCGCGGAGCAGCTGGTCCACCTGCTCCTCCCGGGTGGCGTGCCGGGCGGCCAGCGTGGTCAGGGCGGTCCGCTCGTAGGGCGCGTAGTGGTAGACGTGCATGCCCGGGTGGGCGGCGGCCGCGGCGGTGAGCGCGTCCACGAGCTGCTCGAAGGCCTGCTTCTCCTGGGGGCGGTTGTGTGCCCAGAACGCGGTGAACCGCTCGCTGGTGTCGACCAGGCCGTGCAGGTACTCCAGCCCCGCGCCGTCCTCGGCGAAGGGATTGCCCTCGATGTCGTAGTACAGGTCGCCCGGGTCGGGGGCCGGCAGCAGCGCCAGGCCCGCGGGGTCGAACACCTCGTGCCGCGGCGGCAGCGCCCCGGCCCCGGCGACCTGCAGCGCCGCCTGGGCGCGCAGCCGGGTCCAGGTGTCGGTACCCATGGTGGGCGGTCGCTGCCCATCGGCGGCGGTGGCCAGCGCGTCCACGGTGGCAACGCCCTGCTCGCGCAGCCGGTGGATCTGGTCGCGCCGCATGCCCGCGACCAGGCTGAGGTCGCGGGCCTGCCGGCGTCCGTCGGCGCAGTGCTCCAACCAGCCGCAGGTGCCGCAGGCGGGGCGGGCGTCGCCCCAGGTCGGGGTGGGTACGGCCGGCTCGGCGGTGAGCTGGGCGAGGACCCGGCCGCGGTACTCCTGGGCCAGCGGCAGCACGTCGGCCGCGGGCACGGCTTGGCGCGAGCCGTCGCCCAGCCACAGGTGCACCTGGCGGGGCACCGGGCGGCCGAGACGGACCAGGGCGTCGGCGTAGCAGGCCAGCTGCAGCAGCGCGGTGGGCTTGGCGTGGCGGGCGAGCTTGGTGTCCACCGGCTCGTAGCGCTGCCGCCCGTCGGCCTCCAGCAGGGGCTTGCCGGTGCCGAGGTCGACGCCGACCAGGAAGTCGGCGTAGCCGAGGAAGCCGTCCACCAGCAGCACCGCCTGGTAGATCACCGGGACACCGGCGTCCATGGCGTCGGTGGTGGCCTGGGCGGCGTCGAGCAGGGCCGGGTCGTCGTGGCCGGGGACGTCGATGGTGCGGACCTCGGCCACGCGGCCCAGGGCAGCCAGCGCGTCGTGCTCGTGCCGCAGGCCGTGGCTCTTGACCAGCTCGAGCGTGGCGTCGGGGCCCCCGGCGGCGCGCGGCAGCAGGTGCTGCGCCGCGGCGTGCTCCAGCTGCAGGCGGTGCTCGCACTCCAGCACGGCCAGCACGTCCCGCGGCGAGTACAACCACGTCTGTCCGAACCGTCGCACGGCTACCTCCCCAGTCCTTGGTCAGGGTAGGGGCGGGGTCCGACAGGTCCGGACGCCGGCTCGGCGACTACGCTGCGTGAGGATCCATGACGACGCGACGGCGATCCACGGTGTCTCCGGCCCTGTTAGCTCTAGCCGCGCGCGTCCGTGATCGGTGCGCGGTACCCGCAGAGCGCCCCCGCAGACCCAGCTGGGTGCGAGGCCAGCTCTGGTTGGTGTGCCGCGGCATCCCGAGACCGGCCCCCGACAGGGCAGACAGCAGAGGAACGATGTCGCGTGAGCTCAGTGCACAAGGCGTGGAGCGGACTCCGTAAACCCGTCTTCATCCCCGCCTCGATCGTGATCGTGGCGATGATCGTGTTCTCGGTGGTCTTCGCCACCACCGCCTCGGACGCCTTCGAGTCGCTGAACTCGGCGATCACCGACGGTGTGGGCTGGTGGTACGTGCTCAGCGCCACCGGCTTCGTGCTCTTCGCGCTGTACTGCGGGGCCAGCCGCATCGGTAACATCCGGCTGGGCCGCGACGACGAGAAGCCCGAGTTCGGGGTGCTGTCCTGGTTCGCCATGCTCTTCTCGGCCGGCATGGGCATCGGGCTGGTGTTCTACGGCGTGGCCGAGCCGCTGTCGCACTACGTCACCCCGCCGGAGGCTGGGGGTGTGGCGGGCTCCACCGACGCCGCCGCGAACCAGGCGATGGAGCTGACGTTGTTCCACTGGGGCCTGCACGCCTGGGCCATCTACGTCGTCGTCGGCCTCGGCATGGCCTACATGACCTACCGCAAGGGCCGCCCGCTGTCGGTGCGGTGGCTGCTGGAGCCGCTGTTGGGCCGTGCCCGGGTGGAGGGCTTCGTCGGGCACGCCATCGACACCGTCGCCATCGTCGGCACCCTCTTCGGCGTGGCCACCTCCTTGGGCTTCGGCGTCCAGCAGATCTCCGCCGGCCTGGAGTACCTCGGCTGGATCGAGACCAACAACTGGTTCACCGTGGCGCTCATCGTGGCGGTCACCGGTATCGCGATGTTCTCCGTGGTCTCCGGGGTGACCAAGGGACTCAAGTGGCTGTCCAACATCAACATGGTGCTGGCGGCGGCGCTGGCGATCTTCGTGCTGCTGCTGGGCCCCACGCTGTTCCTGATGCAGTCGTGGGTGCAGAACCTGGGTGGCTACGTCCAGGCGCTGCCTGACCTGATGCTGCGCACCTCGCCCTTCGCCGACGACGGCTGGGCCGGCGCGTGGACCATCTTCTACTGGGGCTGGTGGATGAGCTGGGCGCCGTTCGTCGGCATGTTCATCGCCCGCATCTCCCGCGGGCGCACCATCCGTGAGTTCGTGTTCGGGGTGCTGCTGGCCCCGACCATCATCGGCTCGCTGTGGTTCACCATCTTCGGTGGCGCCGGCATCCTGCGGCAGCGCAACGACAACGACATGCTCGACGACGGCGCGGTGGACACCAACACCACCCTGTTCGCGCTGCTCGACGGCTTTCCGCTGGCCACGGTCACCAGCCTGCTGGCCATCGCCGTGGTGGTGTTCTTCTTCGTCACCTCCTCCGACTCCGGGTCGCTGGTGATCGACATCCTGGCCTTCGGCGGCGAGCTGGAGACCCCCAAGATCACCCGGGTGTACTGGGCCCTGCTGCAGGGTGTGGCGGCCGCGGTGCTGCTGCTGGTGGGCGGCGCCGGGTCGCTGACCGCCCTGCAGACGGCCTCGATCGCCACCGCGGTGCCGTTCTCCATCGTGCTGGTGCTGGCCTGCGTGTCCATGCTGAAGGCCTTCCGCTACGAGGTGGCCAGCACGCCGCACTACGTGCGGATCGCCAGGCCGGACGGCCAGGCCGCACCGGTCTCGGACTCGCCGGCGGCAGTGCGCGAGCCGGGACCGCGCCGCCGCACCGCCGCCGGCATCTCAGCCACCTTCTCCGGGTTGGCTCCCGCTCCGGAGGCCGCGGCGTCGAGCGACTCGGGCCACCTGCTGGTGGCGGTGCACCCCGTCACCGCGGGCGAGCTGGAGGTCAACCGGACGACCGGGTCGGTGGAGTACTCCGCCGACAACAGCCCGCGCGACCCGTTGCGGGGCGAGTCGTTCGACACTCCGCAGTTCGCGGACTCGGCCGAGGGCCGCTCGCAGGCCGCGGACAGCGCGCAGGGTCGCTGACCCGGCTCAGTCGCTGCCGCGCGCGCTGGCGGGGCTGCCCGGCGCGCCACCTGACGGCGCCCGGAGCGGCGCTCCCTCATCCCTGCGGCGATCCGGGCACCGGCGTGACGGCGTGACCACCCAACCAGCCCGGGCAGCACCATCCCGTCCCTAACGACGACGGCGTTGGCGTGGTTCGCAACGGCATGTCGGGCGCCGCGGCGATGTGTTCGGCGCGGTTCTGGCCGACCCCAGCGCCGGGGGGACTCGGGCGCTGCATGGATGGTCGTGTCCAGGTCGGTGGCGGTCACGCCGGTGACACGGATGCTGGCCTGGGCTTCATGCCGACGGTGCGGGCCTGCGGATGCGCGGCGCGTGGTGGTCGCCCCGGCTTCTGGTGCCGCTACCCTGATGCCGCGGCCCGACCGGCTTCCGAGCGCTGAAAGATGCAGCGCGCCAGGACATGCCCCCACCCGCACGAATCACTTCGTGCTGCCCGGGGGGACCTGTCCGTGACGCTGCTGCGCACAACGCCGACCAACATCGTCGGCCTCGCCAGCCCTGATTCACTCGTCGAACAGCTGTTGGAGCAGATGCTGATCCGCACCGGACACCGACCGAGTCCGGCAGAGCAGACCTCGTGGGGCCGCAGCCTGCCCGTGCTGGCCCGCGACCTGGTGGACGCCGGCCTGGGCAGCGTGGAGATGCTGGTCGAGTACCACCTGCCCCTCACCTCGCAACGGGCCGACGTGGTGCTCGCCGGCACGCATCCGGACACCGGAGAACCGTCCTACGTCGTGGTGGAGCTCAAGCAGTGGTCGTCCGCGCGCTCGTACGAGGGCAGCGTGGAGCTGGTGGACGTGCCGGGCATGCCCGGCGGGCCGAAGCTCCACCCGGTGGCGCAGGTGCAGGGCTACTGCGCCTACCTCGCTGACTTCCTCCGCGCACTACAAGACCAGCCAGACGCCCTGGCGGGCCTGGCCTACCTGCACAACGCCACCGACCCAGCGTCGGTTGCGGACCTGCGCCGCTACCCCGTATCCACGACCGGCCGGTTGTTCACCGGTGCTGACCGGGGTGACCTGCTCAGCTTCTTGCGCTCACGCCTGGCTCCGGGATCAGCCGGCCACTCCGTTGCCGACACCTTGGTCCGCTCGGCCGTTGCCCCCTCCAAGCAGCTGCTGAAGGTGGCGGCGGACGAGGTGCGTGACCGGGAGCAGTTTCGGCTGCTGGGTAACCAGCAGCTCGCTGTCGACCTCGTGCTGCACGCGGTGGAACAGGCACGGGCGTCGAACACCAAGCGGGTGGTCGTGGTCAGTGGCGGGCCGGGCAGCGGCAAGAGCGTGGTGGCGCTGTCCTTGCTGGGGGAGCTGGCGCGGCAGGGTCGTTCGGTCTTGCACGCCACGGGTTCGCGCTCGTTCACCCAGACTCTGCGCAAGGTGGCCGGGCATCGCGCCCCCCGGGTCAAGTCGATGTTCAAGTACTTCAACCAGTTCATGACCGCGGAGACGAACGGGTTGGACGTGCTGGTGCTGGACGAGGCACACCGCATCCGCGCGACCTCGGTCGATCGCTACACCAAGGCCGCGCTGCGCACGGACCGACCGCAGATCGATGAGCTGATCGCGGCGGCGCGCGTGCCGGTCTTCTTGCTCGACGAGCACCAGGTGGTGCGCCCAGGGGAGATGGGTTCGCTCAACCAGATCCTCCGCCACGCCGAGTCGATGGGGCTAGAGACCCAGCACGTTCACCTGGGCGAGCAGTTCCGATGTGGAGGCAGCCAGGAGTACCTGCTGTGGACCCAGAAGCTCCTCGGATTGAGTGAGGCAGGCGCACCGGAGCAGTGGCATGGCGATCCACAGTTCCAGGTCCGCGTGGCCGACAGCCCGGAGGAGCTGGAGCAGCTGCTCCAGCAGCAGCGAGAGGGTGGCTACTCCGCGCGGATGTCCGCCGGCTACTGCTGGCCCTGGAGCGATCCACGACCCGACGGCACCCTGGTGCCGGACGTGCAGGTCGGCGCGTGGGCGCGGCCCTGGAACCTCAAGGGCGACCGGCGCGTGGGCGAGGCGCCGCCCTCCGCCTTGTGGGCCACCGAGGACGGCGGGTTTGGGCAGGTCGGCTGCATCTACACCGCGCAGGGCTTCGAGTACGACTGGAGCGGAGTGATCCTTGGTCCGGACCTGGTGTGGCGCGATGGTCGGTTCACCACCGTGCGGGCGGCCAACCGCGATCCCGACATGCGCAGCACCACCAAGGTGTCGGACGCACAGTTCGATCAGCTGGTGCGTCACGTCTACAAGGTGCTGCTGACGCGGGGAATGGTCGGAACGGTGCTGTACTCCACGGACGCCCAGACACGACAAGCACTGCGTGAACTAGTGCTCGCGTAAGAGATTTCTGACAACCATCAGCTGAGCACGGCCCGACGGGCTTCCGCCAAGGACACGCCCCCACCCGATGTGAACACGGGTAGGAGCACGTCCGTTGACCGCATGGGTCATACCAATCGGCGAAGAGTTTCCCGATCACTGGGCCATCGCACGCAACCATCACGCCTGGGACCTCACCCGCCGTACGCCCATTGTGGCCGGCGACGACGTCATCTTCTGGTTGGGCGGGGCCAGTGTTGTGTCGTGGGTCCGTGCGTCGTCGTCGCCAGTGGCGCCAGTTCCGAGCAGGCCAGCTATTCCTTGGCGTGATCGTCAGGTAGCGCGCTATGTCGCAAGGTTCGGCTTCAATACAGTGTCGGATCGGCCGGTCAGCCAGCCGCGTTGGGCGGAGGTGCAACGACGAACAGGAACCGCTTCAGCTCTCAATCGCGGTCCGGTGCGCATCGACAGCGAAACCGGCGCCAAGTACCTGCGGTCCTTGTTCAATCCTCGGTCAAGCGCGCTCGCCCCGCCGAAGCCGACCCGCACGGTGGTCCCCGTTCGATCGGACGTCGCGTTACCTCTGAGTGACGTGCAATACCAGCACAGCGAGACAGACACGCGTCGAAAGGTCCTGAGTGCGGTGGCGCAGCGCCGCGGACAGGAGGGGTTTCGGGCCGGCTTGATCGCGGCCTACGGAGGTCAGTGCGCAGTCACCGGCTCGAGAGTCCTTGCGGTCCTTGAAGCGGCCCACATTGATTCCTACGCGGGCGCCCACACGCAGCACGTGTCGAACGGACTGCTTCTTCGCGCAGATGTGCACACACTCTTCGACCTCCACCTGCTCACCGTGACTCGAGGACTCCTGCTCGCGGTGTCACCAGAGCTCAAAGGGTCGGAGTACATGACATATGACCGAAGGCGTGTGCGACTGCCCGCAGAGTCAGCGCAGCGCCCCGATCGTCAGGCCCTGGGTCGGCACCGGAACCGGTGCACGTGGTTCTCGTCCACACGCGCACCAGCGTCGTGAGGCCGTCGGCCAGGACACGCGCGCCGTTTACCTTGTTGCGCAATAGATAAGGTTCCGGTCTCGGCTCGGGGTGGGCGTGAGATTGGGGGCGCATGGTGGGCGCAAGCGGTCAGTTTCTTCCTGCGGTGAGCAAGCTGGAGGCAGTCACGCGGATCAGCGCGCTCGCGGGGGCCGCTCCCGAGAAGCTCGGGCCCGGAAGCAAGGAGCGCAAGTCCGCGCTGGTCGGGCTGGCTGGCGGACTTGGTCTGACTGTGGACCTGGCGTTGCCGAAGCCCGGCCTGGCAGCGGAGATAGCCAGCCAGCTGGAGGTCGAGTGGACGCCGGAGTGTTGGTCGACGGGAGACACGATCACGCTGGCCGGGCTCAATGCGTTGCTCGTTGGAGCTGAGCGAGAGCGGGAGAAGCGCCGACAGAAAGGGCGAGCTGCTCCTCCTGAGTTCGTAGCGGCTCGGAGCAAGCTCGAGGCCGTCACCCGGATCAGCGCACTGTTCGACGGACCCCCCGAGTCGTTGGGGCCGGGGAGCAAGGAGCGGAAGTCGGCGTTGCTCCAGCTGGTGACCGGTCTCCAGCTCGAGGTCGATCAGACCCTTGCCAAGCCAGCGCTCGGCGCTGCCATCGCGACAAGGTTGGGAGCGAGCTGGACTGACACCTGCTGGTCGGCGGGGCACACGATCACGCTCGAAGGACTCAACACGCTGCTCGAGGCTGCGGAGCGCCAGCTGGGCCGCCGCAACCGGGGCCCTGTCCCGGGTGTTGCGTCTTCTCCCCGTCACGAGGCCGAGGGAATCCTCGAGGCGCTGGCCCTCGCCCTGCCCGCGCAGATGGTGGGTCGCGACTGCGTCGAGCGGATGCGGGAGGCTGAGTACTCGCAGTGGGCTCAGGACGAGTGGGCCGGCTTCTTCCTCGAGTTCGTCGGGATTCCGGCGTGCATCAACGCTTTCGGTGGGCAACCGGCGAAGTACGAGAACACCACGTTCGACTACGCCCTCGGTCAGGTGTGGGACTTCAAGCTCCACGCCGCGTCGACTGGAGTGTCTCCGCTGAACGCGGTCGACGGGGTGGTCGCCTGCCTTAAGGAGGGCAAGGGTCTCGGGTTCATCGTCCTGTCCGGTGAGGCCCAGTACGACGACGGCGCATTCCGGCAGTGGCAGCGCGACCAACGGGCCACCGCGGGCAAGGTGCCAGCGAGACGGGCGGCTCCGCCTCGATACGCCCGGCGGTCCAAGCACGCGTTCACCCCACGGCGCCTGGAGGCGTACTTCATCACGAATGAGTCGGTGCTCGGGCAAGCGCTGGAGGAGAAGGTGATGTCACTGATGCGGCAGGGGAACCAGGCGTCGGGCGCCCCTCGAAAGCCGAAGTTCAGCCTCAACCTTGCCAAGGCGCGTAGCTCTCCGATGTTGTTGGCCAGCCGCGACTTGTGAGGTTGCCGACTCGCCGTGCTGCAGCTTGCCAAGCTCGAACGCACGTTCTAAGCTCCTTCCATGACTGCGGCACCCGGCTTCACCTTCGTGGACCTCTTTGCGGGCATCGGGGGCTTCCATGCCGCGCTCACCGCCATGGGTGGTACGTGTGTCTTCGCCTCCGAGATCGACCGGCACGCCGCTGCGGTGTACGAGCGCAACTGGAGCATGGACCCGCTGTGCGACATCGTGGACGCGACGACCGACCGGATGGACGTCCCCGAGCACGACGTGCTCGCCGCTGGCTTCCCGTGCCAGCCGTTCAGCAAGTCAGGCTTCCAGCGGGGCATGGACGAGGCGCGCGGCACCCTGTTCTGGAACATCCTGCGGGTGCTGGAGGAGCGCCGACCGGCAGTGGTCCTGCTGGAGAACGTGCGCAACATCGCCGGACCGCGCCACCGCCACGAGTGGGAGGTGATCATCGCCAGCCTCCGCGAGCTCGGCTACCAGGTCTCCAGCCAGCCCGCGGTGTTCTCCCCCCACCTGCTGCCGCCAGAGCGGGGCGGGCGCCCACAGATCCGCGAGCGCGTCTTCATCGTCGCGACGCTGGCCGGGTCGGAGGCGGCCAAGATCGACCCGCTCCCGGTGGTGACGCGCGGTCCCGTCGACTCGTGGGACCCGCAGTCGTGGTCGCTGGAGCAGCACCTGCCGCTCACCGCCGAGTCGGAGGTCGACGGACGCGAGCGCTACGCCTTGAACGGCGACGAGGTCGAGTGGATCAACGCCTGGGACGACTTCGTGGCCACCCTGCGGCGCGACGGTGTCCGCCAGCTCCCGGGATTTCCGGTGTGGGCCGATCACTTCACGCCCCTGGACCACCTGCGCATCCCCGTTGGCACTCCGGACTGGAAGAAGAACTTCCTGCACAAGAACGCCCTGCTCTACACCACGCACCGGCAGGCGATCGACGAGTGGCTGAGCCGCTGGAACGGGCTCGCGCACTTCCCGGCGTCGCGCCGCAAGCTCGAGTGGCAGGCGAAGGACGCCCCGTCGCTCTGGGAGACGGTGATGCACTTCCGCCCCTCCGGCATCCGGGCCAAGCAGCCGACCTACACACCCGCGCTGGTGGCCATCACCCAGACCAGCATCCTGGGCGCGCACAAGCGCCGGCTCACCCCGCGCGAGGCGGCGCGCCTGCAGGGCCTGCCGGAGGACTTCACCTTTGGCGAGCAGCGTGAGGCGCTGACCTACAAGCAGCTGGGCAACGGCGTGAACGTCGCCGTCGCCTACCACGTGCTGCGGGAGCAGGTTCTGCGCGACCGGGACGTCATCGCACAGAACGCGGCTGGCCTGGTGGCTGCTGTCGATGCTGCGCCGCTGAACCCCGATGTGGCGCTGGAGAAGGAAGAGGTGCTGGCCGAGCTGGGTCGTCCAGGGGCGCGAACCCCGGTCGCGCTCGCCGGCTGACGCAAAGTCACCGCCCGAGCGCCCGGACCACCTGGTCGGCGGCTGCGTCAGCGCTCTCGTGCTCCCAGATGCGGAGCACGCTCCACCCCGCGTCCTCGAGCAGCTGCGTGGTGTTCTCGTCGCGCGCCTGGTTGCCCTCGATCTTCCAGCGCCACCAGTCGCTGTTGGCCATGGGCTTGGTCGCATGAACCGGGCAGCCGTGCCAGAAACAGCCGTCCACGAACACTGCCACCTTCGCGCGCGTGAACGCGATGTCGATGGTGCGGCGGCGGTTGCCGGGCACCTTGACCTGTAGGCGGTAGCGCAGCCCGCGGCGGTGCAGCTCCCGCCGCAGCGCCAGCTCGGGCGCGGTGTCGCGGCGCGCCAGCGCCGACATCTTGGCCGTCAGCGGCGCGGCCGGTCGCACCCGCGAGGGCTCACTGCCTCGGCGGGGCACCACCACTTGGTCCTGGCTGGTCACAGGTCTGCCTCCCTTCGCGCCCTCCCAGCATCGCACCCGGATGCGACCCGTGGTGCAGCAGCTCTTGACGTAGTAAGACACTGACTTATAGCGTCCGGACATGGAGACACTCATCTATCCCGGGCCCACGGACGTCCTCGCCGCGTACGGCCCGCTGATCGCCCCCCGCGTGCCGGAGGCCTTCGACGACCGCCCCTACGAGCGCTTCACCGTGCGCCCGATGACCCCCACCATCGGCGCCGAGATCGGTGGCGTCCGGCTCACCGGCGGCCTGGACGACGAGCTGCTCGCCGAGCTTCGCCGTGCCCTGCTGGAGTGGAAGGTGCTGGTGTTCCGCGACCAGGACATCGACCGCGCCGATCACCGGGCCTTCGCCGAGCAGTGGGGCGAGCTGGAGCAGCACCCGTTCTTCAAGTACATCCAGCCCGGCCAGACCGACGTGGACGTCGTCACCCTGGCCAAGGACGCCGAGACCGCGGGCACGGAGAACAACTGGCACCACGACATCACCTGGCACGCCACGCCCTCACTCGGCGCCGTGCTGCGCGCGGTGGAGGTGCCCCCCGTCGGCGGCGACACCCTGTGGGCCGACACCGGCGCCGCCTACGACCTGCTGCCCGCCGACCTCAAGGCCAGGATCGACCCCCTGGTGGCTGAGCACGACTGGATCAGCTCCTTCGGCCGCTCCATGCCGGCCGAGGCGGTGGAGGCGCTGCGGCCGCAATTCCCCGCGGTGCACCACCCCGTGGTCCGCGTGCACCCGGAGACCGGACGCAAGTGCCTGTTCGTCAACATGCTGTTCACCCAGCACATCGTGGGCATGGATCCGGCCGAGTCGAACGAGCTGCTCACGACGCTCTACCGCCACGTCCAGCGTCCGGAGCTGCAGTGCCGCCTGCGGTGGGAGCCCAACACCATCGCCTTCTGGGACAACCGGGCCTGCCAGCACTACGCCGCCAGCGACTACTTCCCGGCCCGCCGGGTGATGGAGCGGATCTCCATCATCGGCGACCGGCCCGTGGGCGTTGCCGGCTGAGGCTGGCCAGAGCCGGCCGTGCATGCTGCACGGATGAGCGAACCGGGCAGGGCAGGGGGCGCGCGGCAGCAGATGGTGGAGGCGGCCGAGCGACTCTTCGCCGAGCGCGGGCTGCACGGAGTGTCCATGCGCGAGGTTGCCGCGGCGGCGGGCCAGCGCAACAACTCCGCGGTGCAGTACCACTTCGGCAGCCGCGAGGGCCTGGTGCACGCGGTGTTCGCCTACCGCATGCGCGACATCAACCTCGCCCGCCAGGAGGTGCTCGACGAGCTCGACCGGCAGGGCCAGGGCTCCGACGTCCGCGCCCTGGTGCGCGCCTACCTGGTGCCGCTGGCGGAGTTCCTGGAGTCCGCACCGGAAGGGCACTACGCACAGTTCATCGCCAGTGCCGCACCCGTCACCAACTTCACCGACGCGGACCTGCGGGAGGTGACCGACGCGCTCCTGGAGGTGGCCCGGCGCCTGGCCCTGAGCCTGCCCCAGCTGTCGCCGGAGGCGGCCCGGGCCCGTGTGTACCTGGTGCTCGGGATGCTGCCCAGCGCGCTGGCCGCCCACGAGCAGCGTCAGCTGGCCGGCCTGCCGCAGCTGCACGCCAGCTTCCAGCACCTGGTGGACGACCTGGTCGACACCGGCGTGGCTGCACTGCAGGCTGCGCCCGGGCAACAGAACTAGCATCGGTGCAATGCCTGAGCTGAGCCGCGGACGCCGGTTGCTGGTGCTGGCGATCTGCTGCATGAGCCTGCTGATCGTGGGCATGGACAACACCATCGTCAACGTGGCGCTGCCGTCCATCGGCGCCGACCTGGGCGCCTCCCTGTCCGGTCTGCAGTGGACCGTGGACGCCTACATCCTGGTGCTGGCGAGCCTGCTCATGCTGTCCGGCTCCATGGCCGACCGCTTCGGCCGCCGCCGCGTCTTCCAGCTGGGGCTGGTGCTGTTCACCGCCGGCTCGGCGCTGTGCAGCATCGCCCCGAGCCTGGGCTGGCTAGTGGCCTTCCGCATGGTGCAGGCCATCGGTGGATCGATGCTCAACCCGGTTGCCATGTCCATCATCACCAACGTCTTCACCGATCCGCGCGAGCGCGCGCAAGCCATCGGGGTGTGGGGCGGGGTGGTCGGCATCAGCCTGGGGGTGGGCCCGGTGCTCGGCGGCGTGCTCATCGAGACGGCAGGCTGGCCATCGATCTTCTGGGTGAACATCCCGCTGGGCATCCTCGCGCTCGGCCTGGCCTGGCGCTACGTCCCCGAGTCCAAGGCGCCCCGCCCGCGCCGGGCGGACCTGGTGGGGCAGGCGCTGGTGATCGTGCTGCTGGCCAGCCTCACCTACGCCATCATCGAGGCGCCCCGGGTGGGGTGGGGCTCCTGGCGCACGCTGGTGCTGCTGGGGGTGGCGGTGGCGGCCCTGGTGGCGCTGCTGCGCTACGAGCCGCGGCGTGCCGATCCGCTGGTGGAGCTGCGCTTCTTCCGCAGCGCCCCGTTCTCCGGCGCCACCGTCATCGCGGTCAGCGCCTTCGGGGCGTTTGCCGGGCTGCTCTTCCTGGGCACCCTGTACCTGCAGGAGGCCCGCGGGCTCTCGGCGCTGCGAGCCGGGCTGTGCATCCTGCCGCTGGCGGTCATGACCTTCTTCCTGGCCCCGTTGTCGGGCCGCATCGTCGGCTCCCGCGGGCCACGGGTGCCGCTGCTGCTCGCCGGGGCGGCGATGTGCGCGGGCGGGCTGATGCTCGTCGACGTCGGCGCCGAGACCCCGATGGTGTGGGTGATCGCCAGCCTGGTGGTCTTCGGCGCCGGTTTCGGCCTGGTCAACGCCCCCATCACCAACACGGCCATGGCGGGCATGCCCCGAGCCCAGGCCGGGGTGGCCGCAGCGGTGGCCTCCACCAGTCGCCAGGTGGGGACCGCGCTGGGGGTGGCGGTGGTCGGGTCGCTGCTCAGCGCGGGACTGGCCGGGGCCGCGGTGGGCACCGGTTTTCCGGACGCCAGCCGTGCCGCCTGGTGGGTGGTGGTGGCCGGTGGCGCCGCGGTGTTCGTGGTGGGCGGGCTCAGCACCAACAAGTGGTCGCTGCGCACTGCGGCACGCACCGCGGCACTGCTCCAGGACGAGGAGCGCACCGCGGCCGCTCCCGCCTGAGGAGCGCCACGACTCCACCGCTCCCACGTCGTGAACACATGTCTGGACGGGAGTCCGACCGGCCCATAGTGTCCTGCGTCACACGGGCTGCTCGAGCCCGCAGACCGGGGGAGACGCTGTGCACAGATCCACCATCAAGCTGGGGGCAGCTGGTTTCGCACTCTTGATCGCCGTCGCGGGGTGTAGCAGCGACCGCGCCGAGGACCCAGCGGGCGCGGCCCCCAGCGCCAGCGCATCCGCAGGCGCGGCCACCAAGTTCGGCACCATGGACTCGCCGTGCGGCAACGGTGACGCCAAGGGCTCCACCGACCAGGGCGTCACCGACAGCGCCATCAGCATCGGTTACGGCGACGACCGCGGCTTCGCCGGAAGCCCCGGGCTGAACAAGGACGTCGGCGACGGCGTCACCGCGATGATCAAGTGGTGCAACGACCAGGGCGGCATCAACGGCCGCCAGATCAAGGGCACCAACTACGACGCGGCGATCACCAAGGTCAACACGGTGATGCAGCAGGCGTGCAAGAGCGACTTCATGCTCGTCGGGGAGGGCTTCGCCGGCGACGACGGCGCGGAGCAGACCCGCATCGGCTGCACGCTCCCCGCGGTGCCCGCCTTCGCCGTCGGGGCCAACTTCGCCAACGCCCCGATGATGTACCAGGCGCTGCCCAACCCGGTGGACCTCAACCCGGCCGCGATCTACAACCAGCTCGCCGCGCTCAAGCCCGAGACCAGGGGCGCGTTCTCGGTGATGAACTCCAACAACCCGGCGGCGGCCACCAACGTCACCAAGAGCCTGCCGCTGATCAAGGACGCCGGCTTCAACGTCATCGACTGCGGCGTCACGGTGAACATGCAGGGCGAGGCCAACTACGCGCCGTTCGCGCAGAAGTTCAAGGACTGCGGCGCGAAGATGGTCTGGGTCGCCACCAGCCCGGACGTCCCGGTCTTCAACTTCCTCACCGCGATGAAGCAGGCCGGAGTGCAGACCGACTACATGATGGTGGCCAACGGCTACACCACCGAGTTCGCCAAGTGGAACGGCGCCAACGGCGGCATCGCGGACAACCTCCACGCACCCAGCGCCTTCCAGCCCCTGGAGAACGCCTCGGCCGTACCCGCGGTGCAGGACTACCTGGACATCATGAAGGCCGGCAGCGCCGACCCGTCCCTGCTCAGCATGCAGGCCACCTCGTCGTTCCTGCTGTGGGCCAACGCCGCCAAGGAGTGTGGCTCCGACCTCACCCGGCAGTGCGTGATCAACAAGCTCGCCACCGTGCACGAGTGGACCGCCGGCGGGCTCAACGCGCCCACCGACCCGGGGGCCAACATCCCCACCAAGTGCGGCGTGCTGCTCAAGCTCGACGGGGCGTCCTGGAAGCAGGTGGTGCCCGCCAAGCTGGGTGAGTTCGAGTGCAAGGACACCTACCTGGGCAAGGTCCCGGAGGCGGCCTGGGGCACCAAGCTCAACGCCGAGCGCATCGCGACCACCTTCCTCACCCCCGACGTGATCAAGCCGCAAGGCTGATCGCGCAGGTGAGTGGGGCGGCGCCGGTGCCAGCGCCGCCCCACTCACCTGTCTCAGTGTTCGGGATCACACCCCGCTGTGGCTCGGCTGCGGGTTCTACTGCTGGCCATCACCCAGGGGCGCGCCAGGAGTGCACCCCGTGCTGTCCGGGAGGACCCGATGACCGACGCCCTGCGCTGGACCGACGCCCACGGCCAGGCTCAGCTGGTGGCCGACGGGGAGCTCACCCCGCTGGAGCTGGTGGACGCCGCCATCGAGCGCATCGAGCGCCTCGACCCGCAGGTGAACGCGGTGGTCTCCGAGCGCTTCGAGCAGGCCCGCGCGGAGGCCTCTGCCGACCTGCCCGACGGCCCGTTCCGCGGCGTTCCCCTGCTGCTCAAGGACATCGCCGCGCACTCCACCGGTGACCCGCTCTACGCCGGCACCAGCTTCCTGCGGGAGCGGGACTGGCGCAGCGACCACGACAGCGCCTTCGTCGCCCGGCTGAAGCGCGCCGGGTTCGTCATCCTGGGCAAGACCACCACCCCGGAGCTCGCCGGCGCCATCACCACCGAGCCGCTGGCCACCGGACCCACCCGCAACCCCTGGGACACCGCCCGCTCCACGGGCGGCTCCTCTGGCGGGGCGGCCGCGGTGGTCGCGGCGGGCATGGTGCCGGTGGCGCACGGCAGCGACGGCGGCGGCTCCATCCGGATCCCGGCCAGCGAGTGCGGCCTGGTCGGACTCAAGCCCACCCGCGCGCGAGTGAGCATGGCCCCCGACGCCGGGGAGGGCTGGATGGGGCTGTCCGCCCACGGCGTGCTCAGCCGCACGGTCCGTGACACCGCCGCGCTGCTGGACGTGATGTCCGGCGCCGAGCCGGGTGATCCGTACCCGGCGCCGCCGCTGGCCCGTCCCCTCGCCGCGGAGGTGGGCGCCGACCCGGGTCGGCTGCGCATCGGCGTGCTCGACCACCCCGCGATGGCCGGGGCGTCCGCTGACCCCGACGCCGCGGCCGCGGTGAACGCCACCGCGAAGCTGCTGGCCGAGCTGGGCCACCACGTCGAGGTGTCGCACCCGGCGGCGATGGGCGACACCGACCTGTGGGCGCACTACGGAGCCGTCGTCTCCAGCTCGATGGCGGCCGAGGCTGACCGGTGGGCGGAGGTGCTGGGCACCTCGGTGGACACCCTGCTGGAGCCGGTCACCGCGGGCAGCGTCACCGGTGGCCGGGCGATCACCGCCGCGCAGCTGCTGGCCACCACTCGGTGGATCAACCGCTACCAGCGCCGGATGGCCACCTGGTGGGCGGAGGACGGCTTCGACGTGCTGCTCAGCCCGGTGCTCAACGGTGTCCCGCCGGAGATCGGCTGGCTCACCCACCCGGAGCAGCGCCTCGAGCGCACGGTGCAGCTGCTGCAGTACACCCCGCAGCTCAACATCACCGGCCAGCCGGCCATCTCGCTGCCGCTGCACTGGACCGCGGGCGGCCTGCCCGTCGGGGTGCAGCTGGCCGGTGCCTACGGGCGCGAGGACGTGCTGGTGCGCCTGGCCGCCCAGCTGGAGCAGGCCCAGCCGTGGGCTGACCGCCACCCGCCCCTGTAGTGCTGCGCCCCTGCGCTCCCCCCGAGCTCCGCTCACCCCTTCCGGAAGGTTCGTCCATGTCGCTCAACCTCGCCGACCTGCTCGAAGCCGTCACCGACGCCATCCCCGACCGGGTCCCGGTGATCTGCGGTGACGACCGGCTGACCTACCGCGAGCTGGAGCTGCGGGCCAACAAGCTGGCGCACTACCTGCAGTCGGTGGGCGTGCAGCCCGGCGACCACGTGGCCATCCACATGCGCAACAGCATCGAGTACGTCGAGACGCTGCTGGCCTGCCTGAAGATCCGCGCCGTGGCCATCAACGTGAACTTCCGCTACACCGACGCCGAGCTGGTGTACCTCTACAACAACTCCGACACCAAGGTGCTGGTGGTGCAGGGCGAGTTCACCGCCACGGTGGCCAGCGCGCTGCCGGAGTGCCCCACGGTGGAGACGGTGGTGGTGGTCGGCGACGAGGCCGCGGACACCACCTGGGGCGCCGTGCGGGTGGACGACTACGCCTCGAGCGTGGCGGCGCAGTCCGACGCCCGCGACTTCGCCCCCCGCAGCGAGGACGACCACTTCATCATCTACACCGGTGGCACCACCGGCATGCCCAAGGGCGTGGTGTGGCCGCACAAGGACTTCTACTACGCGGCGCTGTCCGGGGCGAACATCGACGGAGTCCCGCACGACACCGTGGAGCAGGTGGTGGCCGCTGCGGTGGCCAACACCCACCCGCGGGTGGCGCTGCTGACGCCGCCGCTGATGCACGGCGCGGCGGTGTACTCGGTGCTCACCGGCTTCCTGATGGCCGCACCCCGCGTGCTCATGACCAGCTTCGACCCGGTGGAGGCGCTGCGGCTGATCGAGCGGGAGAACGTGGTGGTGGTGACCGTGGTGGGCGACGCCATCGCTCGGCCCATCGCCGACGCCATCGCCGCCCACCCCGGCCAGTTCGACCTCAGCTCGCTGCGCGCGTTCGGGTCCGGTGGTGCGCTGTTCTCCCGCACCACCAAGGACCAGCTCGCCCAGCTGGTGCCCGGACTGGTGGTCCGCGACGCGTTCGGGGCGTCCGAGACCGGCAGCCACGGCACGGTGGAGATCGGCGACGACGGCACCATGCGCATCCGGCGCAACGACAACATGCTGCTGCTGGACGACGACCTCAAGCCCATCGAGCCGGGCACGGACACCATCGGCCGGATCGCCCGCACCGGGCACGTGCCCGTCGCCTACTACAACGATCCGCAGAAGACCGCGGACACCTTCCCCGTGGTCGACGGCGTGCGGATGGCCGTCATGGGCGACATGGGCCGGATGGAGGCCGACGGCACCATCGTGCTGCTGGGCCGTGGGTCGGGCTGCATCAACACCGGTGGGGAGAAGGTGTTTCCTGAGGAGGTGGAGGAGGCGCTGAAGAACCACCCCGCGGTGATGGATGCGCTGGTCGCCGGTGCACCCGACGAGCGGTTCGGCGAGCGGGTGGCTGCCGTGGTGCAGCTGCGCGAGGGCGCCGAGGACACCGACCTGGACCAGCTCGTCGAGCACTGCCGAACGCTGGTGGCCGGGTACAAGATCCCGCGGTCCATCGTGGTGGTGCCGCAGATCCCCCGCTCGCCCAGCGGCAAGGCCGACTACCGGTGGGCCAAGGCGACGGTGTCGGCCCCGTAGCGTCCGAAAAGCAGGAGCGACACGCGAAATCGCTACGGAGAGTCACGAGAAGCGCGTGTTCGTCGGGGTGGCGTGTCAAGGTGGGAGGTGACTGCGCCGCGCAAGGAGAAGCCTGATGAGCACCCCCACGACGACCGTTGCCTCGCTGCACCGCTTCCCGGTGAAGTCGATGCTCGGGGAAGACCTCGACAGCTGCGTCATCGGTGACCGCGGAGTGGTGGGCGATCGTGCCTACGCCCTGCTCGACACCGAGGACGGCACCGTGGCCAGCGGCAAGAACCCCCGCAAGTGGGCCGCGCTGCTGCAGATGCGGGCGCGCTTCGTGGCCGAGCCGCACTCCGGCGAGGTGCCGCCGCCGGTGGAGATCACCTTCGCCGACGGCAGCGTGCTGCGCAGCGACGACCCCGGCGTGGACGAGGCGCTGTCGGCGGCGGTGGGCCGACCGGTGCGGCTGGTGTGCGAGCACCCGGGCGACGCGCGCTTCGAGGAGGTGTGGCCGGACATCGACGGCCTGGCGCCGCCGGAGGTGATCGCCTCGACCGCCTCGGGCACCGAGCCCACGGGGGAGACGGTCAGCACGATGCCGCTGGGGATGCTGGCGCCGGGCACCTTCTACGACCTGGCCCTGCTGCACGTGCTCAGCACCGCCACGCTGCAGCGGCTTGCCGAGCTCAACCCCGAGGCCGACTTCGACGTGCGGCGGTACCGGCCCAACCTGGTGCTCGACGGAGGTGCGCCAGGCTTCGTCGAGGACGGCTGGGTGGGGCAGACCGTCGCGATCGGCGAGCGCGCCCGCATCGGCGTCACCATGCTGACCATGCGCTGCGTGATGACCACCCTCGCGCAGCACGACCTGCCGGCCGACCCGGCCACGCTGCGCACCATCGCCAAGCACCACCGCAAGGAGATCCCCGGCCTGGGGGTGTGGGCCTGCGCGGGGGTGTACGCCGGCGTGGAGCAGGGCGGCGTGGTCCGGGTGGGCGACGAGGTGGTGCTCTGATGGCCGCGGTCACCCGGATCTCGGTGACGCCGGTGAAGGGCACCGCGCTGCAGCACCCCGACTCGGTGCAGCTGGACGAGCACGGTTGTCGCCACAACCGGCTGTTCCACTTCATCGACCCCGAGGGCCGGCTGGTCAACGGCAAGCAGTGCGGACCGCTGGCCACCGTGCACTGCGAGGTGCAGGACGACGGGCCGGACAGCCCGGTGCTCAGCACGCGGCTGCCCGACGGCACCGTGCTCGCCGAGCCGGTGCAGCTGACCGCGGAGCGGGTGCAGACCGGCTTCTACGGCCGCCCGGTGGCCGGCACGGTGGTGGGTGGGCCGTTCGCGAAGGCGATCAGCGAGGCCGTCGGCAAGGAGCTGCGCCTGGTGCGGGTGGACCAGCCCGGCGCGGGGGTGGACGTGCACCCGGTGACGGTGATCGGCAACGCCAGCATGGATCAGCTGCGGGCGGACGTGGCCGCCCCGGCGAAGCAGTGGGCCGACCGCTTCCGGATGCTGCTGGAGCTGGACGGGCTGGCCCCGTACGAGGAGGAGGGCTGGGCCGGCGGGCAGGTGCGCATCGGCGAGGTGGTGCTGTCGGTGGGAGACCGGGTGCCCCGCTGCGTGGTGACCAAGCAGAACCCCGCTGACGGCAGCCGCGACTTCAACACCCTCGACGCGCTGCAGAGCCACCGCGAGGGGCTGCTGCTGGGCATGTACGCCACCGTCCTGCAGCCCGGCACGGTGCACCTCGGCGACGCGGTGACCACCCGGTAACCACGCCGTCAGACCGCGGCGCGGAACCGCTCGTAGCGGATCGCCAGCAGCTTCTGGCTGGGTTGCTCGGATCGCTTGGTGGGCACCGCCATGAGCGGTTGACCGTGCCGCTCCACCAGCCCGTGGCGCAGCATGGGGCCGTCCACCTCGTCGAGCAGGTCGGTGCGGATCTCGACCACGTTGTCCGGACGGATGCCGAGAATCTGCGTGTCGTACGCGGCGTGGTGGATCTTGCACAGCGCCAGGCCGTTGGTGACGACCGGAAGACCCTGCTCCTCGACGTCCGGGACGATGTGGGCGGCATCGAGCAGCTCACCGTGGCGCAGCGCGCACACCGCGCACCGGGTCTCGTAGGCCCGCATGACGGTGGCGCGGAACACCGGCTGGTGCAGCCGTCGCTTGGTCTCGGCCACCGCGTACCGGCGCAGCAACGCATCGGCGGCGGTTTCCACTGGAGAGTCTGGTCGCAGCGCGTGGCCGGCCTCGGTGGCGATGGCGAACTGCTGGTGGTCGACCTCCTCGCCAATCAGGTACACGGGATAGACCGGCTGGTAGAGCGCCGGACCACGCCGAAGAACCAGATCAGTGGCGCCTCCTGCTTCATGGCTTCCCGCAGCGCACGGTTCTCGGCGTGGTCGGGGTCGTTGCCACGCCACTTGTAGCGCAGGTGGCCGTCAGCACCGGTCGCGTCCTCGTACGGCCGGGTGACCCCTTCGGGGCGATAGACGGTCCGGATGGACAGGGCGGAGGTGAGCTGGCGGGGCTTGCGGATGCCGCGCTGGTTGTCCATCAGCCGAAAGGGCTCGCCGTCAAAGGTGAAGTCACGCAGCTCGGCGGAGGAGATGGGGTTCAGCCCGTCGTGAGTTCTGACGGCCAGCCACGCCATGGCCTCGAGCCGAAGCCGCGCGTCGTCGAATACCTCTGTCACGCAACGGAGCTAACCAGCTGAACCCCAGCCGTGGTGAAGGTGCTCCACTGCCATGCTCGACGAGCACTGGTGGGCATCGGGGGCCCTAAGCCCTTGTCCGGCGTCCCTGAGGGCGACAAGGGCCCTCAATGCCCCCAGAGGAGCGGGAGAGCCACCTGCCTCAGCCCGGCCAGCGGGATGCCCGCCACCGCCCCTGCCCGCCGGAAGTGGTCAACTAGCGGTACAACGGTTCGGACACCGCGAGCCCACGTCGATCGGAGTGCTGCTGATGTCACGACCACTGAAGCTCGGGTACAAGGCGTCGGCCGAGCAGTTCGGCCCCCGCGAGCTGGTGGAGCTGGGCGTGCTGGCCGAGGCCGCCGGCATGGACTCTGCCACGGTCAGTGACCACTTCCAGCCGTGGCGCCACGAGGGCGGGCACGCACCGTTCTCCATCGCCTGGATGACCGCCGTCGGCGAGCGCACCGAGCGCCTGCAGCTGGGCACCTCGGTGATGACTCCGACGTTCCGCTACAACCCCGCCGTGGTCGCGCAGATGTTCGCCACCATGGCCTGCCTGTACCCCGACCGCGTCTTCCTCGGTGTGGGCACCGGCGAGGCGCTCAACGAGATCGCCACCGGCTACCAGGGCGAGTGGCCGGAGTTCAAGGAGCGCTTCGCCCGCCTGCGCGAGTCCGTCACCCTCATGCGTGAGCTGTGGCTGGGCGACCGCGTCGACTTCGACGGCGAGTACTACCGCACCCGCGGCGCCTCCATCTACGACGTCCCCGAGGGCGGTGTCCCGGTGTACGTCGCCGCCGGCGGACCCGTAGTCGCCCGCTACGCCGGCCGCGCCGGCGACGGCTTCATCTGCACCTCGGGCAAGGGCATGGAGCTCTACACCGACAAGCTGCTGCCCGCCGTCGCCGAGGGCGCGGCCAAGGTCGAGCGCGACGTCGCCGATATCGACAAGATGATCGAGATCAAGATCTCCTACGACACCGACCCGGACCTGGCGCTGGAGAACACCCGCTTCTGGGCCCCGCTGTCGCTCACCCCCGAGCAGAAGCACTCCATCGAGGACCCCATCGAGATGGAGCGCGCGGCCGACGAGCTGCCCATCGAACAGGTGGCCAAGCGCTGGATCGTGGCGTCGGACCCCGACGAGGCGGTGGCCAAGGTCAAGCCCTACGTCGACGCCGGGCTCAACCACCTGGTCTTCCACGCCCCCGGCCACGACCAGCGCCGCTTCCTCGACCTGTTCAAGGCCGACCTGGAGCCGCGGCTGCGCCAGCTCGCCTGACCCAGCCAGATGACTGACGCCGCCGCCCTGGCCGCCGCGCTGCGCGGTGCCGGCGTCTCCGACGTGCTCGACGACGGCACCACCCGCGCCGCCTACTCCTCGGACGCCTCGCTGTACCGGGTGCCGCCCCTGCTGGTGGTGCGGCCCCGGCACGTCGAGGAGGTGGCGGCGGTGCTGGCGGTGTGCCGCGAGTCGGGGGTGCCGCTGACCGCCCGTGGGGCGGGGACGTCGATCGCGGGCAACGCCGTCGGCGCCGGGGTGGTGCTGGACTTCAGCCGGCACCTGGGCGCGGTGCTCGACGTGGACGCCGAGGCCCGCACCGCGGTGGTGCAGCCCGGGGTGGTGCAGGCCGAGCTGCAGCGGGTCGTGGCGCCGCACGGGCTGCGCTTCGGCCCCGACCCGTCCAGCTCCACTCGCTGCACCCTGGGCGGGATGATCGGCAACAACGCCTGCGGTACCCGTGCCCTGGGCTACGGCCGCACCTCCGACAACGTGCTCGGCCTGCGGGTGCTCACCGGCACCGGCGAGGCGCTGACCCTGGCCACCGGCACCCGACCGTCCTCGCCCACCCTGGACGCGCTGGAGGCGATCACCGCTGGCGGGCTGGCCACCATCCGCACCGAGCTGGGCACCTTCTCCCGACAGGTCTCCGGCTACGCGCTGGAGCACCTGCTGCCGGAGAACGGCTTTGACGTGGCCCGGCTGCTGGTGGGCAGCGAGGGCACGTTGGGCGTCGTCACCGAGGCCACGGTGCGCCTGGTCGCCGAGCCCGCCCACCGGGTGCTGGTGGCGCTGGGCTACCCCGACATCGCTGCCGCCGGCGACGCTGTCCCCGCGGTGCTGCCCTTCGCCCCCACTGCCTGCGAGGGGATGGACTCCCGCATCGTGGACGTGCTGCGCCGGCGCCGCGGGCCGCTCGCGGTGCCCGAGCTGCCGGCCGGCGGGGCGTGGCTGTTCGTGGAGGTGGTGGGCGAGACCCTGGGCGCCACCCTGGACACCGCGCACGCCGTGGCCCGCAGCTGCGGGGCGCTGGACGCCCGGGTGGTCACCGACCCAGCCCAGGCCGCCCAGCTGTGGCGCATCCGGGCCGATGGCGCGGGCCTGTCCGGCCGCAGCCCCGCCGGGCTGCCCGCGCACGCCGGGTGGGAGGACGCCGCGGTGCCCCCGGCGCGGCTGGGTGACTACCTGCGCGACTTCGAGGCGCTGATGACGCAGCTGGGCCTGAGCGGCCTGCCCTACGGACACTTCGGCGACGGCTGCCTGCACGTGCGGGTGGACGTGCCGCTGCACCGCCCCGACGGCACGGCGGTGTACCGCGCGTTCGTGGAGGCCGCCGCCGCGCTGGTGGCCGGCTACGGCGGGTCGTTCTCCGGCGAGCACGGCGACGGCCGCGCCCGCAGCGAGCTGCTGCCGGTGATGTACTCACCCGCCGCGCTGCAGCTGTTCAGCCAGGTCAAGCACGCCTTCGACCCGGACAACCTGCTCAACCCGGGGATCCTCGTCGACCCGGTGCCGCTGGACGCCGACCTGCGCGTCCCGTCTGCGCCCACCCTCCGGCGAGACCTCGCGCTGGCCTACGCCCACGACGACGGGGACTTCAGCCAGGCGGTGCACCGCTGCACCGGGGTGGGCAAGTGCCGGGCGGACAACACCGCCACCGGCGGGGTGATGTGCCCGTCCTACCTGGCCACCCGCGAGGAGGTGCACTCCACCCGCGGCCGGGCCCGGGTGCTGCAGGAGATGCTCAACGGCACCGCGGTGACCGGTGGTTGGCGCGCCCCCGAGGTGCACTCCGCGCTCGATCTCTGCCTGTCCTGCAAGGGCTGCGCCTCCGACTGCCCCACCGGGGTGGACATGGCCGCCTACAAGGCCGAGGTGCTGCACCAGAGCTACCGGCGCCGCCTGCGCCCGGTGGCGCACTACTCGCTGGGCTGGCTGCCGCGGTGGGCGCGCCTGGCCAGCCACGCCCCACGGGTGGTCAACGCCGCGCTGCGCCTGCCCGGCGCCGGTCGAGCGGCGCTGTCGGCGGCCGGTGCCGACCCGCGCCGCGCCGTGCCGCCGTTCAGCCCGGAGACCTTCCGCGCCTGGTTCGCCCGCACCGCCGGCCAGCGCAGCGCCGACGGCGACCCGGTGGTGCTGTTCGTGGACACCTTCACCAACTACTTCGCCCCCGAGGTCGGCCAGGCCACGGTGGCGGTGCTGCAGGCCGCCGGCTACGCGCCGCGGCTCACCCCGCGCCAGCAGTGCTGCGGGCTCACCTGGATCAGCACCGGTCAGCTCACCGCCGCGCGCCGGATCCTGGGACGCACCGTGGACGGGCTGGCGCCGGCGGTGCAGGCCGGCGTGCCAGTGGTGGGCATGGAGCCCTCCTGCACGGGGGTGCTGCGCGCGGAGACCGCCGAGCTGCTCGGCACGCCGGCGGCGGCGGCGGTCGCCGGCGCCACCCGCACCCTGGCCGAGCTGCTCACCGAGCGGGGCTGGCAGCCGCCGTCGCTGGCCGGGGAGCAGGTGGTGGCGCAGCCGCACTGCCACCACCACGCGGTGATGGGGTGGGGTGCCGACGCGGCCCTGCTGCACGGAGCCGGTGCGCAGGTGCAGCGCCTGGGTGGCTGCTGCGGCCTGGCCGGCAACTTCGGCATGGAGAAGGGGCACTACGACGTGTCGGTGGCCGTCGCCGAGCAGCAGCTCTTGCCCGCCGTGCGCGCGGCCGGCGCGAGCACCACCGTGCTCGCCGACGGGTTCTCCTGCCGCACCCAGCTGGCTGACCTCAGCGACCGGCCCGGTCAGCACCTCGCGCAGCTGCTCGCGTCCCGGCTGGACCGGGGCTGAGCAGGGACTCCGGCAGATACCGCTCACCGGGAGCGGCCGGCCACCGGCGGTCCCCGCGGTGTCTGCTGGCCTGCACCAGGTCGCAGAATCAGCAGGAGGTACGGATGGACGCCGTGATGTCGAGCTTCCGGATGGACGGCCGCGTGGCCCTGCTCTCCGGGGCGGGGCGCGGCATCGGCGCCCGCTCCGCGCTGGCCCTGGCCGAGGCCGGCGCCGACGTGGTGCTGCTCTCCCGCACCCAGTCCCAGCTCGACGGGGTGGCCGAGCAGGTGCGCGCCCTGGGCCGTCGCGCGCTGCCGCTGGCCACCGATGCCGCCGACCCCGACGCCGTCGCCGCTGCCGTGGAGCGGGCCGTCACCGACCTGGGCCGCCTGGACGTGGTGGTCAGCGTGACCGGCGGCAGCACCCCCAAGCCGTTCCTCAAGACCAGCGACCGCTCCCTGGCAATGTCCTTCGAGACCAACGTGATCCAGGGGCTGCGCCTGGTGCGCAACGCCGTGCCGCACCTGCTCGGCTCCGACGCCGCGAGCATCGTGATGATCTCCAGCGCCATCGGCCACGTGGTGGGCCGGGGCTACGTGGGCTACGGGTCGGGCAAGGCCGCGCTGGACCACGCGGTGCGGCTGCTGGCCGCCGAGCTCAACCCCAAGATCCGGGTGAACGCCGTGGCGCCGGGGGCGATCCTCACCGAGTCACTCGAGGTGGTGGCCGCCGACCCAGCCATGAAGCAGGCGCTGGAGGACGCCACCCCGCTGCAGCGCATCGGCACCGTGGAGGACATCGCCGCCGCGGTGCTCTACCTCGCCAGTCCGGCGTCGTCCTACGTCACCGGTCAGGTGCTGGCGGTGGACGGCGGACTGGCCGTGACCAACATGGACATGCCCTTCCCCGACCTCTAGCCCCCGGCTACCGGAACACCAGCGCCGCGGCGGCACGGGCGCAGCCCCAGGACAGGCTGACCCCGCTGCCACCGTGGCCGTAGCTGTGCACCACCCGGGTGCTGCCGATGGTCTCCGCCTCCAGCCGGATCGCCGGTCGCTCCGGGCGCAGGCCGGTGCGCACCGCGCTCACCTCGGCCTCGCCCAGCCGGGGCTCCACCGCGCGGCAGCGCTGCAGGATCCGTTCGGTCACCTGCGGGTCAGGGGTGCGGTCCTGGCGGCCGGGAATGCTCACGCCGCCACAGAGCACCCGGTCGGAGTGCGGGAAGATGCTGGTGGTCTCCGCGGCGCTGGCGAGCTCCAGGAACACCCGGTCCAGACCGGGGTTGGTGAGCACCACCCACTGGCCGAACGACGGCTGGACCTCGGTGTCGCCCACCAGCTGCCGCGCCCCCAGGCCCGAGCAGTTGAGCACCACCTCCGCCGCCGCCACCGGCTCCGCCAGCGACACCACAGGCCGGATCTGCAGGCTGCCGCCGAGGTCGGCGAGCCGGTCGGTGAGGTAGTCGAGGTAGCGCGGCATGTCCACCAGCGGCATGGTCGCGGTGTAGCCCCTGCCGAAGCCGCGCGGCAGCTGCGACGCCGGGCACGGCCGCAGGTCGGGGATCAGCCGGGCCTGCGGCGGCAGCTCGTCGCTGGGCGGCAGCTCACCGACGGTCAGCGTGGGAGCCAGCCGCACCCCGGTGCGGTCGTCCTCGGCGAGCGAGCGGAAGTCGCGCAGGGACTGCTCCGTCCACTGCAGCGTCTTGGCCAGTGGCTCCTGGAAGGACGGACCCCACAGCGCACCGGCCACCGCCGACGTGGTGTCCTGCGGGGCCTCGGCGGCCCAGACCTGCACCGCACAGCCGGCCTCGGCCAGGCAGATGGCGGTGGTCAACCCCGTCACCCCTGCGCCGACCACCACCGCGGACGGGGACTTCTCAGCCATCACCCGAGACTCCCGACGTCGGCCGCCGGTGTCAACGGCTAGCGTCAGCGCCACCAGCACCAGCCGTGGTCACCATGCAGGAGGTTTCACCGTGAGCGAGCTTCTCGACCAACCGGTCACCACTCTGCAGGGCGAGCAGACCACCTTCGGTGCGCTGCTGGGCGGCCGTGCCGCGCTGGTGGTCAACGTGGCCAGCAAGTGCGGCCTCACCCCGCAGTACACCCAGCTCGAGCAGCTGCAGCAGGAGCTGGGCGGGGAGGCGTTCACGGTCATCGGCATGCCCTGCAACCAGTTCGGTGGCCAGGAGCCGGGCTCGGCCGAGGACATCGACACGTTCTGCTCCACCACCTACGGCGTCACGTTCCCGATGACCGACAAGGTCGACGTCAACGGCGACTCCCGCGACCCGATCTACACCGCGCTGACGGCGGTGCCGGACTCCGACGGCGCGGCCGGTGACGTGCAGTGGAACTTCGAGAAGTTCCTGGTGGCTCCGGACGGCACCGTGGTCAACCGGTTCCGCCCGATGACCACTCCGGACGCACCCGAGGTGCGCGAGGCGATCAGCGCGGTGCTGTCCGGCTAGAGCCCCGCCGAGCTGAGCCAGTCCTGCAGCACCTCGACGGTGCGGGCGTTGGCCCGCTGCACGCTCTGCGGCACCTGGCCGAACAAGGCACGCGGCAGGGGGTCGGCGTCGAGCACCTCGGTCGCCTCGTGGCACCACGCCACCTGCGCCACCCAGGAGCCCTCCGCCTCGTCGTGGCGCACGTCCAGCACCCGCGCCACCGCGTAGAGCACCTGCTGGCCGGCGGCGTAGAGCCACACCAGGTCGCCGGGGCGCATGGTGCGGTAGCCGGAGCTGAGCAGCCAGGTGGCGGTGCCGTCCTCGCCGACGCGCTCGCGGGAGCGCACGTTGCCCGGCGCCAGCACGTCCTGGGCGTCGCGGCCCACCCAGCACCGCCGTCCCGGGTTGGTCGGGTAGAGCCAGTGCACCCCGGTCCACTGCACCCCGGTCACTGCCGAAATCCCTTGTGGGAAGACCCACATCGGGAAGCACCGGCCTCGGCCGGTGGTTGTGCCACCCATGACCGCTCTCGCATCTGACTCTCCCCTCCTGCAGCCGATCACCGTCGGCTCCCTGGTCGCGAACAACCGTCTGTTCATGGCACCGCTCACCCGCAGCCGCGCCACCGACGACGGGGTTCCCACCGACCTGCAGGTGGAGCACTACCGCCAGCGCGCGAGCGCCGGACTGATCATCGCCGAGGGCACTCAGCCCTCCGCCGGCGGGAAGGGTTACACCAACACCCCGGGCCTGCACACCGACGCCCAGCAGGCCGGCTGGGCGCGGGTGGCCGACGCCGTGCACGAGCAGGGCGGCACCATCGTGGTGCAGGTGATGCACGCCGGGCGGATGTCGCACCCGGACAACTCCGGCCACGAGTCGGTGGCTCCCTCGGCGATCGCGCCCCCGGGGCAGACGTTCACCAAGAGCGGGATGCAGGACACCCCCACGCCGCGCGCGCTGGAGACCGACGAGCTGCCCGGGATCGTGGCGGACTTCGTCGCCGCGTGCACCCGCGCGGTGGACGCCGGCCTGGACGGGGTGGAGCTGCACGCCGCCAACGGCTACCTGCTGCACGAGTTCCTCTCCAACGGGGAGAACCTGCGCACCGACTCCTACGGCGGCAGCCCGGAGAACCGGGCCCGCCTGGTGGTGGAGGTGGCGCGCGCGGTGGCCGAGGCCATCGGCGCCGACAAGGTGGGCATCCGCATCTCACCCGGGCACGCGGCCAACGGCATCACCGAGACCGACAACTGGGACACCTACGCCGAGCTGCTGGCCCAGCTCGAGCCGCTGGACCTGGCCTACCTGCACGTGCTGATCGAGTCCGACGACCCGGTGCTGAGCAAGATCCGGGACGCCTGGAGCGGCGTGCTGGTGCTCAACACCGGCTTCGCCGTGCTCAGCGAGCGCGACGAGATGGAGCGGCTGCTCGCCGACGGGGCGGCCGACGCGGTGTCGGTGGGCCGGCCGTTCATCGCCAACCCCGACCTGGTGGAGCGCTGGGCCCTGGGGGCGCCGCTCAACGAGCTGCAGCAGGAGACGCTCTACGGCGGCGGCGCGGAGGGCTACACCGACTACCCGCCGCTGGCCCGCCGCTAGCTAGCGGTCGAACGGCGAGCGCAGCAGCGGGCCGTCCGGTCCGTCGTCCTCGTCCTGCTCACCCGGGCCGGACCGGGCTGCGGCGGCCTGCCGCTCGCCCTCGGCCGCCAGCTCGGCCTTCTCCTCGTCGGTCAGCGCCTCCCAGCGCTGGGCGAAGGCGCGCACGTGCACGTTCATCACCCGGGCGTAGGCGGGGTCGGTGTGTGCCTCGCGCAGGGTGCGCCGCCCGGCCAGCACATCCTCGACCAGGCGGCTGAAGTCACGGTCGTCGCTGCGCTGCGACAGCGTGCGCAGCGAGTCGGTGAGCTGGCGAGAGAGCACGGGGTCGCCGCCGGCCACGTCGAGCAGGCGCTCCTTCGGGACAGGCACGGTCAGACTCCCGGGTGGTCGTAGGCGGCGGACGGCAGGGCGTGCACGTCCAGGTCGTGCAGGCCGCCGAGGTAGCCGGCCATCACCCCGACCAGCCCCTGGCAGGCGATCCAAGCGGCGGAGTGCGCGTCGAGCACCGCGCGCCACACGCTGGTGGCCTTGGCGAGGGTGAGCGCGAGAGCCGCGCCGCCGGCCACCAGGCCCACGCCGGTCCAGCTGGTGGCGGCGGTGGCGGCGGCCTCGGCGGCGGCGGCGATGAGCAGGTCCAGCAGCGTGGCGAAGAGCCCGCTGATGGCGTTGGCGGTCTCGTACATGCCAGTGGCCATGGTGATGAGCTCCTGGCCCATGGCCTTGAGGTCCGGCGCCTGCGACTCGACCGCGTCGCCCAAGGTGGTGAAGTAGGTGCTGGCCGAGCCCGCCGCCTTCCCGTCCCAGGTGCCGGACAGGGTGCTCATCCCGGTGCGCAGGGCCACCCCGTACCCGGTGTTGAACTCACCCAGGTTCTCCAGGGCCTTGCCCGCCTTCTGCACCGCCTGCCAGTCGCCGGCGTACTGGTCGGCGATCCACTGCCAGGGGTTGGTGCCGGTGGCCTGCTCGGCCACCCAGCCGAGCCAGTAGGCCGGGCTCACGTAGTCGGAGACGCCGAGAATCTTCTCGACGAGGTCGGGCACCGGGTCGTGCGCGACCGGGGGCACCAGCTCGTCAACGGGTTGGGGGGTCATCGTCACTCCTGGAGGGGGGAGAAGTGGACTGGCTCAGTACTGGACTGGCTCAGTACTGGACTGGCTCAGTAGCGGGAGTCGAGGTCGGCGGCCGTGGCGGTGTCGGTGCTGGCGTAGAAGACGCTCGCCTTGTCCAGCTCCACGGCGGCGTCCGCGCTCAGCCGCTCCATGCTCGTGTAGTTGGGCGGCAGCTCGCGGCAGACCTCGTCGGCCGCGGCCACCACGGTGGCGAACATGCGGCCCTCGTTGGCCGTGAGCGACACGTGCTGGAGCAGGTAGGTGCCCGCCTGCTGGGCCTGGCTGGCGAGGTCGTCGAGCTGGGTGGCGTAGCTCTCCACGTCCTGGGGGACGACGGCGAAGGGCATGAGGACTCCTCTCGAGAGGGCGATCGCGGGGACGGTCGGGATTCTGACGCTGCCCACGCCGAAAGGGTTCCTGCGGCAAGATGATTCGTCATGACTGAGCTGAAGGTTCCCGTGGCCGTCCCCGCTGAGGGGCCGCCACGGCTGGACGCGACGCAGCTCCCGGTGTGCTCGCGCCACGGGGCGCCCGCGGCGCGGCGGGTGGACCTGGCCGCCAAGTGGCTGCCGGCGCCCGGAGAGCTCCCTGACCTGCCGGCCTCGCCGCGATGGATGCCGCTGGCCCGCATGGGTGACCTCGCCGGCCGGATGGGCGCTGCCACCTACGTGCAGCTGGCCGGGTGGCCGCTGTGCGCGGACTGCGCCCGCACCCGCCGCAGGTGGAGCGCGCTGACCCGGGCGGTGCTCGGCCTCGGGGTGGTGCTGCTGCTCGCGGTGGTGGTGCTCCGGCTGGCGCTGGGCGAGCCCGTCGGGTGGCTGATGGCCCCGCTCCTGGGTGGCGCTGCCCTGGTGCTGCTGTCGGTGCTGCCGTTCTCCCGGGGCAGCCTGGCCACGCTCACCGGCACCACCTGTACCCGTGACACCTCCGCGGTGCTGGTGCAGGACCCGCACCCCGCGTTCGTCGCCGCACTGCAGGGCGACCTGCGGTAGAAAGACGGGCATGGCTGACGCGCGCACGGGCGAGGTACGAGGAAGCACCCAGAGTCTCGCCACCCGCACCTGGCCCAACCCCGACGCCACCTACGTCGCGGTGCTGGCCCACGGCTACGGCGAGCACGTGGGGCGGTACGAGCACGTGGCCGACGCGCTGGTGGCCCACGGCGCGGTGGTCGCCGGGCTGGACCACCAGGGCCACGGCCTCAGCGGCGGCGAGCGGGCGGTGATCACCGACTTCGAGTCCGTGGTGGCCGACCTCGACCAGCTGGTGCGCCAGACCGGCGAGGACAACCCCGGCCTGCCCACCGTGCTCGTCGGCCACTCCATGGGCGGGTTGATCGCCGCGCGGTACGCCCAGCGCTACGGGCACTCCCTGGCCGCGCTCGTGCTGTCCGGACCGGTCCTCGGCAGCTGGCCCACCGTGGAGCACCTGCTCGGGCTGCCGGAGATCCCGGACGAGCCGCTGGACGTCACCACCCTCTCCCGCGACCCCGCCGTCGGAGCTGCCTACGCCGAGGACCCGCTGGTGTGGCACGGACCCTTCAAGCGGCCGACGCTGGAGGCCCTCGCCACCGCCATCACCGCCGTCAACGACGGCCCCGACCTCGGCGGGCTGCCCACCCTGTGGCTGCACGGCGAGGACGACCAGCTGGTACCGCTGGCGGCCACCCGGTCCGGGGTGGAGGTGTTGCGCGGCACCCGCTTCGAGGCACTGGTCTACCGCGGCGCCCGGCACGAGATCTTCAACGAGACCAACCGCGACGAGGTGCTGAACGACGTCACCGACTTCGTCACTCGGGCGCTCAACCCCGGTGAGTGAGGCGGCGCACCAGGTACGGGTGGGGATCTCCGGGTGGCGCTACCCGCCGTGGCGCAAGGTGTTCTACCCCGAGGGGCTGGTCCAGCGCCGCGAGCTGTCCTACGCGGCCAGCAAGCTGCGCACCATCGAGATCAACGGGTCCTTCTACTCGCTGCAGCGACCCACCAGCTACCAGCAGTGGTACGCCGAGACCCCCGACGACTTCGTCTTCTCGGTCAAGGGGCCGCGCTTCGTCACGCACATGAAGAAGCTGCGCGACGTGCAGACCCCGGTGGCGAACTTCCTCGCCTCGGGGGTGCTGGCGCTGGAGGACAAGCTCGGCCCGCTGCTGTGGCAGCTGCCCCCCAACCTCGGCTACCACGCCGATCGCCTCGCGGAGTTCTTCGCCCTGCTGCCCCGCACCACCTTCGCCGCCGCCGAGCTGGCCCAGCGGCACGACGAGCGGATGGACGGCCGCAGCTGGACCACGCCCAGCCAGGACCGGCCGCTGCGCCACGTGCTGGAGGTGCGCCACGCCAGCTTCACCACCCCCGAGCTGCCTGCGCTGCTGCAGGAGCACCAGGTGGGCCTGGTGGTGGCGGACACCGCGGGCAAGTGGCCGCTGCTGGAGACGGTGACCGCCGACGTGGTCTACGTGCGCCTGCACGGCGCCGAGGAGCTCTACACCAGCGGCTACACCGACGAGGCCCTGCAGGCGTGGGCGCGCAAGATCCGGCGCTGGGCCGAGCAGGCCGACGTGTTCGTCTACTTCGACAACGACGTCAAGGTGCACGCCCCGTTCGACGCCATGGCGCTGGCCGAGCGGCTGGGCGTGGCGGCGGCTGCGGCCACCTGAGCCGAGCCCGGCTAGGCCTGCTCGCGCGAGCACCAGTAGGTGGTGCGCCCGCCCACGGTGGCCCGTTCCATCGGCGCCCCGCAGCGCGGACAGGTGCCGTCCCGCTTCCGCGCGGCGACCACCTCACCGGTGTGCACCCCGCCCATCGCGATGGCGGAATCGATGGCCCGGCCCAGGGCCTCCCACAGCCGGTCCAGCTCGGGCGCGGTCACGTCCCTGGCCGGTCGGCTGGGCCGGATCATCGCCTGCCACAGCACCTCGTCGGCGAGCAGGTTGCCGATGCCCGCGACCACCGTCTGGTCCATGAGCCGCGCCTTGATCGGCGCCAGGCTGGCGCCCACCCGCTCACGCAGCTCCTCCCGGCCGATCTGCTGGGCGTCCGGCCCCAGCAGGTGGATGTCCGGCTCCAGGCGCACCCGGCCCAGGCGGCGCTTGTCGAACAGCGTCAGCTCGCCGCCGTCGGCGAAGGTTATCCGGAAGCGGGTCCACACCGGCTTGTCGTTGTCGCCGGCGACCAGGAACGGCTCCCCGCCGCCGTAGCGGCCGCCGGAGACGTGCGGGCCCTCCGGGTCGAGCACGTAGATGCGCCCGCTCATGCCCAGGTGGATGCCCAGCCGAGGGCCGGCGTCGCCGTCGGCGGTCGTGGTCTCGCACCACAGCGACTTGCCCACGCGGTGGGCGGCGACGAGCTCGCCGCCGCGCAGGGCGGCTGCGATCTCGCCGGGGACGTGCGGGCGGCAGACGTAGGTGTCGGTGTCGTCGACCTCGGTGATGCGCCGGTGCAGCGCACGCTCCAGGACCTGTCGGGCGCTCTCGACCTCGGGCAGCTCAGGCACCGGGTCAGTCTGGCAGCCCGCCGACTTCGCCAGGCCGCCGGTGTCAGGAGCCCTCGGCCCGGCCCAGCCGCCAGTAGCCCATGAACGCCACGTCGGTGCGGTCCACCCCGAGGTCGCGCACCAGGTGCCGGCGCAGGTCACGCACGGTGGCGGCCTCGCCGGCGATCCAGGCGTAGAACGACGACGAGCCGTCCTCGTCGTTGGCGGCCTCCCACAGGATGTCGCGGTCGATGTCCACCTCGGGCAGCACGTCGGCCGGCGGTGCGTCCCGGCTCGCGGTCGCGGGTGGGACGTCGGCCAGGGCGGCGCGCACCGCCGTGGCCAGCGCAGCGCCGTGCGGCCGGCCGTCCCGGGGCAGCCACACCACCTCCACCTGGGAGGGAGTGGTCACCGCGAAGGTGTCCTCGGCGCAGGGCACCTCCAGGATGGCCTGCCCGTGGTAGCCGGCGGGCAGCGTGGCCAGCACCGACGTCACCGCGGGCACCGCGGTCTCGTCGCCGGCCAGCAGCACCCGCACCGGGTGCTCCTCGCTGGCCCGCGGCGGGTGCCACTCGATGCCCCCGAGCACCCCGCCGGTCGCCTGGTTGGGGCCGAGGATGGTGATCGGGTCGCCCACGGCGGCCGCGGCCGCCCACTGGGTGGCGGGGCCGCCGTGGCCGTCGGCGTCCAGGTGCAGCACGAAGTCCAGGTCGAGCTCGGGCACCGGCAGGTCCAGCCGCAGCCCGCGCACGGTGTAGGTGCGCATGCATCCCCGCACCCGCGGGTCGGTGGCCAGCCAGCGCGGGTACCAGCCGGGCGAGAGGTCCAGCGGCGCCCACGGATCGCCCAGCTCGCCGGGCACGATCACCTTCACCCGCAGGTCGCGGGTGCCCAGCGGTCCGCCGCGGTGGAACTGCGCCAGGTCAGCACCTCGGAAGGTGATGCGCAGGTAGCTGGGGGAGAGGCGCTGCACCGCGGCCACCGTCACCGGGAAGGCGAGCAGCGTGGGCACCTCGACCGGGGCGGTCATCGGCGCACCGGGGCGGTCGTCGCGCCGGAGCGGTGCCGGCCCAGCGGCACCACCATCGGCGTGCCGGTCACCGGGTCGGGCACCACGGTGGAGCGCAGCCCGAAGACGGTGCGCACCATCTCCTCGGTGACCACCTCCGCCGGGCTGCCGCTGGCCACCACCGCGCCCGCCTTCATGGCCACCAGGTGGTCGGCGTAGCGGGCGGCGAGGTTGAGGTCGTGGAGCACGATCGCCACGGTGGTGCCTCGTTCCTGGTTGAGGTCGGTCAGCAGGTCGAGCACCTCGACCTGGTGGGCCACGTCGAGGAACGTGGTGGGTTCGTCGAGCAGCAGTATGTCGGTGTGCTGGGCCAGCGCCATGGCGATCCACACCCGCTGGCGCTGTCCGCCGGAGAGCTCGTCCACGCTGCGCCCGGCCAGCTCCAGGGTGTCGGTGGTGGCCATCGCCTGGGCCACGGCCTCCTCGTCGGCGTCGGACCACTGCCGGAACCACCCCTGGTGCGGGTAGCGGCCACGGCCGACCAGGTCGGCGACGGTGATGCCCTCCGGCGCCACCGGCGACTGGGGCAGCAGGCCCAGCGAGCGGGCCACCGTGCGGGTGGAGAGCTGGTGGATGGCGCGGCCGTCCAGCAGCACCGCCCCCGAGGCCGGCTTCAGCAGTCGCGCCAGGCCGCGCAGCAGCGTCGACTTCCCGCAGGCGTTGGCTCCCACGATCATGGTGACCTGCCCCTGCGGCAGCGTCAGGGACAGGTCGTCCACCACCGTGCGCTGGTCGTAGGCCAGGGTCAGCGACCGCGCCTCGAGCGTGTGTTCGCGGTTCACGGTCATCCTCCTCGGCCCACCCGGTTGGCGGTGATCAGCAGGTACAGCAGGAACGGGGCACCCAGCGCACCGGTGACCACGCCGACCGGCACGGCCGCCCCGGGCAGCAGGTTGGCAGCCACGTAGTCGCCGGTCAGCACGATGAGCGCACCCACGGCGGCGGCGACCGGCAGTGCCACCCGGCCGCCCAGCAGCCGCCGGGCGATGGGGCCGGCGAGGAAGGCCACGAAGGCCACCGGCCCGGCTGCTGCGGTGGCCACCGCGGCCAGCGCCACGCCGATGAGCAGCAGCAGCAGGCGGGCGCGGGCCACCGGCACCCCCAGCCCGGCGGCGGTGTCGTCGCCCAGGGCCAGCCCGGTCAGGTAGCGCGCACCCAGCACCGCGGCCGGCAGCAGCACCACCAGGGCAATGGCCAGCGGTGCGGCGCGGTCCCAGCTGCTGTTGTTCAGCGACCCGTTGAGCCACCGCACCACGTCCGAGGCGGACTGGATGCTGGTGCGGGTGAGCAGGAACGAGGTGACCGCCTGCAGCACGGCGGCGATGCCGATGCCCACCAGCACCAGTCGCTGCCCGCCGAGGCCACCGGAGCGCGACAGCACGTGGATGGCCAGCGCCACGGCGCAGGTGCCGACGAAGGCGGCCAGCGACACCGTGGTGCCGGTGGCGCCCAGCACCACCACCGCGAACACCGCCGACGCGCTGGCCCCGGCGGTCACGCCGATCACGTCGGGACTGGCCAGCGGGTTGCGCAGCATGGTCTGGAAGATGGTGCCGCTGATGCCGAAGGACGCGCCCACCAGCACGGCGATGACCGCCCGGGGCAGCTTGTCCTCCATCACGATGAAGCTGGCGCCGGGGATGGTCTCGCCGAGGAGGATGCGGAAGAAGTCCGGGATGGTGACGGTGTAGGAGCCCAGCAGCACGTCGACGAAGAACATGACCAGCACCGCCAGCGCCAGCGCGCCCGCGGTGAGGGTGGTGCGGCGCCGGTCACCGCGGCGGACTGCGCGCACCGTGGCGCGGGCCTCGGTCAGCGCCTCCTGGTCGGCTCCGGTGCCGGTGCGGAGGCTCACGAGCTGGCCACGGACTTGCGGCGACGGACCAGCCAGACGAACACCGGGCCGCCGATCACGGCGGTCATCACCCCGGCCGGCACCTCGCCAGGGGGCAGCGCCACCCGGCCGATGATGTCGGCGACCACCACCAGCACCGCGCCGAGCAGCGCCGAGCCGGGCAGGATCCACCGGTAGTCCCCGGCGACGAAGCCTCGCAGGATGTGCGGCACCACCAGCCCGACGAAGCCGATGGGTCCGGCCAGCGCAGTGGCGCCGCCGCACAGCAGCACCACGCCCAGCCCGGTGACCACGCGGGTGAGCCCGACCCGTTGGCCGAGGCCCCGCGCCACGTCGTCGCCCAGTGCCAGGGCGTTGAGCACCCGGCCGGTGGCGAGGGTGAGCAGCAGACCCACCAGCAGGAAGGGCGCCACGGTGCGCACCTCGTCCCAGCCGCGACCGGCGACGGCTCCGACCTGCCAGAACCGGAAGGTGTCCAGTGTCTGCCGACTGCTCACCAACACGGCGCTGGTGAGGGAGACGATGCCGGCGTTGAACGCGGCGCCGGCCAGGGCCAGCTTCACCGGGGTGGCGCCCTCGCGGCCGATGCTGGCGACGGTGTAGACCACCACCCCGGCGACGGCGGCACCGGCCAGGGCGAACCAGATGTAGGCCTGCAGGGAGCTCAGGCCGAAGACGAAGAGGGCGATCACCACGGCCAGCGAGGCACCGGCGTTGATGCCGAGGATGCCGGGGTCGGCCAGGGGGTTGCGGGCCAGGCCCTGCATGGCCGCGCCGGCCAGGCCCAGTGCGGCGCCGACCGCGACGGCGACCACGGTGCGCGGCAGCCGCGCGCGGACCACGGTGTGGTCGGTGTCGGCCGGGTCGTGGTCGGTCCAGGCCTGCCAGACCGTGCTCCAGGCGACCGTCCGGGCGCCGTACTTCAGGGACAGGACGCAGACCACCGCCAGCACGAGCAGGGCCAGCACGAGCGCGGCCGAGCCGGCCACGCGGGATGCGCGTGACCGGCTCGGGGTGCTCGCGGCGGTCGCCGCGCGGGTGGGGGTCTGCGTCACCGTCAGGAGGCCTTGCCGGCGGCGTCCGCCAGCAGCGGGAGGTACTGGTCCAGCGCCCACGGGATGCTCAGCACGCTGGCCGCCGACAGCGACAGGGTCAGCGTGTTGTCGCTGGTGGTGACCAGGGCGCCGTTCTTCACCGCGGGGATCTGGCTCAGCAGCGGGTCGGCCTTGATGGTGTCCACGGTCTTGGCGTCGGCGACCCAGCTGACGAAGACGTCGGCGGCGAGCTGGTCGGCCCGCTCCGGGGACCAGCTGACGTAGAACTCCTCGCCCTTGGCGTTCTGGGCCACCACCGGGGCCAGGGTCATGCCCAGCGAGGAGAGGAAGCGCGGCCGGTTGTCCACGTCGGTGTAGAGGTAGATCTTCTCCGCCGCAGACGGGTCGAGGTTGCCGTAGATGAAGGTCTTGCCCTTCAGCTGCGGGTACTGCGCGACCTTCTCGGCGATGAGCTTCTCGTTGTCGGCGATCAGCGTGTCGGCCTCGCTGGACTTGCCCAGTGCCTGGCCGATCATCTTGGCGGAGTCCTGCCAGGAGGTGCCGTAGGCGACACCCGGCGGGGCGATCACGGGGGCGATCTTGCTCAGCTTGTCGTACTCCTCCTGGGTGATGCCGGAGTAGGCGGCCAGGATGACGTCCGGCTGGGCCTTGGCGACCTCGGTGAAGTTGATGCCGTCGGTCTCGGAGTACTGCGCCGGCGCCTTGCTGGTGCCGATCTCCGCGCCCGCCTTCTTCAGAGCCTCGTCCTTCCAGGGGGTCGAGCCCTTGTCGTTGCCACCGAACTCGTCCTTGGACATCCCTACGGGGACGACGCCCAGCGCCAGCGCCACGTCGGCGTTCACCCAGGAGACGGTGGCGACGCGGGTGGGCTGCTTGGCGAGGGTGGTCTCACCGAAGGAGTGCTTGATGGTGACCGGGTAGGCCGTGGACGAGCTGGTGGTGGGCTCGGTGGCGGCGCTGTCGTCGGAGGTTCCGGTCGAGCATCCAGCCAGGGCGAGTCCGAGCACCACGGACACGGCGGCGATCGCGCGTGTGCGGCTCCAAAGGGACATGGTTCTCCTCAGACGACGGTTAGGTAAGGGGAACCTAACAGCAGGGGTGGGTCGCTGCCTACCGGGGCGGCACCAGCGCTGCCTGCAGCGTTGCTGTGGACGGTGAGGGAGCCCACGGTCGGAGGAAGTGGGCGAAGACGGACAATGGACCCGTGGGTTCCTCGAGCAAGAAGCGTCCGGGTGCCCAGCGCACCTCCCGTCTGGCCCCCGAGCCGGCTGCCGACGCGTCGGTGGCCGAGCTGCTGCACGCCGCGGCGGCCCTGGTGGGCGGCACCCGCACCGAGACCCGTCGCCTCGACGGGTACGTGCAGCGCCTGGCGCGGCTGGATGCTGAGGCCGAGGGCGCCTGGCCGGTGCTGCAGCCGGTGCTGGAGACGCTGTGGGATCACGGGTGGCAGCCCGCCGACGTGGCCCACGTGGTGCGGCGTGACTGGCCGGCCACGGTGGTCGACCTGGCCGTGGGGCTGGTGGCGGGCGACGTCCGGGCCCGGCCGGACCTGCCGGAGGAGTGGTCGGTGCAGCTGCACACGATCGGCGCCGAGACGGCTGCTGCGGACACCGCGGCGTGGAGCAGGCGCCACCTGCTCTCACCCACCGAGGCCTGGTACGACGTGGCGTGCCTGCTGCACCGCCTCACCACGCTGCCCACGCTGCAGGTGCTCAGCCCTCCGCCGTCACAGTGGTCCACCGGCCCGGTGCTCACCCCGGTGGCGGGCAGCGGAGGCGCTGGCGAGCCAAAGATGCTGGCCCGCATCCGGGCCCTGCTGGCCAAGGCGGAGTCCACCGACTATCCCGAGGAGGCTGAGGCGCTCAGCGCCAAGGCCCAGGACCTGATGACGCGCTACGCCATCGACGTGGCCGTGCTGCGGGCCGGTGCCGGCAGCGGGGTGCTCGGCCAGGTGCGCGCCCGCCGGGTGCACGTCGAGACCCCCTACCCCGACGGCAAGGCACAGCTGCTCAGCGTGGTGGCCGAGGCCAACGGGGCCCGGCTGATCTGGGCGGAGAGCCTGGGCGTGGCCACCCTGGTGGGTCTGCCCGAGGACCTCGACCTGGTGGAGCTGCTGTTCACCTCGCTGCTGCTGCAGGCCACCCGGGCGATGACCGAGCCGGGGCAGGGCAGCGAGAACCGCTCGCGCTCCTTCCGGCGGGCCTTCCTCATCGCCTACGCGGTGCGGGTGGGCGAGCTGCTCGAGCGCAGCAGCCGCCACGCCCAGGACGAGGCCGCGCAGGCCTACGGCGCGGAGCTGGTGCCGGTGCTGCGCGAGCGCGGCGAGGCGGTGGCGGAGGTGTTCACCCAGCTGTTTCCCGACGTGGTGGTGCGCCGCAGCCGACCGGTGGACGCGCAGGGCTGGCACGCCGGCCGCGCGGCTGCCGACTCCGCTGACCTGGGCGCCAACCGCACCCGCCTGGCCCAGTAACCCACCGCGCTCGCCTGGCCGGGCGCTGTCGGGCTGCGTAGCGTCGGGTCCTGGCCCCGGTCGGCGGCGTGCGGGGAGGCGTGGGTGTCCACAGGTCGCTCCTACGCGCAGCTCAGCGCGGAGCAGCGCCGCTCGCTGCTGCGTCGGGCGGTGGTGTGGCCCACCGGCACCGCGGTGGTGCTGGTGGTGGCGTACTTCGTGCTTCCACTGCGGCGGGTGGACGACGTGCGCACCTGGGTGCTGCTGGTCGCCGTGCTCGTCGTCGTCGTGGTGGTCGCGGCGTGGCAGGTCTACCGGATCACCCGGGACCGGTACCCGGTGGTGCAGGCGGCGGAGGCGCTGGCCGCGGTGGTGCCGACCTACCTCGTGGGGTTCGCGATGGTCTACCACCTGATGAGCGAGGCCAGCCCGACCAGCTTCGCCGAGCCGCTGTCCCGGATGGCCGCGCTGTACTTCACCGTCACGGTGGCCAGCACGGTCGGCTTCGGCGACATCACCGCTGACACCGACGCGGCCCGTGCGGTGGTGACGGTGCAGATGCTGGCCAACCTGGTGCTGCTGGGCCTGGGCGGGCGGTTGGTGCTGCTGGCGGTGCGCGCCGGGCGCAGCCGGTCCGCCGCCGGGGACGACCCGCCGTCCTAGCGGAGCTGGCGCTGGATCTCCTCGGCCACCGCCGGTGAGAACGCCACCAGCGTCACCTCGTCCACCGTGGTGGGTGCGTTGCGGATCGCGGTGAGCGCCTGGCTCACGGCGTCCTCCAGCGGCCAGCCGTAGGCCCCGGCGGAGATCAGCGGGAAGGCCACGCTCGTCGCGCCCAGCTCGTCGGCCACGGCGAGGCTGGCGGTGTAGGCCGAGCGCAGCACAGCTGAGCGGTCCTGGCTGCGGGAGTACACCGGGCCCACGGTGTGGATGACCCACCGGGCCGGCAGGCGACCCGCCGTGGTGGCCACCGCCTGCCCGGCCGGCAGCCCGTCGGGCAGGCTGCTCGCGCGCAGCTGCCGGCACGCCGCGAGGATCTCCGGGCCGCCGGCACGGTGGATCGCCCCGTCCACCCCGCCACCGCCGAGCAGCCCCGAGTTGGCTGCGTTCACCACGGCATCCACCGGCAGGGCGGTGATGTCGCCCTCGACCACCCGCAGCTCGGTCACGGCTGGTCCTCCGCCCCGGGGGCTCCGCTGGTGCCCACCGCCCGCCCGTCCAGCAGCCGGTGGCAGGCCAGCCGCAGGTCGTACTCCGCCTCCGCGGTGGTGAACCGGGCGTTCAGGCTGGACTGCAGGATGCCGAACCACATCATGATGAGGATGCGGATGACCGCGGCGGTGTCCTGGTCGGGGTCGTCGGTGCCCAGCACCCGGGCGAGCGCCTCCCGGATGGAGGTGTCGATGACGCGCACCTCGGGCACGGTCTCGGCGTTGGCCGACTGCACCGCCTGGATCATCGCCGACGCCAGCGTGGGGTTGTCCAACAGGTAGCCGTGGATGCCCCAGAGCGTGTCGAAGATGCGCGAGGCGGGGGTGCCGCCGGTGGGGGGGTTGCGGGCGAAGCCCTCGCTCAGGCCCTGCACCTGCCGGGCCATCACGCCGACGAACAGGTGGGTCTTGGACGGGAAGTAGCGGTACAGCGTGCCGATGGCGACCTCGGCGGCCTCGGCCACGTCGTGCATCTGCACCCGGTCGAAGTCCTTGGCCATGGCCTGCTCGGTCGCGGCCTGCAGGATGCGCACCCTGCGGGCCCGTTGCGGCTGGGTGGTGGGAGCGGCCGCTGACCTGCTGTCGGCTACACGAGGCATCTGCCTACCCTTCCACCGTCCTGGGTGGTACACAATTAGAATACATACTAGTTTCCCTGCCCGTCCGGGCGAACAGCCCCGAGAGGCAGAATGCAGATGACCCAGGCAGACACCGGCTTCGGCTCGGCCAGCCCCAACGGCCAGAGTCCGACCGGCCACCCGGTGGCAGTGGTGGAGGCCACCCGGCGCGTGGGGGAGGCCCTGCTGCGCACCGACCTGCCGGCCGAGGAGCTGCAGGACATCGCCGCCCAGCTCGACGCCATCGCCGCCCGCCTGGCCGTGGGCGCCCCGAGCCACGAGCAGGTCGCTGACGAGCTGCGCGGGTGGAAGCGCCCGCCCGAGCACGACCCGGCCTCGGGGGCCCGCAACGTGGTGGCCCCGCCCCTGCGGCTGGTCGGCGACGGACCCCGCACGATGATCGGCGAGGTCACCCTGAACTGGCTGCACCACGGGCCGCCGCACCACGCCCACGGTGGGGTGAGCGCGCTGATCCTGGATCACGCCCTCGGGGTGTGCAACGGCTGGGCGGGCAAGCCCGGAGTGACCGCGTCGCTGACCATGACCTACCACCGGATGACCCCGCTGAACGTCCCGCTGACGGTGCGCACCGAGTGCCTGAGCATCGAGGGCCGCAAGATCCGCACCGTCGGGAGCATCGAGCACGAGGGTCAGGTCTGCGTCTCCGCGGAGGGACTGTTCATCGCGCTGCCGGGCATGCAGCAGCCGGAGCAGGACTAGCGCCACGGCGGCCTACCCGGTGGCCGGGGCGGGCTGCTCACCGCCGGGCTCGGTCGCCCCGCCGCCCTCAGCCTCGGCGTTGCCGAACACCGCCACGGCCACCGCGCCCACCACCGCGAAGACGAAGCCCAGCGCCGCCAGCCACTGCAGCCCGGGCTTGGCGGCGTCGCCGAGCAGCCACACGCCCACCACGCCCGGGATCACCGTCTCGCCCACCACCAGCGCGGCGGTGGCCCCGGTGACCGAGCCCAGCTGCAGGGCGACGGTGAAGAGGTAGTACCCGCCGATGCCGCCCAGGGCGATGGTCCACGAGGCCGGGTCGCTGAGCAGCACGGGAACGTCCAGCGGGTCCAGCCCCTCGGTCACCCGCACCGCGATGGCCAGCACCCCGAACCCCAGCCCCGCGAACAACCCGGCGGCGATCGATCCACGGCTGCCCAGCCGGCGCACGGTGAGCTGGCCGATCACCAGCAGCGCGACGGCGATCCCCAGCAGGCTCCAGTGCAGCACCGGGTCGACGTCGCCGCCGCCCTCCTTGCCGGCCGAGACCCCCAGGGCCAGCAGCGAGGCCACGACCACCGCGATGGCCACCCAGTCCCGCCGGTACAGCCGGGTGTGCAGCACCACCACGGCCAGCAGCGCCGTCACCACCAGGTTGGAGCTCATGATCGTCTGGGACAGGAACAGCGGGATCAGCCGCGCCGAGACGGCGTTGCTGGCGAAGCCCAGCACGTCGAGCAGGGTGCCGGCGACGTACCAGAAGCTGAGCACCGCGGCGAGCGTGGCGGCCAGGGTGGGGGCGCCGGAGCTGGTGGCCTGGTTGGTCGCACCCTGCGCCTTGGCCCGGGCGGCGGAGCGGCGGGCGGCGTAGGCCTGCAGCACCGACGAGGTGCCGTAGCTGATGCAGGCGAGCAGGGCGCAGAGCAGGCCGACCAGCATGGATGCCCCTGCCTCTCAGCGAGCGCGGCAGCGATGGTTCTGCTCACCGACGATAGAGGAACCAGGCCGGTGGGGCGTGCGGTCTCATCGCCGGGGTGCGCGGGGCTCACCCAGGTTCAGGGATCAGGTCAGCCGTCGGGGAGCTCACCGCCGTGGAACAGCAGCTCGGTCAGCGTGTCGACGTAGGCGTGAAACTCGGCGGTCCGCATCGTCGCCGCGGTGCGGGGACGCGGCAGGTCGATCGGCACGACCTCGATCACCCGACCGGGCCGCGCGCTCATCACCGCCACGGCGTCGGACAGCAGCACGGCCTCGCTGATGCCGTGGGTGACCATGAGGGTGGTTGCCGGCTTCTCGGTCCAGATGCGCTGCAGCTCCAGGTTCAGCCGCTGGCGAGTCATGTCGTCGAGCGCACCGAAGGGTTCGTCCAGCAGCAGGACCGACGGACGGAGCACGAGGGCTCTGGCGATCGAGACCCGCTGGCGCATGCCGCCGGACAGCTGCGCCGGCTTGGCCTTCTCGAAGCCGCTGAGGCCGACCAGGTCGATCAGCTCCCGCACTAGCTCCGGTTCGGCTGCCAGACCAGCCGCCTGCCGCGGCAGCGCGATGTTCGCCTCGACGGTGCGCCAGGGCAGCAACGCCGAGTCCTGGAATGCGACCCCCAGCTCGTGCGCCGTGCGCAGCTCTCGCGGGCTCATGCCGTGGACGAGGGCCTGCCCCGCATCGGGCTGGTCCAGTCCCGCGAGGATGCGGAGAACGGTGGACTTGCCGCAGCCCGAGGGGCCCAACAAGGACAGGAACTGGCCCTCCGAGGTGCGTAGGTCCACGTTGTCGAGGGCCGCGACGGAGGTGCGCCCAGACTTGAAGGAACGGGTCAGGCCGGTCACGTCGAGGCCCGTGCCGAGCGGGCGCTGGGGACGGGCAGCGGCGGTGCTGTGCTCCGCGGGTGAGCGAGTGGCAATCACGTTGTCGGAGCTCCGATCGGTGGGCACGGAAGGGGGCTGGGAAGAATGGCCGAGACAGCATCCGGAAATGGTGACCTGGCGAAAGCACACGCTCCGGCAGATGATTGCGCTGCGCTTGCCGAGCGCTCACCGTGCCCGGCCGCAACATCTGCTGTCAAGCGGCAGTGGTGCGTTACGCACCGTTAACGCGACAGCAACCACGCCGTTGTTCGCCGCGCGTAGCTTCCTTTCTGCGAGGGCGTGAACCACTGGCCCGAGCAGTCCGTCCGGCTCAGCCGGCAACGAGCTGGAGCTCCCCTCCAGCGGAGGACGTCATCTCCAGTGATGGGCGCGAGGGCCATCGCAGACACACATTCGTCTGTCTGTGGGAGGTACCTCATGCACGACCTGGTCATTCGCGACATCGGCCACCTCGTCCTCGAGCCCGGGTCTGAGCTCAGCAACGCCTGGTTGGCGGTGACGTCCGGCCGTGTCGCGGCAGTGGGCGAGGCTGGCACGGAACCTGCTGCGGAACAAGTGGTTTCGGTGGGTGGGCGAACGGTCACGCCCGGCCTGGTGAACACCCACCACCACATGTACCAAAACCTCACTCGCTCCTACGGGCCGGTGGTGAACGGATCGCTCTTCGACTGGCTGACCGGGCTCTACCCGATCTGGGCGGGCCTGGACGAGGAAGCGGTCTACGTCTCCACCTACGTCGGGATTGCCGAGCTGCTGCTGGGCGGGTGCACGACGTCCACCGACCACCTCTACGTGCACCCCCGCCCCAATCTCGTCGACGCACAGATCCGAGCCGCCCGCGACATTGGTTTTCGCTTTTATCCGACCCGCGGCTCCATGTCATTGTCGGTGAAGGATGGCGGATTGCCGCCGGACAGCGTCACGCAAGACACCGACACCATTATGGCGGACAGCCAGCGACTCATCGATGCGTACCACGACCCCGCGCCTGGGGCGATGACCAGAATTGCGCTGGCACCCTGCTCGCCATTCTCTGTGGACGACACGCTGATGCGGCAGACCGCGGAGCTCTCCGAACGGACGGGGGTGCGAATGCACACCCACCTCGCCGAGGACGTCGACGAGCACACCTTCTGCTTGGAGCGGTACGGACGGACCCCGGTCGAGCACTTCGAGGACGTCGGCTGGGCCGGTGACCGCTCGTGGGTCGCGCACTGCATCTACCCGTCCGCCGACGAGATCCAGCGGCTGGCGAACGCCGGCGTCGGTGTGGCGCACTGCCCGAGCTCCAACATGCTCATCGGCAGCGGGACGGCGGGCGTGGCAGCGATGCGCCGGGCCGGAGTGCCCGTCGGACTGGGGTGTGACGGCTCCGCCTCCACCGATCACGCGTCCCTGTGGCTGGAGGCGCGGACCGCGCTGCTGCTGGGGCGCTTCGCCGGTGGTCCGACCGCCATGACTGCGCGCGACGCGCTGGAGATCGCCACCGTCGGCTCGGCACGGTGCCTCGGCTGGGAGGACGAGCTGGGCAAGCTCGTCCCGGGTTCGGTCGCTGACCTGGTCGCCTGGCACATGGACCCGGTCTCGCTCGCGGGTGCGCACAGCGACCCCGTGGAGGCGCTGCTGCGGTGCGGCCCTGCGCGCGCCTGGACGACCGTGGTGAACGGCCGGATCTTGGTCGACTCCGGTCAGCTGGTCCTGCCTGGCCTGGCGGATGCGCTGACCGACCACCGCCGCATCGCCACCCGCCTGCAGCACGCACTCGTGCACTGACGTCTCGCCAGCCGAGCCAGATCGGAGGTTCTGCACGTGATGGTGATCAGCAAGAGTCACAAGCCCCGTGTTGTTCCCGCCCACCTGGCGGGTGCGCTGGAGAACCCGCCGCTGCGCGCGAAGGGGTGGGCGCGATGACCGCGGTACCGATGGCCGGCGCGGGCCGCACGGCGGCCCCCGGGGCGGCTGTCGGCCTGCTCCGTCAACGGGGCGGAGGGCTGCTGCGGCGGGCCGGCGGAGTCGTCGCGGTGCTCGTGGTGTGGCAGGTGCTTGCCGCCACGGTGTTCTCGTCCTACTACGCGTTGCCCGCTCCGACCGCGATTCTCACGCAAGCAGTGGCTGACTGGTCGCTGGTGCAGCCGAACCTGGTGCAAACGGCCAAGGAAGCCGGCCTGGGCTGGCTCTTCGGCAACGGCTTGGCGTTCGCGCTGGCGCTGGTGTTCCTCACCGTGCGTCCGGTCGAGAAGATTGCGACGCAGGTGGCCCTGGCCCTGTACTGCCTTCCGGTCATCGCGATCGCGCCGATCCTCACCGCCGTGCTCGACGGTGATCGCCCCCAGATCGCGATCGCCGCGCAGAGCGTGTTCTTCACGACGCTGGTGGCGCTGATGCTGGGCGCGAAGTCGGCAGATCGCTCGTCCCTGGACGTGGTGGACTGCGCCGGCGGCTCCCGGTGGCAGCAGTTCCGCCGAATCCGGTTGCCCGCGGCGCTGCCCGCGACGTTCGGCGGACTGAGGATTGCGGCTCCCGCAGCGGTGCTGGGGGCGATCATCGGCGAGTACCTGGGCGCGCAGTCCGGGCTGGGCGTCGCCATGGTCTACGCCCAGCAGTCCCTCGACGTGGAGCGCACCTGGGCGCTGGCGCTGTACGCCACGCTCCTTGCCGGAGCCGCCTACGCCGCCACCGCCCTGGTCGAGCGGAAGGTCTGCTACTGGTCGGCGGACATGGCCAACGGCGCAGGGGCGGCCCCGGCGCCGCAGTCGATGCTGAAGCGGGTCGCCACGACCACCGTCACCGCGGTCGGTGCCACGGCGGGCGCAGCCGTGCTGTGGCAGCTGGCGATCGGTGGCCTGGACCCGTACTTCGCCAAGGGTCCCGCAGACGTGTGGACCTACCTGACCACGCCCGGGGAAGACCGGACGCAGCTGTTCGAAGCCCTCGAGACGACGGTGGTCCACGCCTTGGGTGGATACGTGCTCGGCACCGCTGCCGCGCTCGCCACTGCGGTGGCCATCCTCGTGTGGCCGGCAGTGGACGCCGCCGTGATGCCGTTGGCCATCGCGCTGCGGGCGGTACCCCTGGTGGCGATGACCCCGCTCATCGCGCTGGTCTTCGGCCGCGGTCTGGTCACGGTGCTGGTGATCGCCGGCATCGTGACCTTCTTCCCCTCGCTCGTCACCATCGTCACGGGCATGCGCACGGTCCCGCAGGGCGCGGTCGACCTGCTGACCGCGTACGGGGCCTCCACGCTCGGCGTCATGGCTCGGGCTCGAGTCCCCTACGCGCTGCCCAGCGTCTTCGCCGCCGCCCGGATCGCTGCTCCCTCGGCGGTGATGGGGGTGCTGCTCGCTGAGTGGCTGGCGACCGGGGACGGCATCGGTTTCCTCATGCTCCGCGCGTCCATGAATGCCAGCTACGACCGACTCTGGGCTGCGGTCGTGCTGATGACAGTCGTCTCCCTCACCGCTTACGCGCTCGCCGCCGCTGCCGAGAACGCTCTCACCCGCATCCGCTTTCACTAAGGAGCCATCAATGACCCCTGCAACATCTCCGCTCTCACGCCGCACCCTGCTTCGGGGCGCACTGGGGCTGGGCGCCCTCGCCCTCGGCGGCCCGGCCGTCCTGTCGGCGTGCGCGTCCGGCGCCACGAACCAGGTGGCCGCGGACGGCACCAGGGCGATGACCTACCAGCTCAGCTGGTTGCCGACCACTGAGCACTCGGGAAGCTGGATCGCCTCCGACCGTGGCTTCTACCGAGACGGCGGGCTGTCGGTGGAGTTCCTCAACGGTGGACCGAACACCAGCCGGGAGACGGTGGTGATGTCCGGCAAGGCGCTGGTCGGCGGCAGCGAGGCCGACGTGGTGGCCAAGGCGATCACGCAGGGTGCCGATCTCAAGATCATCGGCACCCGGTTCCAGAAGAGTCCGTTCTGCATCCTGTCGCTGGCGGACACCCCGATCAAGTCGCCACAGGAGATGGTCGGAAAGAAGATCGGTGTCGCGGCGGCGAACGAGACCGTGTTCAACCTGCTGCTGAAGATCAACAACATCGACCCGGCGTCGATCGACGTGGTTCCGGTGCAGTTCGACCCTGCCCCCGTCGCGAACCGCGAGGTGGATGGCCAGGTCGTCTTTGTCATCAACGAGCCGACCCAGCTCGAGGCAAAGGGCATCGACACCCACACCTTTCTGTTTGCAGACCACGGCTACACGCTGTTCTCCGGCGTCTACTTCGCGAAGACCCAGACCGTGCGCGAGAACCCCGAGCAACTCAGCGCGTTCTTGCTGGCGGAGCGCCGCGGCTGGGAGGCCAACATTGCCGATCCCCAGCTTGGCGCCGACCTGACGGTGAACGTGTTCGGCAAGGACCAGGGATTCGACCGCGCGCAGCAGCTCGTCGAGTCGCGCACCATCCCCCAGATCATGGTGACGCCGGACACGAACGCCGGGGGCTTGTTGACCCTCCCACCGGCGCTGATGGAGCAGAACATCAAGACGCTCAACACCGCTGGCATTGCTGTGACGGCCGACCAGCTGTTCACCACGTCGATCCTCGACCGTCTCTGACGGCGCACCCCAGGAGGGAGAACATCTGATGACGGAGTGGATCCCGGTCGCGCTCGCGCGCGACATCGAGCCCGGTTCGGCAACGGGCACCAGCATCGGCGGTGCGGCGGTCGCGCTGTGGCGCGGTGCTGACGGATCCGTGCACGCGTGGGCCGATCGCTGCCCCCACCGGGGCATGCGCCTGAGCCTGGGATTCGTGCGCGGCGAGCGACTGGTCTGCCTGTACCACGGCTGGCAGTTCGACCAGGTCGGTGCGTGTCGGCACATCCCCGCCCACCCCGACCTCGCTCCTCCAGCAGCCGTGCGCACGGTGCGCTACCGGGTGCGGGAGGAGTCCGCGATGGTGTGGGTGGCGTTGCCGGGTGACGACGAGGGCCCATTCTCCGCCGACCGCCGGGCAGAAGGAGAGTCAGTACCGGCGTGCTCGGTGTTCGTCGAGGCCGACCGGCACCGCGTCCTCGACGAGATGATCTCGTGCACGGGGGGCGGGGAGGTCGCCGGGACCACCGTGCGGGTAGTGGTCGGCGGCACGCCGGTGCTGGTGGGGACTCAGGCGATGGGCGACGAGGTGACCGCTCTGCACGTCGTCGCGCAGGCGGGAGCCGACACTGCCGCGGTCACTTCCGTCGTGCGGTGGGCCCACGAGCTCCGCGACCGTGTGCACGCGACGACGGAGCTGGTGACCGCGTGACCGGGACCCTGGTCCTGCACGACTTTGCGCTTGATCCACGGTGCTACGCGGTGCGGCTGGCGCTGTCGGTGCTGGGCATCGACCACCAAGTCCGGCCGGTCGACGTGTACCCGGGTGGTGAGCACCGCGGGGCCGTCTACCGGAGGCTGACCCCGACCGGAGAGCTGCCGGTGGTCGAGCATGGCGGCACCGTCGTGGTGGGGACTGCGCGGGTCCTCCAGCACCTCGTGCAGCTGACCGATCACCGGCGGACCTGGGCCGGACCGGGCGTTGACACCTGGCTGGAGTTCTCGGCCGGACCGCTGGCTGCGGTGTACACGGCCAGGGACACCGCCATGTACACCACCGAACCGTTCGACCCGGGTGCTGCGGTGTCGGCGCTGCGCACGCTCGACGACCACCTCGCGCTACAACGACTCCAGGACCACTGGGTGGTGGGGAACCGTCCGACCATCGCCGACCTTGCCCTGTTCCCGGCCGCCGCACTGAGCCGCGACATCGGGGTTGACCACGACCGCTTCCCGGCCCTGCGGCACTGGATGCGCAAGGTCAAGTTGCTGCCCGGCTTCACCGAGATGCCCGGCATTCCGGTCTTTCCCTGAAGACCATTTCCCTCCAAGAGAAAGGGTCCAGCACGACAATGGACTCATCTACCGTTGCAGCGGTCATCCGCGGCCTCAAGCGGGCCGGTGTCAGCACCGTCTGCTACTTGCCTGACTCGCTGTTCAAGGAGCTCTACCCCGCGCTTGACGCCGACCCGGACATCCGCACCATCCAGGTGACCAACGAGGGGGAGGGTGCCGCCATCTGCGGCGGAATCTTCTTGTCCGGCAAGCGGGCAGCCCTCATCATGGAGAACTCGGGGCTGCGCGCCTCCGTCGAGCCCCTGGCTCGCATGGGCCTCGGCGCCGGGATACCCGTGATCATGCTGATGAGCTACCGCGGCGAGCTCGGCGAGAACAACTGGTGGGCTGTTCCGCACGGAATCACCATGGAGCCGATTCTCGATGCCCTCCGGATTCCGTACCGCATCGTCCGCGAGGTGGACTCCGTGGAACGCGCGATCACGGACGCGTTCGACTGGTCCTACGCGGCTTATCACCATTCCGCTGTGGCTCTGGGTGGAGGACTCGTCCGATGACCATGACCCGTTTCGACTGCATGACGCTGCTCGCCGAGAAGTTGTCCGACGAGCTGGTGATCGTCTCGCTCGGCGCCAGCGTCGATGAGTGGTACAACGCCGCGCCGCACATGCGGGAGGCGAGCCTGTTCCAGCAGCAGCTCGGCTGCGTGACGCCGCAGGCCTTCGGGCTGGCGACCGGTCTGCCCCACCGCAGGATCATCTCCCTCGACACCGACGGCGGGATGCTGTTCAACCTCGGCATCCTTGCGACCGTGGCCAACGAGCGGCCCCGCAACCTGTTCACCGTGGTGTGGGACAACGAGTGCTACCAGTCCATCGGCGGGCCTCCCACGCACACCGCCAAGGGCATCGTGAGCATCGCCGCCATCGCTCGGGGCGCGGGCATCGAGCACGCCTACACGGCCACCACCGTGGAGGAGTTCGACAAGCACTGCGTGGCTGGGCTGGCGGCGGACGAGCCCTACGTGCTGGTGGCGAAGGTGTCCAGCGCCGTTCAGCCGGGCATCAGGCGCAAGCACAGCGACGGACGGGAGGACAAGTACATCTTCGTCCGCCACGTGGAGGCGACGGAAGAGATCACCATCATGGGGCCCAGTGAGCACAACTGAGGTCTTCGACTACGTCATCGTGGGCGGCGGGTCAGCGGGGTGCGTTCTTGCCGCTCGGCTCTCCGAGGACCCCGACACCCGGGTCCTGCTCGTGGAGGCGGGTCCAGGCCACGCCGGCGCCACGCAGCTGGAGAAGCCCGCCACGTGGGCAGCACTGCTCGGCGGTGCCTACGACTGGGGCCACACCTACGCGCCGAACCCTCGGCTCGGCGGCCGGGCGGTGCCGATTCCGCGCGGACGGGTGCTCGGCGGCTCCAGCAGCATCAACGCGATGCTGTGGTACCGCGGCTGTTCCGCCGACTACGACGCGTGGGAGGCGGCGGGGGCGAAGGGCTGGAACTTCGCGTCCCTGCTGCCCTACTTCCGACGAGCGGAGGACTGGGAGGGAGGTGCCACCGACCTGCGGGGTGCCGGTGGCCCGATACGCATAACCCGTCCCGTGGATCCGCACCCGGCCGCCCGCGCGCTGCTGGAGGCCGCCGCTGAGCTCGGCATGGTAGTGCTCGACGACTCCAACGGCCCCGACGTCGCGGGCGCGTCGCTGGCCAACCTCACGATCGCCGATGGCCAGCGCGTGAGCACTGCCCGTGCCTACCTTGACCCGGCGGCCCGCCGCGGCAACCTCACCGTGCGAGTGGGAGTGACCGTCAGAGAGCTGCTGTTCGAGGGGAACCGCTGCACGGGGGTGCGGGTCGACGGCCCGGACGGCGCCGCCGACATCCACGCGGACGTGGAGACGCTGCTGTGCGCGGGGGCCATCTCCAGCCCGCACCTGCTGCTGCTCGCTGGCATTGGCGACCCTGCTCAGCTGCGCCGCCACGGGCTCCCAGTGCGGCTGTCCCTGCCGGGCGTCGGGCGCAACCTGCAGGACCACCCGCTGCTGATGGGCGTGAACTTCCGCGCCCGTGCTCCGCTGGGCCCCGCGCGGGACAACGGCGGCGGGGCGATCCTCAACTGGCGGTCCGATCCGCAGCTGGAGCACCCGGACCTGCACGCGTTCGTGGTGCAGGGAGCGCACGCCACCCCGGAGGTGGCTGCCCGCCACGACCTCACCGGCGACGTCTTTGCGGTCTCGCCCGGCCTCATGCGCGCCCACAGCGTGGGGGAGCTGACCCTGCGGTCGGCCGACCCGGGGGTGAGTCCGCACATCGATCCGCGCTACCTGTCCGATCCGCGGGACCTCGCTGCCCTGGTCGCGGGGCTCGACCGTGTCTTCGACCTCGCGGACACCGTGGCGTACCGAGCGCTCGTGGAACGCCCCGTGGCGCCGGAGCGGCGTCTCGGACCGAGTGAAGCCGCGGAGTTCGTGCGGATGAGCTGCTCCACGTTCTTCCACACCGCAGGCACCTGCGCCATGGGCTACGGGGCGGATGCGGTCGTCGACGCCGAGCTGCGCGTGCACGGCGCCGACGGCCTGCGGGTGGTGGACGCCTCGGTGATGCCAGTACTGCCGTCGTGCAACACCAACGCACCAGTGATCGCTCTCGCCGAGCGCGGCGCCGCGTTGATTCGTGGAGAGGAATGACGTCGTGCCCCAGCTGACCCTGCTGACCGCCGATGCGGTGGTGACGATGGACGCCGATCGAACCGTGGTCCCCGGCGGAGCCGTGGTGGTGTCGGGCGACCGGATCGTCGCGGTCGCCACCGCCACCGAGCTGCGGTCCCAGTTCCCCGACGCCACCGAGGTCGACCTGTCCGGGCGGCTGCTCATGCCGGGGCTCGTGAACACCCACTCGCACTCGGGGCTCCTGCGGGGAACTGCTGAGCACCTCCCGGTGTGGGAGTGGCTGCGGGTGCACATCGACCCGATGCACCGCGTCCTCACCGCGGACGAGGCCGAAGCCGCGTCGTGGCTCTGCTACGCGGAGAGCGTGCTGGCGGGAACCACCACCGTCGTCGACATGTGGCGCTTCATGGAGCGCAGCGTGGCCGCTGCGGCCGAGATCGGAAACCGGCTAGTCACCGTCAGCTACGTCGGTGCCCACCCAGACCACGACTACTTCGACTCGCTCGACGACAACGAGCGCCTGCTGCAGCGCTGCCAGGGAGCGGCCGACGGACGGGTGACCGTGTGGGTCGGTCTCGAGCACGTGTTCTACGCCGACGACGCCGGCCAGCGGCGCGCCGTCGACCTGGCCCGCGACTACGACACCGGCTTCTACACGCACTGCAGCGAGTCAGAGATCGAGATCGCCGAGTTCGATCGGAGGTTCGGCGCGCGCCCGGTGTTCGCCCTCGAGCGGCTCGGGTTCCTGGACACGCCGCGGACCATGCTCGCGCACGCGGTGTGGCTGGACGACGCCGAGATCAGGCACCTCGCGCAACGCGGGGTTGGAGTCGCCCACAACCCGGTCAGCAACATGAAGCTGGCCAGCGGCATCGCGCCGATCACCGCGATGCTCGACGCGGGGGTCGCGGTGGGGCTGGGAACGGACGGCGAGAAGGAGAACAACAACCTCGACATGTTCGAGGAGATGAAGGTCGCGTCCCTGCTGGGCAAGCTCGTCAGGAACGACGCGGCCGCGATGGACAGCTGGACGGTCCTGGAGGCCGCCACCACGGGTGGTGCCCGCGCGCTCGGGATGGACGCTGACATCGGGTCCCTGGAACCAGGCAAGAAGGCGGACCTCATTGCGGTGCGCACCGACACGCCGCGCATGACGCCGCTGTTCGTGGACGGCCCCTTCGCGAACCTGCACCACAACCTGGTCCACGCCGTCCGGGGCGGCGACGTCGACCTGACGATGGTGGACGGCTGTGTCGTCGTCCGTGACGGGAAGCTGGTCGAGCACGACCTGCCGTCGATCATCGCCCGTGCCCGGGCGGCCGTGCCCGGCTTGTTCGCGCGCCGTGCCCAGTGGTTGGCGAGCACCCATGAAGGTGACCTGAAAGGCGTGTTCCATGCAGAAGTGTGACGACCCGGTGGTTCTGGACCAGTGGTACGCCGTGTGCGCCGAGGACGAGCTCGTCGACGGAGTGGTCAACACCCGGCTGCTCGGCGCGGAGCTCTGCTGCGGCCGTGAGCCCGGTGGCAAGCCGGTAGTCACGGCTGACGGCAGTCCGGTGCCGGTTCGGCAGCGGTACGGCTTCGTGTGGACCACGCTGGGCACGCCGGCCCGCGACGTGTTCGACATTGAGGAGTCCCGTGAGCCCGACCGCCGCTACGTGCCCTGCGGTTGGATCACCCTGCGGACCTCGCCGGGACGCGTGGTGGAGAACTTCCTGGACATGGCGCACTTCCCGTTCGTGCACACCGGGATCCTGGGTGGTGATGCGAACACCGAGGTCGCCAAGTACCAGGCGGAGATCCGGCACGACGTGGACGAGGTGTGGGCCACGAACTGCAGGTTCTTCCAGCCGCAGGTCTCCGCCGCGACCGAGGGCGCCTACGCCCAGCTGACCTACCGAGTCCCCGCGCCGTACATGGTCATGCTGTACCGGGTGTCGCCGGTGGATCCGAGCCGCAGGGACGCCATTGCCCTGTTCATCCAGCCGATCGCTGAGGACCTGTGCCGGGCGCAGCCGGTGATGTACCTCGTGGACCCGGACTCGGAGCACACCGATCTGCTGCACTTCGAGCAGATCATCTTCCTGCAGGACCGGATCATCGTCGAGAACCAGCGTCCGCTGCTGCTTCCGCTCGAACCTCGCGAAGAGATCCCCACCCGCGCAGACAGCTCCTCCGTCACCTACCGGCGCTGGCTCAAGTCCAAGGGGCTGCGCTGGGGTGCGCTCCCCTTCACCCAGGTTCACCCCAGCAAGGAGGGCTCCCGATGACCAGCCTGTCCGTGGCGCCAGCCGCCACCGTCCGGCACAGCGCCGACTTCTTGTCCGGGGCCGCGAAGAAGCTGCTCATCGATGGCGAGTGGCGCACCGGGGGCGGTCCGGAGCTCCTGTCGGTGGATCCGGCCACGGACCGCGTTCTGGCCGTGCTCGGGTCGGCGGACGCGACGGATGTCGACGCCGCGGTGGAGGCCGCGCGCGCGGCCCTTGACGGCAGCTGGACCGCCCTCACCCCGAGCGCACGAGCGCGGATCCTGTGGCGTCTTGGCGAGGTGATCGATGCGCATGCCGATGAGCTGGCCGAGCTGGAGACGCTGGACCAGGGCAAGGCCTGGGCGACGGCGCGATTCGCGGAGATCCCCGCCGCCGCCGAGCAGTTTCGGTACTACGCGGGATGGGCAACCAAGATCACGGGCAGCACAGTGACGCCGTCGATCACCTACCAGCCGCAGGGTCGGAAGGTGCTCGCGCACACTGTGCACGAGCCCGTCGGTGTGGTGGCCGCGATCGTGCCGTGGAACTCTCCGCTGCTGATGGCCGCGATGAAGCTGGCCCCCGCGCTCGCTGCCGGGTGCACGGTGGTGCTGAAGCCGGCTGAGGACACCTCGCTCACGGCGCTGCGGTTCGGTGAGCTGCTCTCCGAGGTGGGGATGCCGGCAGGGGTGGTCAACATCGTGACCGGTGGCGGCGAGGTCGGACGCATGCTGGCTGAGCACCAGGGAGTCGACAAGGTGACGTTCACCGGTTCCACCGAGGTGGGGAAGAGGCTGGTGGCGGGGGCAGGGGCCGGTAACCTCACGCGGCTGACCTTGGAGCTGGGCGGGAAGTCCCCAGTGGTGGTGCTCGGCGACACCCATCTGGCCGAGACCATTCCGGGTGTCGCGCGCGGCATCTTCACCAACTGCGGGCAGGTGTGCGTCGCCGGGAGCCGGGTCTATGCCGAGCGCTCCGTCTACGAGGAGGTGGTCGACGGGCTCGCGCATGCTGCCGGGGCGCTGCGGCTCGGGCATGGGCTGGACAGCGGCACTGACCTCGGTCCGCTGGTGAGCCGGCGACACCGGGCAACGGTGGCCTCGTACGTCGATGACGGTGTGCGCCGCGGTGCCACGGTCGTGGCCGGGGGCCGGGAGGTGGGCGACGTGGGCAGCTTCTACGAGCCCACCGTCGTGGTGGACGCCGCGCCGGACCTGCCGATGATGCGGGAGGAGATCTTCGGCCCGGTGGTGACGGTGACCCCGTTCGACGACGTCGACGAGGTGGTCGCCTGGGCCAACGACACCGAGTACGGCCTCGCTGCGAGCGTCTGGACCTCTGACCTCTCCCGTGCCCACCGGCTGGCCGGCGCGATCCGCGCCGGCACCGTCTGGATCAACTGCCACTCCTACTTCTCACCCGAGCTGGTGAAGGGCGGCCACAAGCAGTCCGGCTGGGGATACGAGAACGGTGCGGCGGGGCTGCAGAGCTACCTCGAGACCAAGACGGTGTGCATGACCGTGTGAGGAACCAGGCCGGTGGGGCGTGCGGTCTCATCGCGAGTCCGTGCGGCGGGGTGGTGTGCCAGGCCGAGACGGCAGCAGCTTGGCGTCGGGCAGCGGGAGGTTCGTAGGCTGGTGGTGGGTGCCCGGCCTCGGGCTCCGACGCCGGGCGAACCAACGCCACCCCCTGGTGAACGCGCCGCTGAGGCAGTCGCGCTCCGCAGACCGTAGAGGAGCAGCAGCTTTGTTCGTGGCGCACGGGTTGTGGTCGTCGGCGGCGGGACTCCTGCTGTGGACCGAGACCGACGAGCGTGCGGGTGCGCCCGTTCCGGCGGGGCTGCACCCGCTGGCGGTGGCCGACCCCGCGAGGCTGCCTCCTCCGCCCTCGGACTGGTCGGGGCCGCTCAAGGAGGCGCTCACCCCGTACGAGCTCGACCGGCTGCCCACCCTGCTGCTGCCCACCGGCACGATCGCCGGCCTGGCACCCGCCCCGCTGCCCTCGCCGGCGCTGCGGGCGCCCGACGCCGGGGCAGCCCGCGGCACGGACCTGGCGCCGTGGCAGGTCCCCGCCTGCGCGGTGGCCCGGGTGGACTCGGCTGACCTGCTGATGGAGGTTGCCTCGCTGCGCACCCCGAGCAACGGGGCCTGGGTCGTCGCTGACGAGCTGGCGTTCCTCGGTGACGTGGCCGCCGGTGTTGCCCGCTGGGTCTACTCCGGACGGGTGGTGCCGACCGTGGTGCGCGACGGCCAGCAGTGGCGGGCCCGGTGGGTGCTTGCCGACGACGGCCCGATCCGCACGTGGCGCACCCAGGTGGGCGCGGCCCTGCCCCCGGTGCTGCGCGCGGAGGTGGTCAACGGGTGCACCCCCAGCGGCACCGCGGTGGTGGACAGCCTCCTGGAGTCGTTGTGCGACAGCATCACCAGCGCCACGCTGTCGCTGGTGGAGCCCCGGGTGCGCCGGCCCGCGCACCCGCTGTTCGAGGCCCTGGACACCGGCGAGCCGCTGGCCGAGGGTGACGCCCCGGACCCGGCCCGGCTGAGCACCCGGCTGCACCGCTGGGCGACCAGCTCCACCCTGGACACCCCGGACGTGGTGTTCCGGCTGCTGGAGCCCCCGGACGACGAGGCGGAGGAGCCCTACCCGGGCGCCACCGAGGAGCCGAGCCCGCGCTGGATGCTGGAGGCCTGCGTGCGCACCGCCGACACCGCCCCGGTGCCGCTGCGGAGCCTGCCGCGCTCGGCCACCCACGACAGCGCCGCCATGCACGCGCTGGGCCGGGCGATGGCCGCCTACCCGCCGCTGCGCGGACACACCCCCAACCTGCACGAGCACGTGCTGATCCTGACCACCGCCGAGGCGCTCGACCTGGTGACCACCGGTGCGGCCGCGCTGCGGTCGGCGGGGATCACGGTGCTGCTGCCGCGGGCGTGGGCCCGGCGCGACCCCACGCTGGCGCTGCGGGTGGTGGCGCCGGACGCCCACGTGGCGGCGGAGGAGGCAGCCCTGGGCATGGCGCAGCTGCTCGGCTACCGGTGGCGGATGGCGCTGGGGGAGGTGGAGCTGACCCGCGCCGAGCTGACCCGGCTGGCGCGGGCGCAGGCACCGCTGGTGCGGCTGCGCGGCGAGTGGGTGCAGGTCGATCCCGAGGTGGCCGGTCGCGCAGCCCGCTACGTCGCCGAGCACCAGGGCAGCGACGCCACGCTCGCGGAGCTGCTGGCGATGCTCGCCGGCGACGACCAGCCGCCCGCGCCGGTGACGGAGGTGGTGGCCGAGGGATGGTTCGGCGACCTGCTGGCGGGCCGGGTGCCCAGCGAGGCGCCCGAGGGGGTGGGCCTGCCGCCCGGCCTGCACGCCGAGCTGCGGCCCTACCAGCAGCGCGGGCTGGACTGGCTGGCGTTCATGAGCGGGCTGGGCCTGGGGGTGGTGCTGGCCGACGACATGGGCCTGGGCAAGACCCTGCAGCTGCTGGGCTTGCTGGTGCACGAGCAGGCTCAGCGCACCGAGCCGACGCTGGTGGTGTGCCCGATGTCGGTGGTGGGCAACTGGCAGCGGGAGGCCGAGCGCTTCGCCCCGGGGCTGCGGGTGGCGGTGCACCACGGGCCGGAGCGGGCGCGGGGGGCGGCCCTGGGGGCGCTCGCCCGGCGCAGCGACCTGGTGCTCACCACCTACCAGCTGCTGGCGCGCGACCGCGACGAGCTGGCCGCGGTGCAGTGGGACCGCGTGGTGCTCGACGAGGCGCAGCACGTGAAGAACAGCGCCACCGAGCAGGCCCGCGCCGCCCGCGCCCTGCCGGCCCGGCACCGCGTCGCCCTCACCGGCACTCCGGTGGAGAACCGGCTGGAGGAGCTGCGTGCCCTGCTGGACTTCGCCAACCCCGGCATGCTCGGCTCGCCGCAGGCCTTCCGGGCTCGCTTCGCGGTGCCCATCGAGCGCGAGCAGGACCCGGAGGCGCTGGCCCGGCTGCGCACGGCCACCGCGCCGTTCATGCTGCGCCGGGTGAAGTCCGACCCTGCGGTGATCGCCGACCTGCCCGAGAAGCTGGAGATGACGGTGCGGGCCAACCTCACGGTGGAGCAGGCGGCGCTGTACCAGGCGGTGGTGGACGACATGCTGGCCACGATCAAGCAGTCGCGGGGGATGCAGCGCAAGGCGCTGGTGCTGTCCACGCTCACCCGGCTCAAGCAGGTGTGCAACCACCCGGCGCACTTCCTGGCCGACGGCAGCGGCGTGCTGCGCGACGGTGAGCACCGCTCGGGCAAGCTCGAGCTGGTGGAGGACCTGCTGTACTCGGTGCTGGCCCAGGCCGCCGGTCAGCACCCGGACTGTCCGCCGTCGAAGGTGCTGCTGTTCACCCAGTTCACCCAGTTCGGGGAGCTGCTCGCGCCGTGGCTGGGCCGCGAGCTGGGCGTGCCGGTCCCCTTCCTGCACGGCGGCGTGAGCAAGGGGCGCCGCGACCGGATGGTGGAGGCGTTCCAGCGCCCAGCGGGCCCGCCGGTGATGCTGTTGTCGCTGAAGGCCGGTGGCACCGGGCTCAACCTCACCGCGGCCAACCACGTGGTGCACCTGGACCGCTGGTGGAACCCAGCGGTGGAGAACCAGGCCACCGACCGGGCGTTCCGCATCGGTCAGCAGCGCGACGTGCAGGTGCGCAAGCTGGTGTGCGTGGGCACCGTGGAGGAGCGGATCGACGCGCTGCTCACCGGAAAGCAGGAGCTGGCCGATGTGGTGGTGGGCGCGGGGGAGACCTGGCTGACCGAGCTCGGCACGGACGAGCTGCGCGCGCTGATGACCCTGGGCGAGGAGGCCGTCGGTGAGTGAGCGTGCGAACGAACCCAAGGGCACCGTGAGTGAGCGTGCGACCGAACCCAAGGGCACGGTGAGTGAGCGTGCGAGCGCACCGGTGGGCCCGCTGGACACGGACCTGGCTGACTGCCTGGACCGCTACTACCAGCCCAGCGCCCGCGTCCCGGTGCCGCCGGTGCGGTTCCGGCCGGTGGTGGACGAGCTCGACCCGGCGCTGCTGCGCACCGCGCTGGGCAGCGACCGGGCCGTGGCCTACCTGCGGGACTGCTACCGGCGCCTGGGCTAGACCTCCTGCAGCGGCGGGAACAGCGGTCCGCCACCGAAGAACGGCCGGTGGGTGGGCGGCTGGCGCCCGTCGGAGTTGGTCAGGCCGTGGTCGCGCCCGTACTCGGCGGTGATGACGGTGTGGCCGTTGTAGGCGCGCAGCTTCTCGTCGTGGGCGAGGGCGTTGATCACCTGGCCGATGTACTCCGGCTCCTCGGCGTCGGCGATGGAGAACCCCTCGAAGCTGTCGCCCATGGACTTGACCCGTTCGGTCTGCACCAGGCCGAGCCACAGCGACACTGCGGTCACCCCGGTGCCGGCCAGCTCGACGGCCATGTCCGCGGCCATCTTGTCCAGTGCGGTCTTGGACATCCCGTAGAGCACCGAGTGCAGGTAGCCGCGGGAGCCGAAGGAGGAGATGTTGGCCATCAGCCCGGAGCCCTGCGGCACCATGATCTTGGCCGCCTCGACACACGCAACGTAGTGGGCGCGCAGCCCGATGCCGATGAGGCTGTCCCAGTCCTGCACCGGCCGCTTCCAGAACGGCTGGGTGAACCCGGCGTATCCATCGGGGTTGGCCCACGCGTTGTTCACCAGCAGGTCCAGCTGGCCCTGCTCGTCGGCGATGCGCGCGAACACCTCCGCCACCTGGTCGTCCTGGTGGTGGTCGCAGGCCATGGCGTGGCCGGCTCCACCGGCGGCGGTGATGGCCTCGGCAGTGCTCGCGAGCCGGTCGGCGTGCCGGCCGGTGACGTAGACGGTCCAGCCTTCCGCGCCCAGCGCGCTGGCCACCCCCTTGCCCACGCCTCGTCCGCCTCCGGTGACCAGGGCGACCTTGTGCGCGCTCACGGCTGCTCCACCACGGTGTCGTCGGTGAGCGGGCGGGTGATCGACCAGCCCCGGGTGAAGTGGCAGCGGTCCATCTTCCAGTCGCCGTCCTCGATGACGTAGTGGTCGTCGTACTCGCCGCTGAGCACCGTCTCGGTGCGTGCGTGCAGGTCGACCTGGCGGAACTGCAGGGTCCAGCGACCGGTGGCCTCGGCGGGGCCGACGATGGTGACGTCGGGGTGGAAGCCGTGGTGCATGTCCAGCACCCGGTGGCCGCCACCGTCCTGGGCCAGCGCGATGCGCTCGAACACCGCGGCCATGCCGTCGGCGTCGGTCGCGCCGAGCGTCCCGTAGTCGATGGACGAGCCCGTTCGAGTGAAGCAGCTGCGAAACCCTTTGGGGTCCTTAGCATCACAGGCTCGCCAGTAGTCGTGCTTGAGCTTCTTGATGCGCTCCACCTGCACCAGCTGCTCCAGTTGTGTCACCGTCACCACGGCTCCCCTCGCCGGCGACCTCCGTGGTCGCCGGCGCCAACCTAGGGCAGATGAGGCGTGATGTCTCTCACAGTGTCCGTTCACCGGAACGGTCGTTTGCCGATCCCGCTCGCCTGCGTGCCGTCGAGCCGGGTATCCAGAGTTATTGACCTATCACTAGATGGGCGCATAAAGCGCGAGCGGCGCCGGACGCAACCCCGCCGGCGAGGCCGTGGGCAATGCTGTCGAGGGCCCACGACGCGGTGGTGAACGAGGCGTCGTCCGGCAGGGAGAATGGGGGGGTGCACCCAGTCCCGCAAGAGCTCGCCGATCGTGTCCGCCGCCCCATTCCTGAAGGGTGCTCGGTGATCCCGCGCAGCCTGCCCATCGTGGCGCAGGGCGACCCCAGCGTGGCCGCGGTGGCCACCCTGACGGTCAACCCGAGCAAGCTCGAGCTGACCACTCCCACGGGGACCTGGCTGGCCGGGGAGTACCGCCGGGTGGAGTCGTTGCGCTCGTTGGACGTCACCGACGCCGCGACGCTGACCGACGAGCAGGTCGCCGCGGTGGTGGCGCGTTGCTACGGCTACTTCCAGGCCAACCCGCACCGCCCTGCCTTCGCCGCGCTGGAGGAGCTGCTCGGCGCGGTGGGAGCGGGCAGCTACTACGACGGCACCGCCTGCCACCTGCACCTGGTCCAGTGGGCGACCAACCCGGTCTGGCACGGGCTCCCTCCGGCCGTCCGGGAGCAGCTGGTGGCGGCGGACGCGGACTTCCTGCGCTGGCAGCTGCGCAGCTCCGGCGTGCGCCGAGTCCTGGTCAACGGCGGCAACGCCCTGGAGTGGCTCGTCCGCGCAGGGCTCGTCGCCGCGTTCGAGACCGAGGAGGTGGAGTACCGCAACGCCAAGGGCAACCTGCGCACCATGACGCTGTCCTCGGCCGAGGTCGACGGTGTGCGCTGGCAGGGCTGGCCCACCCCCGTGGAGGACACGCTCAGCCCGGACGGCCAGGCCGCGCGGTCGGAGTGGTTGCGCGCCTGAGCTTCACCGCTCGATCATGCTCTCTTCGGGAGTGTTGGGCCGACGCTAGACAGCTCTAGGCGCCGGTAGCGAGCGCTACTGGTCGATCACGGTGACGCCCGGTCCGGCGAAGCGGCCCGCCACCGGCCGGGGCAGGAACAGCGTGCGGGCGGAGCGGGCCGTGGTGGTGATGCCCACCATGTTCACCCCGGCCCCCACCCCGCCGCCGACGAACGGCACCAGCTTCACCAGGTTGACCGCGCCCCGCTGGCCGAACTTGGCCACCAGCTGGTACCCCACCGACCGGTTCAGCTCGCTCAGCTCGGCGGTCGACAACCCGCTCAGCGCGGTGAGGACGTCCTTGCCGTCGGTGCTCACCCCGTGCTGGGCGAGCAGGCTGGTGCCCTCCTCGCCGAGCAGGGTGATCAGCACCAGGCTGCGCACCTGCGGCGCGGCCAGGTCGTAGCCGCGCAGGTGCGCGATCGCCGCCGAGAGCCGGGCGGCAGCCACGTGGTAGCTGGTGACATCGGCGGGCAGGCCCACCACCAGGGCGAGAGCGCCGCCGATGCTGGTGGCGAACCCGGTGGCGCCCACCATCCTGCGGTGCGCCACCAGCAGCCGCTGGATCGCCGGCTCGGGATCCCCCTCGGCCGCGAGCGCCTCGGTGGCCACGGCCTCGGCGCTGCGCCACGGACCGAGCCCGTCCACCCCGGCGGTGAGCACCCGCTCCACCAGCTGGTCGCCGGTGGCACGCAGGGCCGGGTTGTCGGAGAGCTCGCTCATGGCCCCACCGTAGCGACGTCAGCCGCAGAAGTGCCTGCCGCGCTCAGCGGTCGGCTCTCTGCCTCAGCGGTCGGCCCGCGGGTCAGAGGTCGATGACGACGACGGTGACGTTGTCACGCCCGCCGGCCTGCACTGCTGCCTGGACCAGCTCGGTGGCCGCCTGCGCCGGGTCCTCGGTCGCCAGGCCGGCCGCGATCTGCTCGTCGGTCAGCTCGCTGTTGAGCCCGTCGGAGCACAGCAGCAGCCGGCCGGCGTGGGAGGGCAGGTGGTGCACGGCCGGCACGGGGGGAGTGGGCTGGCCACCGCCGAGGGACGCGGTGAGCAGGTACTGGCCGGGGTGCACCCGGGCCTCCTCCGCGGTGATGTCGCCGTGGGCGAGCAGCACCTCGGCCTGGTTGTCGTCGGTGGTGACCTGCTGCAGCGCGCCGTCGGCGAGCAGGTAGGCCCGGCTGTCGCCCACGTTGCCCACCAGCACCTCGCCATCGGCGTCGCGGCAGGCGAGCACCATGGTGGTGCCCATCCCGGCCAGCTCGCCGTGGGCGGCGTCGCGCACCCGGCCGTGCGCGGTGGCGAAGGCAGTGGCGACCAGGTCGACGTCGGCGGGCTGGTCACCGAGCACCTCGGCGGCTGCCTCGACCGCCATCCGGCTGGCCACCTCGCCGCCCGCGTGGCCGCCCATGCCGTCGGCGACGATCCACACGGTGTCGGTGGTGAGGGCGGCGTCCTCGTTGTTCTCCCGCACCTGCCCCACGTCGCTGGCGGCGGCGTACCGGCTGGTGTTCACGCGTGCTCCTGTACTAAGCGGTGGGCCTGCATTGCTCCACAGTGCATCACGCGGGTCCGGTCGATGGTGAATTGAGCGCCGCTGGGCGCAGGCTCGGTCGTCAGCCGACGGGCGGGACGATCCCGTAGTCGTGGATCTTGCGGTAGATGGTGGCGCGGGACATGCCCAGGGCGTGGGCGGTGGCGGCCTTGTTCCCCCGGGCGTCGTTGAGCGCCTGCACGATCGCGTCGCGCTCCATCGACTCCAGCGGGCTGAGCAACCGGCGGCTCACGGTCTGGGCCGCCGGTGGCAGGTCCTCGGGCTGGATGACGCCGCTGCGCCGGCGCTGCGCCACCTGCCGCAGCACCTGCAGCACCTGCGCTGCGTTGCCCGGCCAGGACGACCGCATCAGCAGCCGCATCGTCTCCGGGGCGCAGGTCAGGTCGGCGCCGTGTTGGAGGCGGCTGAGGAACAGCGCCACCAGCTGGGGCAGGTCCTCCATGTGCAGGCGCAGCGGCGGAACCTCCACCGTGCGGGGGAACAGGCCCAGCAGGCGGTTGAGCTCGCGGCCCTCGCTCACCCGCTCCAAGGTCAGCCCGACCCACAGCGGCTGGGCGCGCTCCACCGTGGCGGCTTCGCGCAGCAACGCGCCGAGCTCGCGCAGCTGCGCCGGCCGGAGCCGGTCCACGTGGCGTACCACGAGGCTGTGGTCCCTGCGCAGCAAGGCTTGGCTCGCCCCGGCGAACCACTCCAGGTTGGTCGAGGCGTCGGCGGCGTCCAGCAGCACCAGGCGGCGGTCGGGCTGCTGGCGGGACTGTGCGGCCCGGAGCAGGGCAGTCTTGCCCACGCCCGGCTCGCCCTCCAGCGCGAGCCACTCGCCCGAGCGGACGACCCGCTCGGTCTCGTGACAGGCCCGCAGCCACAGCGGTGCGTACCCGACCAGCCCGGGCAGCGGCATCCGCACCGGGTCGCTGCTGGTCAGGTTGTGCCTGTGGTCAGGCTCGCCGAGCTTCGCGTGCGCCACCAGCCCGGCGACCTTGCCGTTCTCTCGGACCGGGCGGCAGTGCATCCGGGCGGTGATGCCGGTGGGCAGCTCCACCACGGTGGACACCCGGCTGCCGTTGCCCAGCAGCTCCGCGGCGTGGCTCAGCAGCGCGGCCTGGTCGGCCGGGTCGAGGGTGGCTCGGGCGTAGTCGTTGAGCATGGCCATGTTGTGGTTCACCGCGAAGACCACGCCGGCCGTGCGGTGGCAGGTGCGCATGTACTCGTGGAACAGCTCCAGATGGTTGGACCCGGTCTCGGTCAGCATCTGCTGGCGGATTTGCTCCGCCGTGGTCTTGGCCAGGGTGAGCAGCAGCGGCCCGGCATCCTTGCGCCAGCACGTGAGGTCGACGGCGCCCACGGTGCGACCGGAGACGGGGTGGCGGACGGGCACGCCGGCGCACGCCAGGTTCTCCAGGCTCTCGACGTAGTGCTCGGGCCCGATCACCTCGGTGGGCTTGCCCGTCACCAGGGCGGTGCCGATGCCGTTGGTGCCGGCGTAGTGCTCGCCGTAGGAGAACCCGGGGGCGAGCTGGACGTGGTCGAGGTGACGCTGCAGCTGGGAGTCGGCGGTCAGCCGCAGGAGCACCAAGCCGCTGGGATCGGTGAGCACGACGCTCACCGGCTGTCCGTCCAGCTGCTCGCACAGGTGGCGCAGCACCGGCTCGGCGCTGCGCGTCAGCGGAGTGTCGGTGTCCGGGTCCTGCACGTAGGGCAGCTCGATCTGGTCGGCAGCGAGGTCACGGTCGCGTGATCGGCGCCACGAGGCCAGGATCGGCCCCCGCACCTCCGGCTCGGCGGAGAGCAGGCTGACCCGCTGTGCTGCGCTGCTCCACGCCGTCCCTGGCCTGGTTGGCGCTGAACTCGGTGGTGTTGGCCTCATTGCCTCGCCCAACTCATCACGCGGTCGGGCAGCCTCTTCTCGGCTGCGCACCGACCTCGGCTCCCCGCCCGCGGCGGTGGGTCTCGTCCCCCTCACGGTAGCCACCACCGCTGCGGTGCGCCTGTCGAAGCGTGGTGCTGGACGGGCCCGTGCGAGCGGTGGTTCCTGGACACGCCCGACCAGCGCGGGGCCGGTCTCAATGTGAGAAGTCCCGGCCCGGCGCGGCCTCCGCAGGGTGAGGGTCAACCAGGAAGTCCTGACCCCCTGACCCCACCGCACGCCCACCCACGAGGAGCCCAGCCAGGGCCGACACCAGAGGACCACGCATGAGCATTCCCGACCATGTAGCCAAGGCGGTATTCACCGGACTCGAGCCACGTCCGGCACGGGCCAGAGCGAGAGAACCGCAGGTGAGCCCCTACCCCGACCACGCCGAGGGCGGCCCGAGCTGGTGGAACGCCTCGGCCGAGGGGGGAGTCGGGCTGCCGCTGGACTGGACCGTGCTGCGTGCCTGGGGGCACGCGCCGCCACGCGCCACCACCCGAGGCGCAGGTTCCCGCAGCGCCCCCGGGTGGCAGGAGTTCCACGACGGCAACCTGGCGGGGGAGGCGATCGTCCACCAGGACACCGCGGCGGTCGGGGCAGCAGTGGCGCGGCAGGTGCAGGTCGCCAGGTCCACCGGCGACCTTGGTCGCTGGGACCCCCGGTGGTCACGGTTCGTGGCCAACAACGTCGGCGCGTGGATGCACGTGGAGCGCAACCTCGGGCGCGGGCTCTTCGCCGAGGCCAACCGGCGCAGCCCCACGCCCGCGCACCGCAACGCCATCGCGCTGAACAGCATGCACCGCATCCGCTTCGGCCAGAACCTGGCGCTGCTGCTGCACACCCTGGCCGAGGAGGTCCCGCACTTCGAGGGCGGAGCCCACGTGCGGGTGTGGCAGCACGACCCGGCCTGGGCGGGGGTGCGGCGAGTCACCGAGCAGCTCGCGGCCGTGACCGACTGGGCGGAGGCGGTGTTCGTGGCCAACATAGTCTTCGAGCCGCTGGTGGGGGAGCTCTTCCGCAACCACCTGGTGCAGCAGGCCTGCCTGCGCAACGGGGACAACATCACCTCGACGGTGCTGCGCACCGGCCAGCGCTGCTACGCCGGCCGCGACCTCCGCTACACCACGACGATGTTCGGCCAGCTCGCCGCGGACCGGGAGTTCGCGATGCACAACCTGGCGCTGATGGACCTCTGGCTGGCGGTGTGGGTGCCGCCCTGCCTGGACGCCGCCCGCCAGCTGCAGACCCTCTGGTCCCAACCGCCGGTGGCCCCACCACGGTTCGAGGATGGCCTGGACCGCGCCCGGACCCGGCTCGCCCTGGTGCTCACCGACCTCGGGCTCGACCGGCCCGAGGAGCTGAACCGCTGAGCAGTGCTCGTTGCCGGCGGGCACCGGGTTGCGGGCGCGGCCAACCGGTGGTGCCGTGGTGCACAGCAGGACCACCACCAGCAGCACGCCAGGAGGACACGCCATGGACAGCACGCCACGATGCCTGCCGAGCGCTGGTGGCCGAGCCTGGGCGCGGGCGTGAGCGCCCCTGAGGAGGGCGGGCCCCAGCTCTTGCGGCGGCTGGACTCCGAGGGCGCTGCGATCCTGGCCGGGTACACCGCCACCTTCGACGACCTGCGGATGGTGCTGCAGTGCTGCGAGCGGCTGGTGGTTGCTCTCGGCGGCGCCGAGGGCAGCGAGGAGCAGACCGATCAGCAGGCGGCAGACGCCGAGCGCGCCGCGGACCGCGTGCTGGTGGAGTCGTTGTGGACCACGGCGCTGCTGTCCTACGCCCGCTGCTTCAGCCCCTCGGCGCTGGGCACCCGGCTCACCGAGCACGACCTGGCCAAGACGGAGCTGGAGGGGGAGCTGCTGGAGTGGCACCGGGCGCTGATAGAGCTGGCGGAGCACTACAGCAGCCCGGTGGACAACCCGCGCGAGCGGTTCTTCGTCGCCATCTCCGAGAACGAGGACGGCCTGGCCGGTGGGCTGGCCCTCACCTCGCTGCAGCAACCCTTGGTGGACCTGATGACGGTGCGACAGACCGGGGCGATCGTGTTCGCGCTGACCGAGCTGGTGAACGACCGGATCGGCGCCCAGCAGGACGTGGTGCTGGCCGAGCTCGGCGAGCTCAGCGCCGACGAGCTGGACCAGCTGGAGACGCTCGAGGTGAGCCCCGAGTAGCTGAGCGTCCACCGCCGGTGCCCGCTGGTCCGTCTCCGAACCGCCGGGATCCAGAGCTGTCGGGGGGCCCGGCCAAGATGTGGTCATGGCCCAGCACCGCGTCGACGCCCGGTACCGGCACTTCAGGCACCCCTCCGGCGGCCACGCCCGCCGCAGGCCCGGACCGGGGCCCGTGGGGCCGGAGCTGGTGGAGCAGGTGATCGACGAGGGCGCCCAGCGCGCCTTCGGGCCGTGGGCTGACGCCGCGGCGCTGGAGCAGGCGGCCATCGTGCTCACCGAGCTGGACGGCGAGCAGGGTGCCGCGTCCGGACGGGCGGCCCAGGCGCTGGTCGAGCAGGTGGCACGGCTGTGGGAGAACGGCTGGCAGCCGGCCGACGTGGTGCACGTGGCGCGCCGGCAGTGGACCCAGCGCGTGGGGCGCCTGGCCGCGGCCGTGGTGACGCGCGAGGCCCGGACGAGTCACGCCGAGGAGCGGGCCCCCGCGGAGTGGCGCGAGCAGCTGGCGGCCCTGCCCACGGTGCCGGCGGCAGGACCAGCGGTGCTGAGCGCCTGGCGCGGGTCCGAGGAGCTCACGGCCGTGCAGGCCTGGCAGGACGCGTTGCGGCTGCTGGGCTACCTGCGCTCGCTGCGGGGCGGGCTGCAGCCGCTGTGCCCGCCCCCGTCGCAGTGGGGTCGCGCCGCCGCCGCGCCTCGCCCGGCCCCCAGCGCGGCGGTCGACGCCAAGGTCCTGGGCCGGGTGCGCGCGCTGCTCGCCAAGGCCGAGTCCACCGACTTTCCGGAGGAGGCCGAGGCGCTCACCGCCAAGGCGCAGGACCTGATGACCAGGCACGCCATCGACGCTGCGGTGGTCGGAGCCGCGGCCGGTGCCCGGCTCGCCGAGCAGGTCCGCGCTCGGCGGCTGCACGTGGACAACCCGTACGGCGAGGCCAAGGTGCACCTCCTGGACGGCGTGGGCGCCGCCAACGGTGTGCGGGTGGTGTGGACCTCCGCCTACGGGATCGCCACGGTGGTCGGCCTGCCCACCGACCTGCAGCTGGTGGAGGTGCTGTTCACGTCGCTGCTGGTCCAGGCCACCCGCGCGGTGTCGGCCGCCGCGCCGGGACACACCGGGGTGAAGGCCTTTCGGCGGGCGTTCCTGCTGTCCTACGCGGTGCGCATCCGGGAGCGGCTGGCCGACTCCCAGCAGCAGGCGCACGCAGCGGCAGCCGACGTGTACGGCACCGCCCTCGTCCCGGTGCTGCAGCAGCGCTCCGAGGCGGTCCGCGAGGTGTTCACCGAGCTGTTCCCACAGGTGGTGACCAAGCGGACCAGTCCGGTCGACCCGCAGGGCTGGCGCGCGGGGCGTGCCGCAGCCGACGAGGCCGACCTCGGAACGGGCGGTCTCCGGCGGCGGTAGCACCCTGCAGCGTCGTACGGTGTGGCCATGGCTGAGCCCGTCGCGGAGATGCCGTACATGCCCGACTACGGCGTGCAGGCGCAGGGCTGGCGCCCGTTGCCCTGGAGCTGGGCGGCCGAGCGGCTCGGCGCCGGACGCAGCTACTGGGTGGTCACCGTCTCCGGCGCCGGAGCGCCGCACGCCCTGCCGGTGTGGGGCGTGTGGGACGACGACGAGCAGCGCTTCGCGTTCTCCTGCGGGCCACGCTCGCGCAAGGCCCGCAACCTCGCGGCGAACCCGCGGGTGGCCGTTGCCCTGGACGACACCGTGGAGTGCCTGTCCCTGCAGGGCAGCGCCGAGGTGGTCACCGATGACGCCCGGCGGCAGGAGTGGGCCCGCCGGTACGTGGGCAAGTACCAGCCCCTTTTCGCCGACCTCGACGCCGCGTTCGTCCTGGCGCACCTCGTGGTCGAGGTGACCCCGGCCCGAGCCGTGGCTGTGATCGAGCGGGAGGAGGACTTCGCCAGCCGGCCCACCCGGTGGCGGTTCGCCGACTGAGCCGCGACAGTCCCGCTGCGACCTGCGGAACGGGGCAAACCGGCGAGCTCCCGCGTAGCGTCCGCGGGGTGATGACTGCTACCGAAACTGCTGCGGCCGTGCGCGAGGGATCGTTGACCGCTCGAGCGGCCACCGAGGCGGCGCTGGCGCGGATAGCTGAGCAGGACAGCGAGCTCGGCGCCTTCCAGGTGGTCCGCACCGAGCGGGCCCTTGCCGAGGCTGACGCCGTGGACGCCCGGGCCGACCGCTACGCGCTGCCGCTGGCCGGGGTGCCGGTGGCGGTCAAGGACAACGTGGCGGTGTCCGGCGAGCCGATGCGGGAGGGGTCGCTGGGCAGCGACGCCACCCCCCAGCCGCGCAACCACCCGGTGGTCTCTCGGCTGCGGGCGGCGGGCGCCGTCGTGGTGGGGCTGACCCGGGTGCCTGAGCTGTGCGTGTTCGGCACCACCGACTCCGCCTTCGGCGTCACCCGCAACCCCTGGAACACCACCCGCAGCCCCGGGGGATCCTCGGGTGGGTCCGCCGCCGCGGTGGCCGCGGGCATGGTGCCCGTTGCGCACGGCAACGACGGCATGGGGTCCATCCGTATCCCCGCGGCGTGCTGTGGCCTGGTCGGGCTCAAGCCCGGCCTCGGCGTGGTGCCCGCCCAGCTGGGCGACGGCGCGTGGTTCGACATGGCCGAGAACGGCCCGCTGGCCACCACCGTCGCCGACTGCGCCACGGTGCTCTCGGTGCTGGCCAAGCAGCCCGAGCTGGCCCAGGTGCGCGAGCCCACGGCCCTGCGGATCGCGGTCTCCACCCGCTCTCCAGTGCCGGGAGTGCGGGTCGACCGGCACTACGCCGAGGCCGCCCGCCGCTCTGGCGAGCTGTTCGCCCAGGAGGGCCACCGGGTGGCCCAGGCCCACCCGTCCTACCCGGTCTCGGTGGGACAGTCGGAGCTGGTGCGCTGGCTCGTCGGCACCGAGCTGGAGGCGCGAGCGCTCAGCGATCGGTCGCTGCTGGAGGCCCGCACCGCCAGGCACGCCGCGGTGGGCCGAGCACTGCTGCGGGCAGGGCTGCCCAAGCCCGCTGGTCGGGACAAGTGGCAGCACAAGGCCGAGGCGTTCTTCGCCGACCACGACGTGTTGCTCACGCCCGCACTGGCGCAGCCTCCGCTGCCGGCCGACCGCTGGGGCGAGAAGAGCTGGCTGTCCAACCTGTGGGCGAACATCCGCTACGCCCCGTTCGCTGCACCGTGGAACCTGGCTGGCTGGCCGGCGATGGTGGTGCCCGCCGGTACCCACCCCAACGGCCTGCCGCTGTCGGTGCAGCTGGTGGCCCGGCCTGGTGGCGAGGCCACCCTGCTGGGGCTGGCGCTGCAGCTGGAGCGGATGCGGCCCTGGACCCGCACCGCCCCGACCCGCTAGGGCTGCTGCTGGTCGAGCGTGACGGCCACTCCGACGGTGCCGCTGCGACCCCGCCGCAGCCGGCTGCCGAGGATCGCCACCCGGCCGGCGATGCCGTACTTGCGCTGGATGAGCTGGCGGACCCGCTCGGTGGCGTCGGCGTCGAGCACGGTGGCCGTGCCACTGACCGCGGAGCCCCGGGGCTTGCCCCGGGCGTCGCACGGGGCGACCGTGACGGCCGGGTCGCGGCGGATGCGCTTGACCTTGCCCGCGTCGGTGGCGGTCCAGATCACCAGCGCGGCGCCGTCGTGGGCCACCCACACCGGGGTCGGCACGGTGGTGCCGTCGCGGCGCCGGGTGGTGAGCAGCACGTACTTGGCGGTGCCCAGCCGGTCGAGCTCGCCTGCGTGGGTGGTCATGGGTTCCCCTCGGTTGGTGTGTTGCCGGTGCTGCCCTCGCTGAGAGCCTTGGTCAGGGCCCAGATCGCCTGGTTCAGCGGGGCCGGCACGTCGTGCTCCTGAGCGGCGCGCACCACGGCCCCGCAGAGCAGGTCGTGCTCCAACGGGCGGCCGGCCACCCGGTCGTAGTACATGCTCGTGCCGTTGTCGTCGGGGTAGGAGCGAAACAGCTCCAGCACCTCCTCCACGTCGGCGCCGCTGAGCCGGGCCCCCACGGACGAGCCCACCGCGGCGGTCTCGATGAGCAGCGACCGGCAGAGCTCGGCCACCTCGGGCTCGCGCAGCACCTCGCAGCGGCGCAGGGTGAGCGCGGTCAGCGGGTTGGAGCCGATGTTGACCATCAGCTTGTGCCAGGCGGCGGTGCGGAAGTCGGGGTCCTGGCGCACCGAGGCGCCGCCGTCCAGCAGCGCCGCCAGCGACTTGCCGGCGGGCTCCTCCGGCACGATCAGCTGGTTGCCGAGGTGGTGGGTGACGGCGCCGCTGCCGGTGCGCTCGGCGGAGGCGCGCACCAGGGCGGGCAGCACCGTCGCCGTGCCCACCAGCGGCTGCACCCGCTCCACGTGGTCCACACCGTTCTGCAGCACCACCACCACCGTGTCCGGCCCCACCAGCGCGTCCAGCCACGGCTGGGTGGCGGCGGTGTCCTGGGCCTTGACGGTGAGCATCACCCAGTCCACCGGCTCGGCGTCGGCCGGGCCGGGCACCGGGGTCACCGGCACGGTGCGCGTGCCTCGTCCGCCCCGGCCGTCGCCGGTGATGGTGAGCTGCTCGACCGGCGTGCGGGTGCACAGCAGCGGGGTGGGCGCGCCGGCCAGCTCCAGCCAGGACGCCACCAGGCCGGCCACGGCACCGGCTCCGACGAGGGCGATGCGCGGCTCGTCCACCGACTGCTCAGCGCGCACGCAGCAGCTTCGCCATCTCCGGGAGGTTGAAGAACTCAGCGATGGCGACCGCCGACTTCGGCCCCTCCTCGGGGTCGGCCCCAGCCTCGAGCAGCGCCGTGACGATGGGCTCGGCCTGCCGGAAGACGGCCGCGGCGAGCGCGGTCTGACCCATGTCGTTCACCCTCGAGGTGTCCGCGCCGCGCTCCAGCAGGGCCTGCACGGTGTCCAGGTGCACGTGGTAGGCCGCCAGGATCAGCAGCGTGTCGCCCTTGGTGTTGGTGAGGTTGACCGGAACGCCGGCGTCGAGGGCCTCGGTCAGCGGACCGGTGCGCCCCTCCCGGGCGTGCTCGAACAGGGACTGGACGAACTGCAGTTCTTCCTCGGTGAGCTCGGATGCCATGACAGCAACCTTAGGGCGATGGCGAGGTGTGTGCTGTCAGACTCGCCGCTTTTCTTGACTCATTCCAGAGTTTGCGGTCTGATGGGCACATGACACCAGCAGCCAGCTCCGCCGCCGCTCGGGTGCGCGCTGCCGGCCTGCGGGTGACCAAGCCCCGCGTGGCCGTGCTCGAGGCGCTGGAGCAGGCGCGGCTGGACCGACAGCACCTGCCGGCCGGGGCCATCCTGGAGCAGGTCCGCCCCGTGCTCGGCTCGGTGTCCACGCAAACCGTCTACGACTGCCTGGACGCGCTCACCCGCGCCGGGCTGCTGCGCTCGATCGAGCCGGCTGGGCACCCCGTGCGGTACGAGACGCACGTGCCCGACGACCACCACCACCTGGTCTGCCGCGGGTGCGGACAGACCAGCGACGTCCCGGCCCTGGCCGGCAGCGACGCCTGCGTGCGCACCGCACCGGTCGACGGCTTTCGGGTCGAGGCCACCGAAGTAATCTTTTGGGGGTGGTGCCCCAGCTGCGCGGCGACCACGCAGCCGGGCCAGCCCCTAGAGCGGCACGATTCCCCCTGAACCGCACGGCCCCCTGAACTGCACAATCGCGGCACCTGAGAACACCGAACGAAAGGTCTCCACCGATGACTGACCAAGCCAGGACTCTTACCAACCGACAGGGACACCCTGTCTACGACAACCAGAACTCGCGCACGGTCGGCTCGCGTGGCCCGGCGACCCTGGAGAACTACCAGTTCCTCGAGAAGATCAGCCACTTCGACCGCGAGCGAGTCCCGGAGCGCGTCGTGCACGCCCGTGGCGCCACGGCGTTCGGCTACTTCGAGGCTGACGGCACTTGCGGCGACGAGCCCATCTCCAAGTACACGCGCGCCAAGCTGTTCCAGGAGAAGGGCAAGCAGACCGAGCTCGCTGTCCGCTTCTCCACCGTGGCCGGCGGCAAGGACTCCTCCGAGACGGCCCGCGACCCCCGCGGCTTCGCGGTGAAGTTCTACACCGAGGACGGCAACTGGGACCTGGTCGGCAACAACCTGGGTGTCTTCTTCATCCGGGACGCCATCAAGTTCCCCGACTTCATCCACTCGCAGAAGCCCGACCCGGTCACCTTCGAGCGTCAGGTCGCCAACCGCGTCTTCGACTTCGCCTCGCAGACTCCCGAGTCGCTGCACATGTTCAACCTGGTCCTGAGCCCCCGCGGCATCCCGGCCAGCTACCGCACCATGCAGGGCTTCGGCGTCAACACCTACAAGTGGGTCAACGAGCAGGGCGAGACCCAGCTGGTCAAGTACCACTGGGTGCCCAAGCAGGGCGTGAAGAGCTGGACCGAGGAGGACGCTGCCGTGGTGCAGGGTCGCGAGCTCGGCGTGCACACCCGTGACCTCTACGAGGCCATCGACAACGGCGAGTACCCCGAGTGGGAGCTGTACGTCCAGCTCATGGACGACCACGACCACCCCGAGCTGGACTGGGACCCGCTGGACGACACCAAGACCTGGCCGGAGAACGACTTCCCGCTGCGCAAGGTCGGCAAGATGGTGCTCAACCGCAAGCCGGTGAACTTCTTCGCCGAGAGCGAGCAGATCGCCTTCGGCACCGGCGTGCTGGTGGACGGCCTGGACTTCTCCGACGACAAGATGCTCGTCGGCCGCACGTTCAGCTACTCCGACACCCAGCGCCACCGCGTCGGCCCGAACTACCTGCAGCTGCCGGTCAACTCGGCCAAGAACGCCAAGGTCGCCACCAACCAGCGTGACGGCCAGATGACCTTCGGCGTCGACCTGGCGGAGGGGCAGAACCCGAGCGTCAACTACGAGCCGTCCATCACCGGCGGCCTGCAGGAGGCGCCCAAGCCCGCCCACAGCGAGCAGGGCCCGGAGATCAGCGGACGCCTCACCCGCGCCCGCATCGAGCGGACCAACGACTACCAGCAGGCTGGTGAGCGCTACCTGCTCTCCATGGACTGGGAGAAGGACGAGCTGGTCAGCAACTGGATCGGCAACCTGTCGCAGTGCGACAAGCCCATCCAGGAGCGCATGCTGTGGCACCTGTTCATGGCCGAGGACGAGCTGGGCCAGCGCGTCGGCGAGGGCCTGGGCATGACGGCGGACGACGTTCGCCACCTCGACCCCCTGGCCACGCAGACCCTCAGCGAGGCCGAGCTCAAGCGGGCCGCGAACCTGGGCAAGAACGGTCGTCGCGACGTCACCGGCGTCGTCATGACCCACTGCGTCCCCGTCGAGCGGGACGTCCAGACCAGCTGATGCTGGCCACGGGGCCACTCGCCCGTGACGGTCAGCAGCACTCCAGCGGGGGTGGGAGCACATCGTGCTCCCGCCCCCGCTGTGCTGTCTCCGGTGTCGGCCCATCCTGCAGTCGATACCGTGGTGCTCCGCGCACGCCGTACTAGCTGAAGGAGCCCCACCGTGGCTGTCGACCGCCTGCTGCCCACCGCCGAGGCCGCGGACCTCATCGCGCTCACCCGCGAGCTGGCGGACAAGGAGCTGGCGCCGGTGGTGGAGCAGCACGAGCGCGACGCCACCTGTCCCGAGGGCCTGTTCGCCACGCTGGGCGAGGCCGGCCTGCTGGGCCTGCCCTACCCCGAGGAGCTCGGTGGCGGCGGTCAGCCCTACGAGGTCTACCTGCAGGTGCTCGAGGAGCTCGCCTCCCGCTGGGCCGCCGTCGCGGTGGCCACCAGCGTGCACGGGCTGTCCTGCTTTCCCCTGGCCACCTACGGCACTGCCGAGCAGCAGCAGGCGTGGTTGCCGGAGATGCTCGGTGGACGGCTGCTGGGTGCCTACAGCCTGTCGGAGCCGCAGGCCGGCTCCGACGCCGCGGCGCTGACCTGCCGGGCCCGCCGCACCGACGCCGGGTACGTCCTCAACGGCAGCAAGGCCTGGATCACCAGTGGGTCCAGGGCCGACTTCTACACGTTGTTCGCCCGCACCGGCGAGGGCTCCAAGGGCATCTCCTGCTTCCTGGTGCCGGCGGACACGCCGGGGCTCAGCTTCGGCCGGCCGGAGGACAAGATGGGGCTGCGCGGGGTGCCCACCACCGCTGCCAGCTACGACGACGCCGTCATCGACGCCGGTCGGCTGATCGGCGCCGAGGGGGACGGCCTGCGCATCGCGTTCAGCGCGCTGGACTCCGGGCGGCTGGGCATCGCCGCGGTCGCCACCGGGCTGGCCCAGCGCGCGCTGGACGACGCCGTCGCCTACGCCAAGGAGCGCAAGACCTTCGGCAAGGCGATCATCGACCACCAGGGCCTGGGCTTCCTGCTGGCCGACATGGCGGCGGCGGTGGACTCCGCCCGCGCCACCTACCTCGACGCGGCCCGGCGTCGCGACCTGGGTCGCCCCTACGGCCGGCAGGCCAGCGTGGCCAAGCTGGTGGCCACCGACGCGGCCATGAAGGTGACCACCGACGCCGTGCAGGTGCTGGGCGGCTACGGCTACGTGCGGGACTTCCCGGTGGAGCGCTACATGCGCGAGGCCAAGGTGATGCAGATCTTCGAGGGCACCAACCAGATCCAGCGCCTGGTGATCAGCCGGGGGCTGGCGGCGGGCTAGCGCCGGCACTCGGGCGGGTCAGCCGGCGTCGGACTCGCGCTGGCGGTCCAGCTCGGGCAGGTCCTGCTGCACCACCCGGAGGTAGGCCCAGCCACCGGCGCGATCTTCCAGGCGGTGGTGCTGGAAGCGGAAGGTGTCCCGCCCGTCGTCGCGGAAGGTGACGCTGGGGCCACACACGCAGTCGTCGGTGTGGTGCGCGACGGCGTCCTCCAGCGGCACCACGTGCAGGGCGAACATTTTCTCGGCCTTGGCCATGGGGGTCACTCCTTCGTCAGCGGCCGCGCTGGCTTGCCCGGCCGCCTGGTGCTTCGTGCTCACAACAAAGGTAGGCCCGCGCCGCCGGGATGTTCCACTGATTTATGACGAACCAGACACTGGCTGCGCCGCGTGCCGTCAGGGCGCCGGGGCAGACTGGGGCGCATGTGCGGCCGATTCGCCACCACCCAGACCGATGACGAGCTCCTCCAGGTGTTCGGCGCCGCCGAGGCGGTCGGTGAGCCGCTCCCGCCGTCCTACAACGTCGCACCCACCGACCCGGTGCGCACGGTGCTGGAGCGGGTGCCCAAGGACCACCCCGACTCCGCCGCGGTGCGCCAGCTGCGCACCGCCCGCTGGGGTCTCATCCCCTCGTGGGCCAAGGACCGCAAGATCGGCGCGAAGCTGATCAACGCGCGGATGGAGACCATCACCGAGAAGCCGTCCTTCAAGGCAGCCGCGAGTCGCCGGCGCTGCCTGGTGCCGGCCAACGGCTACTACGAGTGGGAGAAGCAGGGCGCCACCAAGGTCCCGCACTTCCTGCACGGCGACGGGGTGCTGGCCATGGCCGGCCTCTACGAGCTGTGGCGTGACCCGCAGGCGGCCGCGGACGATCCGGACCGGTGGGTGCTGTCGGTGACGGTGCTGACCACCACCGCCAGCGACACCCTGGGCCACATCCACGACCGCAGCCCGGTGCTCGTGCCCGGGGAGCTCCGCGACGCGTGGTTGGACCCGACGATCACCAACCCGCACGAGGTGCAGCAGCTGCTGGCCGAGGTGGGGGAGCCGCACCTGGAGCCCTACGTGGTGAGCACCGCGGTGAACAACGTCGCCAACAACAGCCCCGAGCTGCTGCGCCCGGTCTGAGCACCGCTAGCTCCAGTGCTGCTCGCGGTCGCGCACGGCCCGCAGGTCCGTCCGCTGGCGCGCGGCGTCGCGGTCCCGGTGATCGGTGGGCAGCAGGCCCACCAGCGGGACGGCGGGGGCGAACAGGCGCAGCAGGCGCGGGGTGGGCCGCCAGGCCACAGCTGTCCTGGTCCAGCGGACCCAGCTCCGGTGCGGCGTGGACTGCCGCCCGAGCAGTAGCGGCAGCGAACTGGGGGCGATAGCGCTATCGTTGCGTCTCATGTTTGACGATAGCAGTGTGGGTCGGGTTGCGAGAGAGGTGTTTCGGCGCATCGAGGGCGCCCCGGCGGGGACACGGCTGCCCAGCACCCGGGTGCTGGTGGACGAGCTCGGCGTCAGCGCCACCACCGTCGCGCAGGCGGTGGCCCGGCTGGTGGCCGACGGTGCGGTGGTCACTCGACCGGGCCGAGGCAGCTTCACCGCACCGCGTCGTCGCTCGGTGGCCCGCGACACCACCTGGCAGGAGGTCACGCTCGGGGCAAGCCCGGTGCAGACCGCCGGGCTGCCCGAGGCGCTGGGCACCGTGGACCCCGACGTGCTGCAGATGTCGGCGGCCTACCTCGGTGCCGAGCTGCGCCCGGACCACCGCCTCTCCGCGGCGCTGGCCCGGGCGGCCCGCCGGCCGGACGTGTGGGCCCGGCCCCCGGTGGCGGGTGTGCCCGAGCTGCGGTCGTGGTTCGCCGCCCAGGTGGGCGGGCAGCCCGACGAGGTGCTGGTGACCCCGGGCGGGCAGGGCGCGGTGTCGGCCATCATGCGGGCGATCGTGCCGGCGGGCGAGCCGGTGCTGTTTGCCACGCCCACCTACCCGGGGGCAGTGGCCATCGCCCGCAGCGCCGGGCTCACCCCGGTCCCGGTGCCCACCGACGGCGACGGCGTGCGCCCCGAGCTGCTGGAGCGGGCGCTGCAGCTGAGCGGGGCGCGGCTGGTGTACCTGCAGCCGGCCTACGCCAACCCGGACGGCAGCGTGCTGGCCGCGGAGCGGCGCGGCGAGGTGCTCGAGCTGGCCCGGCGCTTCGGCGCGTTCATCCTGGAGGACGACTGGGCCCGCTGGCTCGGGCACGGCACCCCGCCGCCGCCGGCGCTGAGCCGCGACGACGAGCACGGGCACGTGCTCACGGTGAGCTCGCTGACCAAGGCCACCGGGCCCGGCCTGCGGATCGGCGCGATCCTGGCCCGCGGCCCGGTGGCCGAGCGGGTGATGGGCATGCGGCTGGTCGACGACCTGTTCGTCTCCGGCCCGCTGCAGCACGCGGCGGTGGAGATCGTCACCGCCCCGGCGTGGTCCAGCCACCTGCGGGCCCTCGGAGCCGGGCTGGCCAGCCGCTGCGCCACCCTCGCCGCCGCGCTGGCGGCGGAGCTGCCCGACTGCCGCTTCACCCCACCGCGGGGCGGGGTGTCGCTGTGGCTGGAGCTGCCCGAGGGCATCGACGAGACCGACGCGGCCCGGGCTGCGCTCGCCGAGGGGGTGACGGTTGTCCCCGGCCGGCACTACACGCTGGGCGAGCAGGCTCGAGCACACCTGCGGCTGTCCTTCGCCAGCCTCACCGAGGCGCAGATCGTCACCGCGGTGGGACGGCTGGCGCGTGCGCTGGACCCGCTGCGGTCCTGACCGCACGACGTGGCTCCTAGGATGGGGTGGTGGCCAGCACGGGGAGTCGCAACCTGGTGGCCGACTGCAGCAGCTGCTTCGGCCTCTGCTGCGTGGCGCTGCCCTTCGCTGCGTCGGCCGACTTCGCCATCGACAAGGACGCCGGCGATCCCTGCCCTAACCTGAAGCCGGACTTCGGCTGTGGCATCCACGACCACCTGCGCCCCGCCGGGTTCAGGGGCTGCACCGTGTTCGACTGCTTCGGCGCCGGCCAGCACGTCGCGCAGCACACCTTCGGCGGACACGACTGGCGGCAGGCGCCCCACACGGCGCGGCAGATGTTCGCGGTGCTGCCCGTGGTCCGGCAGCTGCACGAGCTGCTCTGGTACCTGGCCGAGGCCCAGACCCTGGCCGCAGCGCAGCCGCTGCGGACCGAGCTGGCCCAGGCCGCTGCGCTGATCGAGCGCCTCAGCAACGGCGACGCAGCGGCGCTGCTCGCGCTGGACGTGGCCGCGCACCGTGCCGAGGTCAGCGCGCTGCTGCTGCGGGCCAGCGAGCTGGCGCGGGCCGAGGTGCCGCTGTCCCGGAAGGCCCGCAGCAGGCGCAACCACCGGGGCGCCGACCTCGTCGGTGCGGCGTTGGCCGGTGCCGACCTGCGGGCAGCGAACCTGCGGGGCGCGTACCTGGTGGCGGCCACGCTGCGCGGGGCGGACCTGCGGCTGGCGGACCTCATCGGTGCCGACCTGCGCGACGCCGACCTCTCCGGGGCGGACCTGCGCGGAGCCCTGTTCCTCACCGCGTCACAGCTGCGCGCCGCCCGCGGTGATGCAGCCACCAGGCTGCCTGCCACCCTGGAACGGCCAGCGCACTGGCTGCCCTAGCTTGCGCGGGCGGGGCTAGGCCTGGTGGGGCCGGGTGGGGCCGTCCGGGGTGGGGTCCGTCCGCACCGGACCGGCCTCGTCCTCGTCGTCCTCGATCTTCTGCTCCCCGCGCTTGCGGAAGAACTTGAAGCCGGGAATGCCCACCGCGGCCTCGCGCACGTCCTTGGCCACCTCGAGCAGGTCGCTGACGTCCGGGCCCACCCGGTCCAGCGTCTCCAAGATGGGCAGGATGTCGCTCTCCATGTGCTCGACCAGCACCGGCGCGTGGTCGACGAACCGGATGATCGCCTGCAGCTCCTTCTCGGAGAGCGAGTCGAGGAAGCTGCGCAGCTTGGGTGCGGCCTGCTGGGCGAGGGGCCGGTACAGGTCCAGCAGCTCCTGGGCCACCCCGGAGAGCTGCTCGGCGGAGAGCACCAGCTCGCCGGCGCCCCCGGCCACCCCCTGTGCGGTGGACAGGGTGTCTGCGGCCTCCAGCGTCAGCCCACGGGCCGAGCCCAGCACGTCGCCGGTCTGCACCACCAACCCGCGGGCGGCGCCCACCGCCTCCCCGGCGTCCAGGGCCACCACCCGGGCCGTGCCCACCACGTCAGCGGCGTCCAGTGCCACGGCGCGGGCGGTTCCCACCACGTCGCCGGCCTCCAGTGCCACCACCCTGGCCGTGCCCACCACGTCAGCGGCGTCCAGCGCCACGGCGCGGGCGGTTCCCACCACGTCCCCGGCCTCCAGTGCCACCACCCTGGCCGTGCCCACCACGGCCTGGGCCTGGGCGGCCACCAGCTCGACGATCCCGACCACCGCCTTGGCGTCCATGGCCACCGTGCGCACCTCGCCGACCGTGGCCTCGGCCTCGTCGACCACCTTGGAGACCCGTTGCAGCAGCAGCTCGACGTCGGTGAGTGCGGCCCCGACCCGGCCGGGCAGCGTCACGGCCAGTGCCGCCGTCTCCAGGGACCAGTCGGCGACCCCGCGGGCAGCACCGAGGAGCTCGCGCGGGGACGGGATGAGCCAAGCCATTCGTTGATAGTGCCTCACCGGTCGGCGTGACGTGGATCATGGGCGGCGGTCCTGCGGGACTCGCTGACCCGCAGGCCGTCTCGCGGTTGGCAGACTGCGGGGCATGGCGGTGCTCGGGTTGGACGTGGGCGGGACCAAGCTCGCGGCGGCGCTGCTCGACGAGGACGGCACCGTGCTCAGCTCCGCCACGGTGGCCACCCCGGAGCGGGACGTGTGGCAGGCCGTCGACCAGGTCCTGCGGCGGGCGGCGGGCACGCAGCAGCCCACCGGCATCGGTATCGGGTCCGCGGGGCCCATCGACCGAGCGGCGGGCACGGTCAGCCCGTTGAACATCCCGACCTGGCGTCGGTTTCCCCTGGTGGCGGCGGTCGAGGACGCGTGGCCCGGCCGACCGGTGCGCCTGGCTGGCGACGGCGGCTGCATGGCCATTGCCGAGCAGCGCTTCGGGGCCGGCCGCGGCGTCGAGGACCTGCTGGGGGTGGTCGCCTCCACGGGGGTCGGCGGCGGCGTGGTCCGCTCCGGGGCGGTGGTGCACGGTCACACCGGCAACGCCGGCCACATCGGGCACGTCGTGGTGGAGCCCGACGGGGAGCCCTGCGCCTGCGGCGGCGTCGGGTGCCTGGAGACGGTGGCCAGCGGGCCGGCGGCGGTGCGGTGGGCGCGGGCCCGCGGCTGGGCGGGGGCGGACGGTCGGGCGCTGGCGGCCGCCGCGGCTGCGGACGACCCGGTGGCGGTGGCAGCCCTGGCCAGGGCCGGTACCGGCCTTGGTCAGGCGCTCGCCTCCAGCGCCGCGCTGCTGGAGGTGGGCCTGGTGGTGCTGGGCGGCGGATTCTCCCTCGCCGGGGAGCCGCTCTGGCAGCCGCTGCGGGAGGCGGTGCAGCGGTACGCCCGGTTGGGCTTCACCCGTGACCTCCGGGTGGTGCCCGCTCAGCTCGGCGCCGCGGCAGGGGTGGTCGGCGCCGCTGCTCTGCACCTCTGAGTGCTGCCTTGGTCACAACGAGTGCCTAGGTCGGTTGACTGATTTTGCCTGGTGGTTACCTTCGATATTGCCTTCGTTGACACGGCCGGGATCGAGCTGGGCCGCGCGAATGCCCAGGTCGGACGGCCGGAGCAAGGTGACCCTGTCCCCGACCCAGAGAGGGAGCAATGTTCTCCGTCCCAGCGACTGAGTCTCGTCGCAAGGCGCGTCGGATGATGCTCGCGACCGTCGCCGGTGCTGCTGCTGCGATGACCTTGGCGCCCACCGCAACCGCTCAGGCCCAGGTGCCGACGGGTGCGGCCACCACGACCAAGTCCACGACGGCGACCGTCAAGCAGGTCGCCCCCAAGGCCTACAAGGCGACGACGAGCAAGATCACCGTCAGCAACGCGGCTCAGCGTGCCGTCAACGTCGCGCTGGCGCAGGTGGGCAAGCCCTACGTGTGGGGCGCCACCGGCCCGAGCTCCTTCGACTGCTCCGGCCTGGTGCAGTACGCCTACAAGCAGGCGGGTGTCTCGCTGCCCCGCACCACCAGCCAGCAGGTGAAGGTTGGTGTCGCGGTGACGGCCTCGCAGATGCAGCCCGGTGACCTGGTGTTCGCCTACGGCGGCGGCCACGTCGGCATCTACGTCGGCAACGGCAAGTACGTGCACGCGCCCACCTCGGGCGACGTCGTCAAGGTCGCCTCGGTGCCCTACGGGCAGATCACCGCGATCCGGCACGTCACCTAGCGCACCCCGACCGGTGCGGTGCCGCGCACCGCACCGGTCACCACAGTGCGGTATGTCACGGCTTGAGCCGAGGCTGTTGACCTTCGTGACCATTTCGTTACCGTTAGAGTCACTTCCCGCCCAGCCCGGTTCACCCCGTGCGATGCGCGCCACGTCGGGCGCACGTGGGCGGGGTTCGACGCAACCGTCCCCGAACCCCCAAGGAAACATGCCTTCCGAGATCGCGACCAAGCCCCGTCACTCCTTCCGCCGCCTGGTGCTGGCGGCCGCCGCCGGCGCCTCCGTGCTGGCGATGGCTCCGACCGCCGCCGCGCAGGCCGCGCCGGCACCGGCCAGTGCCAGCGTCGTCAGCCCGTCCGTGCTCGCCATGGACGTGGCACTGGCCCAGGTGGGCAAGCCCTACGTCTACGGCGCCACCGGCCCCGGCGCGTTCGACTGCTCCGGCCTGGTGCAGTTCTCCTACGGTCAGGTGGGGATCTCGCTGCCCCGCACCACAGGGGAGCAGGCCGGCGTCGGTTTCCCGGTCGCCTACGACCAGCTGGCCCCCGGTGACCTGGTGTTCGTCTACGGCGGCGGACACGTCGGCATCTACGTCGGCAACGGCCAGTACGTCTACGCGCCCACCTCCGGCGACGTGGTCAAGGTCGGGGCCGTGCCCTACGGCGAGCTGACGGGCGCGCGCCGCATCTAGCCAGCAGCCGCTAGAACCACGCCGGGTCGGCGTCCAGCACCGTGGTGTCCAACGACGCCAGCAGGTCGAGCTGGGCGCCGACCTTCGGCAGCTCGAACCGGAAGAAGTAGCGGCCAGCCTGTCGCTTGCCCGCGTAGAAGTCCCCGGTGCCCGGCTGGGCCGCGAGCAGCTGCTCCAGCCACATCCAGGCGATCACCGTGTGACCCACCGCCTCCAGGTAGACCGAGGCGTTGGCCAGGGTCACCGCGGGGTCGCCGGCGGCGAACAGCGCGGCGGTCACCGCCCCCACTCGCTCCACCACCACGCGCAGCTGCGCGCCCAGCTCTGCCAGCTCGCCGCCGGCCTGGTCCGCCCGTTGCACGGTGGCGGCAACCGACTCGCCCAGCAGCCGCAGGCCCGCCCCACCGCGCATGCTCATCTTGCGCCCCAGCAGGTCCAGGCCCTGGATCCCGTGGGTGCCCTCGTGGATGGGGTTCAGCCGGTTGTCCCGGTACATCTGCTCGACGTCGTAGTCGCGGGTGTAGCCGTAGCCCCCGTGCACCTGGATGGCCAGGCTGTTGGCCTCCAGGCACCACTGCGACGGCCAGCTCTTGGCCACCGGCGTGAGCACGTCCAGCAGCAGCGCCGCCCGCTCGCGATCGGCCGGCTCCGGCGCGGTGTCCTGCTCGTCCACCAGCCGGGCGCAGTACAGGCCCAGCGCCAGTCCGCCCTCCACGTAGGACTTCTGGGCCAGCAGCATGCGGCGCACGTCGGCGTGCTCGATGATCGGCACCGGCGGCGAGGCCGGGTCCTTGGCGGTGGCCGGTCGGCCCTGGGTGCGGGTGCGGGCGTAGTCCAGCGAGTGCAGGTAGCCGGTGTAGCCCAGCGCCGTGGCGCCCAGGCCCACCCCGACGCGGGCCTCGTTCATCATGTGGAACATGTAGGCCAGCCCGTGGTGCTCCTCGCCCAGCAGGTAGCCCACTGCGCCGGCCGCGCCGCCAGGGGTGTGCTGGCCCTCGCCGAAGTTGAGCATGGTGTTGGTGGTGCCCCGGTAGCCCATCTTGTGGTTGAGCCCGGCGAGCACCACGTCGTTGCGCTCGCCCAGGCTGCCGTCGTCGCCGAGCAGGACCTTGGGCACGATGAACAGCGAGATCCCCTTGACCCCGGCCGGACCGCCCGGGACCTTGGCCAGCACCAGGTGGACGATGTTCTCGCTCAGCTGGTGGTCGCCGCCGGAGATCCACATCTTGTTGCCGAAGAGCCGGTAGGTGCCGTCAGCCTGCGGCTCCGCTCGGGTGGTGATGTCAGCCAGCGAGGACCCGGCCTGCGGCTCGGACAGGCACATGGTGCCGAAGAAGCGTCCCTCGGTCATGGGGCGCACCCAGGTGTCCACCTGCTCGGGTGTGCCGTGCGCGACCAGCAGGTTGGCGTTGGCCATGGTGAGGAACGGGTACGCCGACGTGCCGACGTTGGCGGCCTGGAACCACGCCAGCATCGCGCGGGCGACGACGCTGGGCAGCTGCATGCCACCGAGGGACTCGTCGAGCTGGCCGGACATCAGGCCCGCCTTGGCGAACACGTCCAGCGCGGCGGCGACCTCGGGGATGAGCTCGACGGTGCCGTCCGGGCGCATCACCGGCTCGTTGGCGTCGGCCTTCTTGTTGTGCGGCGCAAAGTGCTCGGTGGCGATCTGCTCGCCCAGCTCGAGCACCGCGTCGAAGGTCTCCCGGGAGTGCTCGGCGAAGCGCGGCCGGGTGGTCAGCGAGGTGACGTCCAGCCACTCGTGCAGGAGGAAGGCAAGGTCGCGGCGAGAGAGGATCAGTCCCGACTTGTCCATGCCGTCATCTCACCACGCGGCGGCAGGCCCGGGCCGGGCTGGGGGGAACTACTCAGCGGCGGTGGGTAGGCCCACCGAGTCGCCCCGGGCCGGAGCGGCCGTCTCACCTGTGCACGGCGACGACGGCTGAGGGGTTGTGCAGAGACTCGCACCCCGCCGGGGACGAGGAGAGGAGCTGACCACGTCGAGGCAGGACCGCGGAGGGGCGGTACGGCCGCGACACCCGCCGTCGACCGTCGAGCGGCAGCGCGGCCCGGGTGAGGGTGAACCTCCCCGGGCCGCGCTCACTCGTGCCAGGGCCGGTGGCCCTCCCGCCAGCTACGGCTCGGCCTGGACCTCGACTCGCGCAGCTGCTCGGGCCGGACGACGCCCACCCCCGGGTGCTCGCCGGTGAGCCCACGCCGCCGGAGCCGGCGCACCACCAGGCTGAACACCAGCCAGAGCGCGGCCAGCGCAGCGATCACCATGACCGTCTCCACGCGCTCCACTCTCCCCCTGCACGTCCGAGGGGCGGGCACCCGGCCGGTTGGCCTGCGGTACCCGCCCCTCGGGCAAGCGCTCACACCCGCGTGGGGTGCGTCGTCGGTGGTCAGCCCAGGCGGTGCTTGAGCGCGTCGAGCTCGTCGCTCAGGCTGCTGGGCAGCTTGTCCCCGAACATGGTGAACCACTCCTCGATGGAGGGGATCTCGCGCTTCCACTCCTCGTCGTTGACCTCCAGCGCCAGGTCGACGTCCTCGAGGCCGCCGGTGAGGCCGTCCAGGTCGATGTCGGCGCTGGTGGGCACGTAGCCGATGGCGGTCTCCCGCGCCGCGGCCTTGCCCTCGATGCGCTCGATGGCCCACTTGAGCACGCGGGCGTTCTCCCCGAATCCGGGCCACAGGAAGCGCTTGTCCTCGCCCCGGCGGAACCAGTTGACGTAGAAGATCTTCGGCAGCTTGGACTCGTCCGCGGACTTGCCCAGGTCGATCCAGTGCTGCAGGTAGTCACCGGCGTTGTAGCCGATGAAGGGCAGCATGGCCATCGGGTCGCGGCGGACGTCACCGACCTTGCCGCTGGCGGCAGCGGTCTTCTCGCTGGACATGGTGGAGGCCATGAAGACCCCGTTCTGCCAGTTGCGGGACTCGGTGACCAGCGGGATGGTGGTCGCCCGGCGGCCGCCGAAGAAGATCGCCGAGATCGGCACACCCTTGGGGTCGTCCCACTCCGGCGCGAGCACCGGGCACTGCGACATCGGGGTGCAGTAGCGAGAGTTGGGGTGGCTGGAGAGCTCGCCGCTCTCCGGCGTCCAGTCCTCCTGCTTCCAGGACGTCAGGTGCTGGGGGTCGCCCTCCATGCCCTCCCACCACACGTCGCCGTCGTCGGTCATCGCGACGTTGGTGAACAGCGAGTTGCCGCGCTCGATGGTGCGCATGGCGTTGGGGTTGGTGGCCCAGTTGGTGCCGGGGGCGACACCGAAGAACCCGAACTCCGGGTTGACGGCGTACAGCCGGCCGTCCTCGCCGAAACGCATCCAGGCGATGTCGTCGCCGAGGGTCTCGACCTTCCAGCCCGGGATGGTGGGCTCGAGCATCGCCAGGTTGGTCTTGCCGCAGGAGCTGGGGAACGCGGCGGTGGCGTAGTAGACCTTCTCCTCCGGCGAGGTCAGCTTGAGGATGAGCATGTGCTCAGCCAGCCAGCCCTCGTCGTGGGCCATCGCCGAGGCGATGCGCAGCGAGTAGCACTTCTTGCCCAGCAGCGCGTTGCCGCCGTAGCCGGAGCCGAAGCTCCAGATCTCGCGGTCCTCCGGGAAGTGGGTGATGTACTTGGTGTCGTTGCAGGGCCACGCGACGTCGGTCTCGCCCTCGGCCAGCGGCGCACCCACGGAGTGCAGCGCCTTGACGAAGGGGGCGTCGGTGCCGAAGCGCTCGAGCGCCACGTTGCCCATGCGGGTCATGATCCGCATGGAGACGACGACGTACTCGGAGTCGGTGAGCTCCACGCCCAGCTTGGGGTCCTCGGCGTCGACCGGGCCCATGCAGAAGGGCACCACGTACATGGTGCGGCCCTTCATGCAGCCGCGGTAGAGGTCGGTCATGAGCGACCGCATCTCCGTGGGGTCCATCCAGTTGTTGGTGGGGCCCGCACTGGACTCCTCGCGGGAGCAGATGTAGGTGCGCTCCTCGACGCGCGCCACGTCGGCCGGGTCGGAGGCGCACCAGAAGGAGTTGGGCTTCTTCTCCGGGTTGAGCCGGGTGAAGGTCCCCGCGTCGACGAGCTGCGTGGTGAGTCGGTCCCACTCCTCGTCCGAGCCGTCCACGAAGACGACACGGTCAGGCTGGGTGAGCTCGGCAACGTCTCGTACCCAGGCCAGCAGGTCGCTGTGCTGGGTTGGCACGGTGCCGTTCTGCTCGTCGAGGCCGGGAATGGTCGCTGCCGTCATCAGACTCTCCTGAAGTGGACCGAAGCAGGACCTGACGAGCGGAGCCGACAGGCCCGGCTGCGGCCCTTGAAGGGACGCGGCTCGGGTGCCTGCCGGGTGGCGGGCACGAGCGCCGGGTTCAGTACGTCCTTAGGTTAACTGGGCGGCCCGGAGAAAAGCGACTCCACTTAGGGGAATTGGTCACAAGTTGGTCACGGCCCCTGGCAAAGTCGGCGCAAGCGCGCTACCGGGCGATCCACTCGCCGGTGACGGGGTCGGTCACGGCCGGCGCCGGCGGCTCGGTGGCTCCCGCGCCGGGGCTGCCGGTGCCGTCGCCGAGGTCCCCGCCCCCGGCCTCCCGCCACTGGCCGTCAGCACCCTGTTCGTAGGAGGTGTGCTCCCCGCTGCTGGTCACCTCGGTCAGCACGTCGGCAGTGCCGTCACCGTCCACGTCGGTCACCAGGACGGTCCGGCCGGCGGTCTGCAGCACGGCGGTGTCGGCCACGCCGTCGCCGTCGGAGTCCACGGTGGAGGGACCGGCTTGGTCTGCGGCGGCCTGGATCTCGGCGGAGACCGTGGGCGCGGTGGACACGGCTGCGGGGGTGGTGGTGGTCCTGTCGTCCGCGGTCCAGGTGCCGGTGGCGGGATCGAGGACGGCGTGGCCGAGGACCTTGCCGTGCACGTCGTAGCGGGTGAGCTCGTCCGCCGCGCCGTCCCCGTCGGTGTCGGAGTACTCGTAGCTGCCGTCGACGGTGTCCAGGTGGACGGTGTCCGCGATGCCGTCGGCGTCCGCGTCGACGGTGGCGTGGTAGGTGTGCTCGTCCCCGTCCACGGTGACGGTCAGCAGCTCGGCCGGGCTCTCGTCGATGTGCATGGACATTCCTCTCGGCAGGTTCGGGTCGGAGATGAGACTCCCTCGCCTCGGGTTCGGTTCCCTCAGGGCATGCTCGCGGCTGCGGCCGGCGCTAGGGTCGCGCCATGCGCAGCCGAAGCCCCCAGGTGGTGGTGATGGGCGTCGCGGGTGCCGGCAAGAGCACGGTGGCGCGGTTGCTGGCTGAGCGGCTGGGGGCGGAGGTGGGCGACGCCGACGACTTCCACCCGCCGGCCAACGTCGCCAAGATGTCGGCGGGCGAGCCGCTGGAGGAGGCAGACCGGTCGCCGTGGCTGCTGGCGGTCAGTGCCTGGATGCAGGAGCGGGCCGACGCCGGGCGCACTGCGGTGATGGCCTGCTCGTCCCTGCGGCGGGCCCACCGCGACGTGCTGCGCGCTGCCGCCGGCGACATCTGGTTCCTGCACCTGCACGGCTCGCCAGAGCTGCTGTCGCGCCGCCTGGGCTCACGCGTCGGGCACTTCATGCCCCCGGAGCTGCTCGGCTCGCAGCTGGCCGCGCTGGAGCCGCTGGGCCGGGACGAGGCGGGGATGACCGAGGACGTCACCGCCCCGCCCGCCGTGCTGGCCGAGCGCGCTGCCCGGGCGCTGCGGCTGGGCGAGGGCGTCGCCCGGGTGCAGTAGCGCCCGGCCTCGGCCAGCTCCTCACCGTGCGTAGGTGACGATCCGGTACCGCAGGCCGGTGGTGGAGGTGTGCCAGCCCCGCTGGGGGTCGCGGTCCACCACCTGCCATCGAGAGCCGATCTCGGGGGCGTGCACGTCGCCGTCCACCGGGTCAGCCAGCTCGGTGACCACCAGCTGCTCGGCCAGGGGCATCGCCGCCGCGTACACGCTGGCACCGCCGATCACCCAGGTGTCGCCGGCACCGAGGGCGACGGCCTCCTCCAGCGAGTGCACCACGGTGGCGCCGAACGCGGTCCAGCCAGGCTGGTGGGTGAGCACCACGTTGTTGCGGCCGGGCAGCGGGCGCACCAGCGGCGGCAGCGACTCCCAGGTGGCGCGGCCCATCACCACGGTGGCACCGCGGGTGGTGTGCCGGAAGTGGGCGAGGTCCTCGGGCAGGTGCCAGGGGAGGTCGCCGTCCCGGCCGATGACGCCGTTGGCGGCCTGCGCCCAGATCAGGTTCAGACCCATGCCGGCCTCACACCGCCACCGGCGCCTTGATGGCCGGGTGGTGCTGGTAGCCGACCACCTCGAAGTCGGCGTAGGAGTAGTCGAAGATCGAGGACGCCTTCTGCAGCTTCAGCTGGGGGAAGCCGTAGGCGGTGCGGGTGAGCTGCTCGCGGACCTGCTCGACGTGGTTGTCGTAGATGTGGCAGTCGCCGCCGGTCCAGATGAAGTCCCCGACCTCCAGGCCTGCCTGCTGGGCCACCATGTGGGTGAGCAGGGCGTAGCTGGCGATGTTGAACGGCACGCCCAGGAACAGGTCGGCGCTGCGCTGGTACAGCTGGCAGGACAGCTTGCCGTCGGCCACGTAGAACTGGAACAGCGCGTGGCAGGGCGGCAGCGCCATCTGGCTGATCTCGCCGACGTTCCAGGCCGAGACCATCATCCGGCGGGAGTCCGGGTTGGTGCGCAGGGTCTGCATCACCTCGGCGATCTGGTCGACGTGGCCGCCGTCCGGGGTGGGCCAGGACCGCCACTGCACGCCGTAGACCGGGCCGAGCTCACCGTCGGCCCCGGCCCACTCGTCCCAGATGCTGACGCCGTGCTCGTGCAGCCAGGCGACGTTGGAGTCGCCCCGCAGGAACCACAGCAGCTCGTAGGCCAGCGACTTGAAGTGCACCCGCTTGGTGGTGACCAGCGGGAATCCCTCGGCGAGGTTGTAGCGCAGCTGGTGGCCGAAGATGCTGCGGGTGCCCGTGCCGGTGCGGTCGGCCTTGGGCGTGCCGTGCTCGAGCACGTGCGCGAGCAGGGCCTCGTACTGGGTGTTCGGGGCGGGCTGGGTACCGGGAGCAGCCGAGGTGTTCACCGCGACCACCCTAGGCGAGCGCGCAGGGCACTAGGCCCGAGTGTCGCGGACCGCACGTACCCGGGTGAGCAAGCTCGCCGCGCGGTCCTGGGCCGCGAGCAGCGAGGCGAGCTGCCGCTCGGTGGCGCTCAGCTGCTCGGCGCGCTCGGCACCGTCCATCCGCAGCGCCTCGTCCACCGCGTGCAGCTCGCCGTCGATCTGCTCCAGCCGGGTCGCCAGGGCCTCGTCCAGCGCCGCGCTGAGCTGGTGCTCGGCGTCGATCAGCTGCTCGGCCACCACCTGGTCGAGGCTGGCCCGAGCCTCCGCGAACACCTCGCCCGACCACTGCTTCACGTGGGTCTTGTCGGCCAGGTGCCCGCGGGCACGGGCCATCCACCACGCGGCGCCCGCCCCCAGGCCGAGGGTGAGCGGGATGAGCACCACGTTGAGCCCCGGCACGAGGGCCAGCGGCATCAGCGCCAGCCGGCCCAGACCGATGCCACCGGAGGCGCCGGCGATCACCATCAACCGGTCCTCCGCGGCCGCCTGGCGCTTCTCCACCGGCCGGATCACCAGCGGCACCTGCTGGGCACGGACCGTCTGCGCAGCCAGCGCCGCCAGCTCCTCGGGCGTGAACAGCTCGGCCAGCACCTGCTCCACCAGCAGGCGCAGCCGCTCGGCCAGTGCCGCGCTGACCTTGTCCGCCACCCCGGCCAGCGCGGGTTCGAGCTGGCCGGGCAGGGCGGCGAGGGCCTCCCGGTCGGCGTTGTCCACCGCGGCACGGAACGCGGCCTGCACCTCCCGCACGTGCCGGGCAACCTCGTGGGTGGACTCCACCCTGGCGTGCTGGACGAGGGCGCGCAGCCGCAGCGACCAGCCGCGCTGCCCGGTGCGTCGCTGGGCCAGCAGCTCGGCGCGGCGGCGGCGCAGCTCGGTGGCGGTGCCCGCCCCGGAGCGCAGCACCCGCACCCGGTCGCGGCGCTGCTGGGCGGCGTGGCCCAGCGCGGAGTGCAGGGCGCGCAGCGTGTTGGCGTCGGCCAGCATCGCGGCTCGGTGGGTGACCAGCCGCTGCAGCTGTTCCTGCAGGTCGCTGATGCCCGACTGCAGGCGGAGCGTGGTGGCGACCTCGCGGCTGGGGGCCTGGGCGGCCAGCGTGGCCAGACGGGCCGACACCGTCAGGAAGGGTGCCTCGGCGAAGCGGGGGGCGTGCTCGGCGAGCAGGGCGCGATCGGCGGCCAGCACCTCGCGCCAGCCCCGGTGGGCGTCGGTCTTGGTGAGGGCGAACACCACCGTCTCCACGCGCTCGCTCACCTGCCGCAGGAAGTCCAGCTCGCCGCGCGTGAACGGGCTGCTCGCGTCCACCACCATCAGCAGGGCGGTGGCCGTGGCAGCGGCCTCGGTGGCCAGCTCGGCGTGGAAGGGACGCAGCCCGCCGACCCCGGGGGTGTCGACCAGGGTGAGGTTGGCCAGCAGCGGGACAGGGCCGCAGACCTCCACGTAGCGGGGCGGGGCGACCGGCTCGGCACGCCCGTTCGGGCCGCCGCACACCCACGCGGGCAGCTCGGCGAGATCCACTGGCACCGGTGGGCGCTCGTCGGCGTAGCGACCCTGAGCCGACCACTGGGGGCCGTGGCGCAGCACCAGGTAGGTCGACGTCGCTGGCCCCGCCTGCACCGGGGACAGCTCCGGGGTGGCGAGCAGGGCGTTGACCAACGAGCTCTTGCCGCGGTTGGTCTCGCCGATCAGCACCACGGTGGGCGCCTCGGTCGGCCTGGCCTGCTGGCGGCTCAGCTGCGCGGCGGCGGTGGGGTCGGCCTCGGCCAGCAGCGCGGACAGCTCGGTGATCGCGGCGCGGACCGCGGTCGGCAGCCCGCTCACCGAGCAGCGTCCCGCAGCTCCTGCCAGAGCAGGAAGTACGCGCGGTGGACCACCTGGCCCACCCGTGCCTGCCCGGTGTCCTCGGCGAAGGTGGCGAACGAGCGCCACCACCCCGCCCGCTGCAGCGCGCGCTCGGCCAGCTCGGCGCGGGTGGCGCCGGGCAGCCCGAGCTGGTGAGCGGGGGCGGTGCCGGGGCGCAGCCGCAGCGCCTCGCCCACCAGTGCCGGCGGCAGCGGCACCGCCCCGGTGCGCAGCAGCGTCTGGACCTCCACCAGGCGCAGCTGGTGGGTCTCCGGCCGTCGCAGCAGCTGCTCCACCGCCCCGCGCAGCAGCCGTTGGTCGCTCGGCTGCGGACAGCTGCGGGCCAGCGCGGACAGCGAGGCGAGTGCGGCGGAGGCCTTGATCCCCTCGGCGCGGGCGCTGAACACGACCGCCAGCCGCTCCCGCACCTGGGCCAGGCCGGACACCGCGTTGAGGGCGGTCCGCAGGCGGCCCACGGACATGTGCGGGTCGGCGCGCAGGGCCCGCACCGCGCACGCCACCCCGTAGAGGTCGAGCACCTCCAGCAGGTGCCGCCGGGTGGCCACGTCCAGGGGGCAGTCCAGGGAGAGGAACAGGTCAGTGGCCAGCAGCATCGCGATGCGGGTGTCGTCGGGGACGGCGGCGAGCACCCGTAGCGCCTCCACCTCGCGCGCCCCCAGGCCCCCGGTCTCGCAGGTCTCGCCCAGCAGACCGATCACCGGCAGCACCTCGGCCACCCGTGACCCCAGCAGCCGCTGCTGGGCGGCGGCGAGCAGCCGTGCCGCCTGCGAGACGTTTCCGCCGGCCTCGGCCACCGACTCCGGGGCCACGGTGTCGGCCTTGTTCAACAGCCCAAGCGCGTTCACCGGGCCCGCTTCCTGCCCGGCGGTGGCACCGGCGAAGGCGGCCAGTGCCTCGGCGTCGTCGGCGCGCACGGTCTGGGTGAAGACGTAGAGCACCGCCTCGGCTCCGGCCACCGCGCTGCGGGTGCTGCCCACCAGGTGCGCATCGGTGCGCGCCGACGACGCGATGTCCAGCGACCCCAGGCCGGGGGTGTCCACCACCGTCAGCTCCGCGAGCAGCGCGCTGGTCAGGTAGGCCTCGAGGTGGGACACCTCCTCGGGCCGCACCCCGGCGAGGGTGGCCACGTCGGCCGGGATCATGCCCTCGGCGGTCAGCGGCACCACCGTGCGGGCCCCGGCGTGGGTGATGACCTCCACCCGGTCGACGTCACCGTAGGAGAAGCGGGTGACCAGACGGGTGCACTCACCCACCGCGGTGGGCGCCACCCGGCGGCCGATGAGGGCGTTCACCAGCGTGGACTTGCCCGAGGAGATGCGTCCGGCGACGGCGACCTGCAGGGGACTGCTGAGCCGTGCGGCGACGTGCCCCACGCCGGCCGCGGTCTCCGGGGAGCAGCGCTGGGCCAGGTCGTGGCAGGTCGCGAGCAGGGCGTCGCGCAGGGAGGTGGCCGGGGCGCCGGGCAGGGCCTGGCCCACGACAGCGGTCATCAGCCCTCCCTCCGGTGCACGCCTGTCGGACGATCGTGCCATGACGCAGCGTTGCCGTGGGGTGACCGGCAGCAGTCAGCTCCCGTCACAGTGGGCAGGGTCCGTCGACGACCCGGTCAGGGCCATGAGGCAGCCTGGTACCGGCCCCGACCCCTGAAGCCCTGACCCCCGAAGCCCTGACTCTGGAGCACACCCGATGTCCGACACGTCCGCCCCGCTCGACCGGCCCCGCGCCCGGGTGGTCAGCTTCCGGTCCCGGCGCGACGCGCTGACCCCGGCCCGCCAGCGCGCCTGGGACGAGTGGTGGCCGGCCATGGGCACCGACGCGGGCGACGAGCCGCTGGACCTGGCCGCGTGGTTCGGCCGCGAGGCCCCGCTGGTGGTGGAGATCGGGTCCGGCACCGGCACGGCCACCGCCGCGATGGCTGCCGCGGAGCCGGAGGTGAACCTGCTGGCCATCGAGGTCTACCGGCCGGGCCTGGCCCAGCTGGTGCAGCACTGCAGGGCCGCGGGCGTGACCAACGTGCGGGCGGTGCGTGGCGACGCGGTGCAGGTGTTCACCCACCAGCTCGCCGAGGAGTCGCTGGCCGGGGTGCGGGTGTTCTTCCCCGACCCCTGGCCCAAGCACAAGCACCACAAGCGCCGCCTGCTCAAGCAGCCGGTGGTGCAGCTGATCGCGACCCGGCTGCGCTCGGGGGGCGTGCTGCACGTCGCCACCGACCACCTGCCCTACGCCGAGGAGGTGGCGGAGGTGGGCGACGCGGAACCGCTGCTGACCCGCGTCGACCTGGCTGCGGAGTCACCGATGCTGCTGCGTCGCCCCGTCACCAAGTTCGAGAACCGGGCCGAGCAGGCGGGCACGGCGGTCACCGAGCTGCTGTGGCGAAAGCGATGAACGTCGCGCGAGCGATGGTCGCCTGAGGCATCATCACAGCATGAGCACCAGCACTGCGAGCGCCTCACCCGCGATCTCCTCCCAGCCTGAGCAGAGCCGTCGGGTCCTGCTGGTGTGGGACGCCCCAAACCTGGACATGGGTCTGGGGTCCATCCTCGGCGGCCGACCGACAGCGGCCTTCCGGCCCCGCTTCGACGCGCTGGGTCGCTGGTTGCTGACCCGCACGGAGGACCTGCAGCGCGAGAACGGCTCGGGCGGCCCGCTGGAGCCCGAGGCGACGGTGTTCACCAACATCGCCCAGGGCACCGCGGAGGTCGTCCGCCCGTGGGTGGAGGCCCTGCGCAACGTCGGCTTCGCGGTGTTCGCCAAGCCCAAGCTGGACGAGTACAGCGACGTGGACGCAGACATGCTCGACCACATCGCGCTGCGCCAGCACACCTGCGGCTTGGCCGGGATCATCGTGGCCTCCGCCGACGGTCAGGCCTTCCGGGAGCCGCTGGAGGAGCTGGCCGCCGAGGGCGTGGCCGTGCAGGTGCTGGGCTTCCGGGAGCACGCCAGCTGGGCGGTCGCTGATCCGCTGGTGAACTTCGTGGACCTGGAGGACATCCCCGGGGTCTTCCGGGAGCCGCTGCCGCGGATCAACCTGGAGAACCTGCCCGACGACGGTGCCTGGCTGCAGCCCCTGCGCCCGCTGTCGGCGCTGCTCGCACACCGCTGAGCCGCGGACGGGCCACCGGTACGCGCGAGGGGGCCCGTCGCGCACGGGGGGTTGGCGCGACGGGCCCACCTTCGAGTTTGCCACGGTCGACGCGCTGGGGTCGGGCCGGTCAGTCGCCCTTCGGCGCCCGTTAGGCAGACTGTCCGCGGCCCTTCTCCCCACCGTCAGGAGTCCCGTCCGTGTTCGCCAGCTGGGGTTACCTCGTGCACCGCCGCCGCCGGTGGGTGCTGGGGCTGGTGGTGCTCGCGGCGGTGCTGGCCGGCGTCTTCGGCGCGGGCCTGTTCGATCGCTTGGCGCAGGGCGGATTTGACGATCCGGAGTCGGAGTCGGCGCGGGCCGCGCAGCTGGTGGAGGAGCGCTTCGGCCGCACCGGCGGGGACGTGCTCGCCGTCTACACCGCGCCGGCGGGCACGCGCATCGACGACCCCGTGCTGGGCCAGCAGATCCGCGACCGCCTGACGACGCTGCCGCCGGAGCACGTCGCGTCCGTGGTCTCGCTGTGGACCACCCCGGCTCCGCAGCTGATGGACGCGACCGGCACCCGCGGCCTGGCCGTGATCACCCTGGCCGGGCAGGACGACTCCGCGGTGCTGGACAGCTACACCCAGGTGCAGGACGCCTTCGCGGTCGACGGGGTGGAGCTGGCGCTGGCGGGATCAGCCCCGGTGGGCACCGAGGTGAACGAGCGCACCGCAGCCGACCTGGTGCGGGCGGAGAGCATCTCGCTGCCGGTGGTGCTGGTGCTGCTGCTGTTCATCTTCGGCGGGCTGGTGGCCGCGTCGCTGCCGCTGGTGGTGGGAGTGCTCACCATCCTCAGCTCGCTGGGCCTGCTGCGGCTGCTGAGCCTGGTGGTGCCGGTCAACTCCTTCGCGGTCAACGTGGTGACCCTCATCGGGCTGGGCCTGGCCATCGACTACGGGCTGTTCACCGTCAGCCGCTTCCGCGAGGAGCTGGCCGGTGGACGCACCGTGGCCGACGCGGTCGCACGCACCGTGGCCACCGCCGGGCGCACCGTGGCGTTCTCGGCGACGCTGCTGGCGGTGGCGATGTCCGGGCTGCTGCTGTTCCCGCAGAACTTCCTCAAGTCACTGGGCTACGGCGGCATGGCCGCAGTGGGCATGGCCGCGTTCCTGGCACTGACCGTGCTGCCCGCGCTGCTGTCGGTGCTGGGTCCGCGCATCGACGCCCTGAGCGTGCCCGGTCGGGCTCGCCGCAAGGTGGGCGCGGCGCAGCTGGACGGCTTCTGGGGGCAGGTCGCGAGCACGGTGATGCGCCGCCCCGCCCTGGTGGCCGTCCCCATCGTGGCGGTGCTGGCCGCGCTCACCCTGCCCTTCGCCGGAGCCTCCTTCGGCGACGTCAGCGAGCGTGCGCTGCCCGCCGACTCTGCGGCCCGCACCGCGACCGAGCAGGTCGCCCAGCAGTTCCCCGCGCTGGCCTCGGAGTCAGCGACCGTGGCGATCAGCGGCGCCACGCCCGAGCAGACGCAGCAGGTGGTCGCCGCCGTGAGCGGCGTGCGTGGCGCCGGCCCGGCGCAGCCGGGGGCCAGCGGCGAGGGCGTCACCGTGCTCACGGTGCCCCTGGGCGAGGGGGCCGAGGGCGCCCCTAGCCGGCAGCAGGTGGTGGACGAGCTGCGTGCCCTGCCGGTCCCGGAGGGCACGAACGTGCTGGTGGGCGGCAAGACCGCCAGCAGCACGGACAGCCTGTCCGCGCTGCAGTCGACGCTGCCCTGGATGGCGCTGCTGCTGGCGGTGGCCACCTTCGTGCTGATGTTCCTGGCCTTCGGGTCGGTGATCCTGCCGCTGAAGGCGGTCCTGATGAGCGCCCTCGGGCTCGGCTCGACGCTGGGCTTCCTGACCTGGATCTTCGTGGACGGCCACGGTGCGGGGCTGGTGGGCATCACCCCCGGTCCGATGGAGGCCGGCGTGGTGGTGCTGATGGCGGCCATTGTCTTCGGCCTGTCCACCGACTACGAGGTGTTCCTGCTCTCCCGGATGGTCGAGGCGCGGGCAAACGGGGCCAGCACCCGGGACGCCGTGCGCGCGGGCACCGCCCGGACGGGCGGGGTGATCAGTGCCGCTGCGCTGCTGCTGGTGGTGGTCACCGGGGCGTTCGCGTTCTCCGAGGTGTCCACGATGCGCTTCCTGGGTCTGGGCCTGATCTTCGCCCTGGCGCTGGACGCCACCGTGGTGCGGCTGCTGCTGGTGCCCGCGGTGATCGCGCTGATCGGGGACCGGACGTGGTGGGCCCCGCCGGCACTGCTGCGGCTGCAGCAGCGCATCGGGCTGTCCGAGCACGAGCCGAGCGAGCCGGGCGAGGACCATCCCGACCGCTCGGGCCCGCCGTCCTCGGGCGGACGTCGTGGATCACGGCAGCGCAGCGCCCCGGGCAAGCACCGCTCGACGCCGGAGCGCCCCGGCTACCCCGTCCCCCGCTGGTAGTGGGGGGAGGCAGCGCGGGGCGCCGGGACCGGGCGGTCAGCCCAGGTGGTGTGCCGAGGGCACCTGCGGGCCACCCGGCTGCTGCTGCGACTCGGGCTGGCTGCCGATGGCCCTGGCGTAGCGCATGCCAGCGGCGATGAGCATCAGGCCCACCACGATGAACCCGATCACCCGGGCGATGCCGCTGACCGCGGCCAGGTCGAACAGCAGCAGCTTGGCCACGGCCGACCCGGCCAGGATCAGCCCAGCCACCCGGGCCACCAGCGACTGCCTCGTGGTGGACAGGCCCAGGCTCAGCAGCACCAGTGCGGCAATCATCCAGGTCACTGTGGCTGCGGTGTGGCCCCCCATGTAGCCGTGCTCCGGGGAGATCAGCACGCCGGCGGCGACGAGCGCGGTGCTGGCGCCGTAGAGCATCGCCGCTCCGCCGACGAGCCAACTGATCGGGTCGGCACCGAGCACCCGGGACCAGTGCACCTCGTAGGCGAGGGCGCCGGCCGCCACGACGAGCAGCGTGCCGGCGACCACGGCGGGCCAGCCGGCGTGCGCCGAGGCCCAGGAGTCGGACAGCGCGAGCTCGGGCGGGGCGAGCTCCATCAGCATCGCGAGGCCCAGAGCACCGAAACCGGTGGCCAGGCCCAGCGCCAGCCGCGAGCGCAGCTGGTGGGCGATCACCACGAGCACGATGGTGGCCGTCAGCATGAGCGAAGCCCGCGACTCCACGGTGGCGGCCAGGCACATGGCCTCGAACGCCGCGACGCAGCCGGCGCCGGTGAGGACCATCTGCACCGATCGGGGCAGCCACGGCAGGGAGAAGCGCAGGGCGATGAGCACGGCAGCCGCGCCGGAGACCACGGCGACCGCCGACCACTGCGACAGGATCGTGGGAGTCAGCAGGGTGGGCACCACCGACAGCGGCAGCAGGCCCGGCGCCACGCTGTCGGTGCGATCACGGTGGACGGCCAGCAGCGCGAAGACCAGGCCCGTCACGGTCACCAGGACGCAGGCGCCGGCGGTGGTCCAGACGAGGGTGTCGCGATCGGCTGCCACGACGATGGAGATCGCCGCTGCGAGCACCGGAGCCACGGTCTGCACCACGTAGAGGCCCTGCCAGGGTCGCAGCAGGTGCAGCACGCCGGCGGCGACGCACACCGCCAGGACGAAGCCAGTGAGCTCAGGACCGCCGTCCTGGATGAGGAACGGGGAGAGGGCGCACGAGGCCAGCACGGCGAGCAGGGCCATCAGCTGGGAGCGCCACCAGTAGGCGATGCCCAGCCCGGCTGCGGTGATGGCGAAGCCGAGCACGAGACCGACGGGCACCGGCACCCAGTGGTAGGTGCTGGTGACCACCACGACGTCCAGGTACAGCCCGACCGCTCCGGTGGCGGCCAGCGTGACCGAGCCGATCTGCCCACCCGGCCGGTTGCGCACCCAGAAGGACAGGCCCAGCAGCGCAGTGGCCAGCACGGCGCCGCCCACGACGCGGGGGACGACCCCCAGGAAGCCGTTCTGCACCGCGAGGACGAGCAGCATCACCACGCCGAGCAGGGTGATGACGGAGCCGGCGACCGCCAGCACGCGGCTGGTGGTGTTCTCCCGGGCCCACCACCCGGGCTGGGCGACCGGGGCCGACGGCGGGGGGTAACCCGGGGGTGAGCCGGACCACGGCGGTGGGCCCGCCGGCGGGCGGGGCGGGCCACTGGGCGGGCGGGGACCGCGGGCGGCCGGGGGGATCGGCCCGCTGGGCAGCTGGGCGACCTGGGGCGGGCGAGGCGCGGGCCCCAGGGGGCCGGCGCGGAAGGCCGGCTGGGGGGGACGGACCGGGGCGGGCGGGGGCACCGGGGCCCAGCTGGGGCCCGGTCGGCCAGGCGCAGGCTCGGTGGGTGGCGCCGGAGTCTGTGGGGGTTCAGCACCGACCTCGTCCAGCCGCTTGCGCAGCGAACGGACCTCGTCGGCGAGCTGTGCCACGGCGTCGTCATGGTCGGGGTGCTGAGTCATGAACCCATCGTGGCCAAATGCCGCGGCCGTGTCCTGAGTATTGCTACTTGTGTCGGGCAGAAGTGTTCTGCGCGTTCACTACTCGAGGCCGTGCTCGATGGCGTAGCGGGCCAGCTCGACGCGGTTGGCCAGCTGCAGCTTGCGCAGCGTCGACTGCACGTGGTTCTCCACGGTGCGGTGGCTGATCACCAGCCGGGCGGCGATCTGCTTGGCGCTGAGGCCCTTGGCCACCAGTCGCAGCACCTCCGTCTCCCGCTCGGACAGCTGCGGGGTGGACGGTCCTGCAGCCGCCGGCTCGGCGGACATGCGCCGGTACTCACCGAGCACCAGCCCAGCCAGGCCCGGGGTGAACACCGCCTGCCCCGCGGCAGTGGCGCTCACCGCGTCGACCAGCTCGGTGACGGACGCGCTCTTGACCAGGTAGCCCGAGGCGCCTGCCTTGACGGCGTCGAGCACGTCGGACTGCTCGCCGGAGGCCGACAGCACCAGCACCCGCGTGCCCGGCGACACCTGCAGCACCCGGGCAGTGGCGTCGACACCGGAGCCGCTGCCCAGCTGCATGTCCATCAGCACGACGTCCGGCTGCACGGCACTGGCGATGCGCTCGGCGGAGTCCACGCCGTCGGCGGTGGCCACCACGTCGAAGCCGCGAGCGGTGAGGTCGCGGGCGACCCCGTCCCGCCACATCGGGTGGTCGTCGACCACCATCACCCGGACCACGGTGTCCCGAGCCGGCTCGGTCGTGCTCTCCTGCATGGTGCCCCCCGTTGGCAGTGTGGAACCTCGGGCCCGCTGAAGCTGGGCGCTGCTGATCTCGGCTACCGGCCGCGCCGGTGCGCCCACCGACGCACAGACATCATGACGGTCTCGTCGCTCCTGCGGGGCGTGCTCGGCCGCGCCACCCGGACCTCCCACTCGGTTCCCTCGCCCGGCGCGGTCTCCAGCACCAGCTCACCGCCGAGGTCGGCGACCCGGCCGCGGATCGACCGCGCGACCCCCATC